>BAHP02000080.1 GCA_000508865.1 Clostridiales bacterium VE202-01
ACATAAAAAAAGCGAATGAATAGCCAAAAACTATTCATTCGTTACAGCCCCTTTTTTTAGGGTATCTAAGCTTAATTGTTGAGGTAAATATTTATTGATAAACAATTTGGATAATGATAGAGATGTGTAAATGCTAAATATAAAGAAGTTATAGTTATATATTTTTTGGAGCATTATAATTGCTGATTTAGATAATTAATTATGAGATATAAGATAAAATCGTTATATTATTTTTATAAATGTTTTATAGTAAATTTTTATCGATAAATGGCAATATTATTTAATAGGGAATGTTTCTATAGTCTAGATATTAAAAAATATTAATTATTTTTAAATGTAATTGATTTTTATGATAAAAAGGCATAATATAGTTCGTGAATATATTCATTAGCATAATTAGAGCAATTTTCATATAAAGATGGTATAATGATTTTTAGGGAGTAGGTGAGGGTATGAAGAATAGAATAATTATGATTGTATTAGCTTTTTTTGCCTTAGTTAATATAATATTAGTTGTTTGTGCTTTTAATATCACACCTTTAACTATTAGAAGAGATACGTTCATATATGAATATGGTAGTGAAATACAAACCTCGCCACAATATTACATAAATGCAAATGAGGCTATTTTATCACAGGTTGTATTGAATTTTTCTGATTTAAAAAATGAAATAGGGCTTTATAAAGTTTCTGCAACTTATTTAGGGGTAGAATATCCTTTTTATATAAAAATAGTAGATACTACAAAACCTGTTGTTACATTAAAAGCATCAACTTTTAATGTAGCTTTAAATACAAGAGTTAATGCAATTGATTTAATTGAGGAAGTAGAAGATAATTCAACGTATACTGCATATTTTAAGGGTGAAGGAGAAGAAAAAGAAACATATAAGATATTTACTGAAAAAGGATCGTATGTTGAAAGAATCATTGTTGAAGATCAAGCTGGTAATCAGTCAGCCTCATTAAGGGTTAAGATTGTAGCCGGACAAAATGGAAATAATCCAACTTTAACAGGAATCGATAATATTGAGATTTTAAAAGGAAGTAGTTTTAATGCCTTAGAGGGAGTAGAGGCTACGGATGGTAGTGGTAATAATATTACTGAAAAAATAAAAATTTTAAAAAATAATGTTAACGTTAATGAAGTTGGAGAATATGAAGTTATATATTCAGTAACTAACGATAAGGGACATACACTTCAAAGGACCAGAAGAGTAACGGTTATTCAATCAGAAAAGGCGGGGCGTTAAATGATAACTAATTTAATTATTTTAATTTGTATTATTATATTTATAATTATTAATTTTATTGATAAAAGCGACGATAAATCATCATTGGCAATCAAGTATGGGGCATTTTATATGCTAGAATTGATGTGAAAAAAGAATATTGGCGTTTTATTACTGCTAATTTTGTTCATATTGATATTGTGCATATATTTATGAATGTATATAGTATATATTATTTAGGGGGAAGATTTTTTGAACCGCTTTTAGGATCTGGCCAATACTTTTATTTAGTATTAATTAGTTGCATTGCAACAAGTGGTGCTTGTTATTATCAAGGGAAAAAGTTTATTAATTCATATAATACGATTACATTAGGAGCTAGTGGTATTTTTTATGGTTTTTTAGGTGCGATGATATCATTAGGAATATTTGTTGGTGGTGATTTTTATATGCTATTAAAATCGTATATGTATATTATTGTTATTAATATTGCTTTTACATTTTTAAATGGTCGTGTATCAAAAGCCGGACATATCGGAGGTTTAATAGGTGGTTTTTTGGCGATGACAATTTTGATTGGTTGTAAAGCATGGCTGTTTTAGTTGATGGTGATGCTTGTCCAGATCTTTTAGAAATAAAAAAATTAGCTAAACGTTATTTAGTGGAAATGATTGTTTTTATTGATTATGCTCATTGTCTTCAGGATGATTATTTTAAAGTTTGTTTTTGTGAAGTGGGTAAAGATAGCGTTGATCAGGCAATCATAAATATTTGTAAAAAAGGCGATTTAGTAATTAGTCAGGATTATGGACTGGCAAGTTATGCTTTGTTAAAAGGGGCTCAAGTGCTTCATCCTTCAGGAAAAGTTATTAATAATGAAAATATTGATCAATTATTGATGGGACGTTATGTTTCGGCTAAACAAAGACGGATGAACAAGCGAGTAAAAGGCCCTGCTAAAAGGACAGATAAGATTCATGATATTTTTTTAAGACAGTTAGAAAATATATTGATCAATAATAAAAATGCTAGTTCAAAATGAACTAGCATTTTATTTACCGCTATTACCATAGTTTTTAAGAACTCGAGCACTAGGATCATCAACATCACAATTTTCCCATTCTTTATTTGGCATCCAAAAATCTTTTACCCATTTAGCTTGTCCAGGATAAAATGATTCAAAGATATCACGATATAATAATGATTCTTTTGTAAACGGAGTAGCAAAAGAATATTTTTCTTTTGCGATAACAAGGTCATCATCATTGTATAAGCTTTCAGCATATTCTTTTAAATAATCAACCATTGAATGTCCTACCGCATCTGAAAATGCAGCTTTTTCTCTAAATAAGATATCATCAGGTAAATAATCCATACCTTCAAATGCGTGTCTTAACAAATATTTTCCTTTATTATAAGTATTCATTTTTTTAACCGGATCAATGCTCATAGCGTAATCAACAAAATCAATATCAGCAAAAGGAACTCGTCCTTCTAAGGCATGAGCAGAAATACAACGATCAGCTCTTAAAACATCATACATATATAATTCTTTAATTCGTTTTTTAGCTTCATCTTGAAAGGCTTGAGGGTTTGGTGCAAAGTCGGTATATTTATAACCAAATAATTCATCACTAACTTCACCTGTCATAATTACTTTGATATCAGTATTTTCGTGAATGTATTTGCATAATAAATACATCGCCATACTAGCTCTAATAGTTGTAATATCATATGTTTCTAAATGAAAGATAACTTCTCTTAAATTATTTAGTAGATCTTGTTTGGTTATGATTACTTCAGTATGTTCAGTACCTAAATAATCGGCAACTTGTTTTGCGTATTTTAAATCGATAGGATCACTTTCCATACCAATAGCAAAAGTTCTGATTGGCTTATCGTTTAATTTAGAAGCTATCGCACATACTAAAGACGAATCTAGACCACCGCTTAATAAATAACCGATTGGTGCATCAGACATGAATCTTTTTTTTAACGGCACTTTCTAATTTTGTTTTTAATTTTATAGCGATTGTATCTAAATCGTCATTGTTAATGATTTTAGGATCACTTAAATCATTATAACAGATAAATTTTCCTTCTTTATAATAGTGACCTGGTGGAAAAGGCATGATATCTTCACACAATGAAAATAGACTTTTAGCTTCTGAAGCAAAACAAATTTTTCCATCAACTTTGCTGTAACCATAAAACATTGGTCTGATTCCCATTGGATCGCGAGCTGCCATGATTTCTTTTTTCTCATTGTCATAGATTACTAGTGCAAATTCAGCATCCAAAAATTTACACATGATTTCTAAACCATATTTTTTATATAAAGGAATTAAGATTTCACAATCACTACCAGATTTAAAAGTATATTCTTTCTCTAACATTATTTTTAAATCAGGGTAATTATAAATTTCTCCATTACAAACAAGTACACAGTCTTTATAAGCAAAAGGCTGATTTCCTTTTGAAGATAGATCCATAATTGATAATCGATTAAATCCCCATGTTATTCCCTCTTTTATACTAACATGCTGGTGATCGGGTCCACGATAAGCCGCTTGATCTAATGCGTCATTAAATACCTCCAATTTAAATTCTTCATTTCCGACTACTAAAAAACCACACATAATATATTTCCCCCTTAAAATTGTATAGTTGCGAGAATAGAAAAACTCGCTTAATGTCGCGAGTACCCAGATAACTAAATAGTTTTAATAGTTACATGGTACGGAAAATACTTCATAGAGTACTCGATACCCGCCAATAGTAACGTTACTGGTAACGTTCTAGCCTACTTGCATATGCTTTCGGTAGACAGCTCATAGGTGTTCTTCATAATAAACTCCCCTGCTAGGCTCACACCATTTCCCAGCTCGCTGTAGGTTCTGTAAATTACTACTCTCCTAATCATTGCTTTTAATTACTATTACTAATTGATGTTAGTATATAATATTTTTTTATTAAATGCAATAAAAAAAGTTAATGCGATAATATTTTTTATGCAATAATAAAAAACCATCATTAGATGGTTTTACAAACATCGATCCATGAAGCATTTACATACTTTTGTAAATCTTCAATTGTTAATTCAATTGCACTGTTGGAACTGCCACAGGCGGGAAAAACGGTGTTAAATCGCTTGAGAGATTCATCTAAATAAACAGTAACATTAGGGTTGATGCCAAAAGGGCAAACACCACCGACATCATGACCAATTATTGGTAGGACTTCATCACGTGACAGCATTTTAGCTTTAGTTTTAAACGTTTCTTTATATTTATGATTATCAATTTTCATGTCTCCAGCAGTAACGATCAAAATGGCTTGATCATTAATTTTGAATGATAAGCTTTTAGCGATTCTTCCTGGAATACAGTTTAAGGCTTGAGCTGCAAGTTCGACAGTTGCGCTAGAAACATCAAATTCGATTATATCTTGATCACGATCAAATTGTTTTAAATATTTTTTTGCTTGTATGAGCGACATATATTGATACCTCCAATTTTATAATTTCTAAGAAATATTATAGACAAGAATTTATTGAGAATTCAAGGCTTTAAATAGTAATAATTAGGTTATAATAATAGTATCAAATATATTACTAAATATATTTGACAAAATATCTATCTTTTAATAAACTTTGAGTATATTGAGAGGTAGAAAAGATGACATATAAATTAATTGCGTTGGATTTGGATGGAACGTTAAAAAGTAGTGATAAAAAGATTTTGCCTAAAACAAAAGCTATATTACAAAAATTAGCGAAACAAGGTGTAATATTGGTTTTAGCTTCAGGTCGTCCTACAGCGGGGCTATATGCTGAAGCAAAGGAATTAGAGTTGGACAAAACAGGTGGGTATCTTTTATCATTTAATGGAGCTAAAGTAGTGGATTATCGTACTAAAAAAACTATTTATCAAAAGGTATATGATGCCAAAACAGCTCATGCAGTATACAATCGTGCTAAAAAATACAATTTGGCAGTAATGACTTATACTGATGAATTGATTTTGACAGAAGATGATAACGATAAATATGTTATTATTGAAAGTGAAGTTAATCATATGCCAATAAAACATATCGATAGTTTTAAAGATACTGTAGATTTTTCGGTAAATAAAGTTTTATTGACTGGAGAACCTGATCATGCAAAAAGAATTATTGATGAATTTAAGGAGCCATATGGCGAGTCTTTAAGTATTTATCGTTCAGCACCGTTTTTTATTGAAGTAATGGCGCAGGGAATTGATAAAGCAGCTTCTTTGCGAATGTTAATTGAACAACTTGGTATTAAACAAGAAGAGGTAATTAGTTTTGGTGATGGATATAATGATTTGAGTTTGATTGAATTTGCAGGTATGGGCGTAGCTATGGCTAATGCAGTTGATGAGGTGAAACAACGAGCAAATTATATTACTTTATCTAATGATGAAGAGGGAATTTATGAATGTTTAAAAATGTTGAACAGAAAGGGTGAGATATAATGTTGCCAAATGATATTAATATGCTGGTAAGTTTTTTGAATACGAAATTAAGGGATGATGATATGTCTCTAGAACATTTATTAGAAGTTAATGATGCTGATCGTGATGAAGTTATGATGCGTTTAGAAGCAAATAGTTTTTATTTTGATGAAGCAAGTAACCAAATAAAGGCGAAGTAGAGCAAATCTTTAGGGTTTGCTTTTTTGAAGCTTGATTTAGCGATAGTTAAAAAATATATTTTATATTAGCTAGAAATGGAATTAAACATTATTTTATTTTTTGATAAGAAATGCTATAATGTAATTTAATTAAGGGGGATATAAAAAATGTTAAAATTAGAAGATTTTAAAGCTGCCAAAAAAAGAGTAGATGAAGTAATTGAAGAAACCCGTTTAATTCATAGTGAAGCTTTTTCAGCAGAATGTGGCAATGATGTATATATTAAACCAGAAAATCTCCAAAAAACTGGTGCATTCAAAATAAGAGGAGCTTATAATAAAATTGTTAAACTTGATGATGATGCTAAGAAAAAAGGACTGATTGCTTCTTCGGCTGGAAATCATGCACAGGGAGTAGCTTATGCTGCTAAAATGTTAGGTGTTAAAGCAACTATTTGTATGCCTGCTCATACACCATTAATAAAAGTGGATGCAACAAAAGCCCATGGGGCAGAAGTTGTTTTACATGGAGAAGTCTATGATGAAGCTTATGCTAAAGCGGTAGAATTACAAAAAAGTAAAGGATATACATTTGTGCATCCTTTTGATGATGAAGATGTTATTGAGGGGCAAGGAACCATAGCGTTAGAGATTTTGGAAGAGTTACCAAATACTGATGTAATTTTAGTACCAATTGGCGGTGGTGGATTAATTGCTGGGATTGCCTGTGCGGCTAAGCAAATTAATCCTAATGTTAAAATTTATGGTGTGGAACCTGAAGGTGCGGCAAGCGCTTTGGCTGCAATCCATGAAGATCGGGTTGTTACTTTGGCTGAGGCTAATACAATAGCTGATGGAACAGCGGTAAAAACAATTGGTAATAAAACTTTTGAATATATAAAAAAATATGTTGATGGAATAATTACAGTAAATGATTATGAGTTGATGGATAGTTTTCTTTTGCTGGTTGAAAAACATAAGATGGTAGCTGAAGGTTCTGGTATTTTATCTTTAGCAGGATTGAAAAAATTATATGAGAAGAATAAAAAAGTTGTTTCATTGATTAGTGGTGGAAATATAGATGTAATGACAATTTCTTCAATGATCAATAAGGGATTAATATCTAGAGGTCGAATTTTTACTTTTTCTGTTCAACTTCAAGATAAACCGGGGCAGTTAGAATTAGTGTCTAAAGTATTAAATCAGTGCAATGCAAATGTAATTGCTGTTGATCATAACCAGTTTAAAAATTTTGCACGTTTTTCTGAAGTGGAATTAAGGGTTACTGTGGAAACTAATGGTAATGCACATATTCAAACGATTATTGATGAATTTGATAAATTAGGATATAAGATTACTAAAATCAATTAAGCTTGATAGGGTGAAATGCTTATGCATTTTACTCTTTTTTTATTATATTTAGATAGACAAAAACTCATCAAGAATATAGATGAGTTTTATCAAGAATGCACTTCCATGTTATCTATTTTTGTTTAAGAGTTTCAAATTCTTCATCGTAAGCATATTCAAATATCACATTTAACTATTTTTTGTTTGATTAAATAATTCATTGGGCATGATCGATACGATATTCTAATATATATTCTTCTTTTTATGATGTTATTGCCAGTATTTAGTAGTTGTTATATTTAAATCTACATTACCAGTTATACCTTTGATAGAACCTGTTTCACTATATTGGAGGATTTGATATTCATCTTCGATAATAGGATCATTATTGTAGCGGGCTTTCCATTTTATATAGTCATTTAATTTTTTATCGGTAAGTTTTGTCGTCCACCAGTTATGGTTTGCATAGATTCCTTTTTTATTTTGACTAGGAATGTTTTCTAAAAAAGTGGTTGCAACAGTAGTTAAAGTATCGTTAGATAAATCTTCTTGAAACTCTTCATCCTCTAAATCTATGAAAACACCTAAATCAGGTACTTTATTATCTAATAATGAAGTTACAAAATCAGCTTCTTTTTTTGCTTGAATAGCATCTTGAGCGAGCGAATAATAATAAACGCCATAAGGAATAGATAATTCTTCACATTGTTTAACGTTTTGTTTAAAATAAGGATCTTCTTTAGTTTTTGTGCCATCAGTTAAAGAAGTATAACCACAACGAATAATTACATAATCAATTTCTTGACTAGCTAGCTGAAGATCGACTTCTTCATTCCATTTTGAAATATCGATGCCAATATATTTACCTTCTGTGGATAATTTATCATTATGATTAAATATTACTATTCCAGAAATTAATAAACAACAAGATAATAATACAAAAACAGCTTTAATAAGAGATTGCTTTTTTTTATATTTGTTAAATAAAATCGGAAAACAAAAGAACATAATGATTAAAAATATTATAATACTATGCATCAAATAATCAGGTAAATAACGTTTATAATAAAGTGAACATGAAAAAACGATAATACTTATTAATATAAAGAAAAGAGTATTTTTTTTATTGAAAAGTTTTTTTGACTTCTTTTTTTTCATTATATCACCTCGACAACATGATTTTAACATAGTTGTCGATATAAGGCGATATCTTATTTTTGATTTACTTTTTCTAATTCTTCGATAATTAAGTCTAATTTATTATGAAGGTCTTGGATAATGATTTCGGTTTTTAAATTAACTTTGTAATCATTTTCATTTCTTTGACGATCTTTTTGTTCCTGACGATTTTGTGCCATCATAATAATTGGTGCTTGAATAGCTGCTACACAAGAAAGAATCAGATTTAAAAGGATGAAAGGATAGGGATCGATACTGTTAGGTGTAAATAAATTAAACCACATCCATGCTATTAATAGAATTATAAAAATAATAATAAAACTCCAGCTGCCACCTAGATGAGCGATTTTATCTGCAAGTTTTGGCCAAAGTTTCCTTTTCTTGTTTATTGTTTGCAATAGGTTTTTCGAGAACCAGATGAATTATCTCTTCATCTTGCATATCATCGTGAACATTTTCGAGAATTTCTTTGATTATTTTATTATGAGTTAAATTTTTCATTGAATCACCCTATAATTAGTATTTACCATAAGTTTTATTTTAGACATATTTAAAATATAAATGAAATTTTTTGTAGCAATAAATATTTATTAATTTGTTGAATTTAATAATGTTGTTATGTACAATATTATAGATAAAAGAACGAAGGGAAGATAATGATGTTAAAAGAGTATTTTGGTAAGTTAAATTTTAATCATTTTCAATTCTTTTGTAGTTCTATTTTTTGTGATTAACATATCAATATTGATATGTTTTTTTTAAGAAATTTAAAAGGAGGACGATTATGCCAAAGAGAGAAGATATTAATAAAGTACTAGTAATTGGTTCAGGACCAATTATTATTGGTCAAGCTTGTGAATTTGATTATTCTGGAACTCAAGCTTGTAAAGCATTAAAAAGTTTAGGATATGAAATTGTTTTGGTGAATTCTAACCCTGCAACAATTATGACAGATCCAGAAACTGCTGATGTTACTTATATTGAACCGTTAAATTTAGCGAGATTGACACAAATTATTGAAAAAGAAAGACCTGATGCTCTTTTACCTAATTTAGGAGGACAATCGGCATTAAATTTATGTTCAGAATTAAATCAAGCAGGAATTTTAGAAAAGTATAATGTTCAGGTTTTAGGGGTTCAAGTTGATGCAATTGAACGTGGTGAAGATCGACTTGAATTTAAAAAAGCAATGAATGCTTTAAATATTGAAATGGCTCGAAGTGAAATCGCTAATACAGTTGAAGAAGCTTTAGATATCGCTGATAAATTAGGATATCCAGTAGTTGTACGTCCGGCTTATACGATGGGAGGAGCCGGAGGTGGACTTGTTTATAATGTTGAAGAATTAAAGACAGTCGTATCTCGTGGATTACAAGCAAGTTTAGTTAACCAATGTTTGATTGAAGAATCAATTTTAGGTTGGGAAGAATTAGAAGTTGAGGTTGTTCGTGATGCCAACAACAATATGATCACAGTTTGTTTTATTGAAAATATTGATCCATTAGGAGTACATACTGGTGATTCCTTCTGTAGTGCACCAATGTTGACAATAAGTCAGGAAGTACAAGATCGTTTAAAAGATCAGGCCTTTAGAATCGTTGAATCAATTGGCGTTATTGGTGGAACAAATGTTCAGTTCGCTCATGATCCAGAAACTGATCGCATTGTTGTAATTGAAATAAATCCAAGAACTTCACGTTCATCTGCTTTGGCTTCAAAGGCTACAGGATTCCCAATTGCGTTAGTTTCAGCAATGTTAGCAGCTGGATTGACTTTGGAAGATATTCCATGTGGTAAGTATGGAACTTTGGATAAATACGTACCAGATGGTGAGTATGTAGTTATTAAATTCGCTCGCTGGGCATTTGAAAAATTCAAAGGTGCCGAGGATAAACTGGGAACACAAATGAAAGCTGTTGGCGAAGTTATGAGTATTGGTAGAACTTATAAAGAAGCATTCCAAAAAGCAATTCGTTCGCTTGAAATAGGTCGCTATGGTTTAGGGTATGCAAAGAATTTTAACGAATTATCAAAAGAGGAATTATTAAAGAAATTAACAATTCCTACAAGCGAAAGACAATTTATTATGTATGAAGCGTTAAGAAAAGGAGCAACAGTTGAAGAGTTGTTTGAATTGACGCAAATAAAACATTATTTCATTGAACAAATGAAAGAGCTAGTTGAAGAAGAAGAAAATATTATGACTTATAGAGGTAAAGAATTACCAATCGATGTTTTGAAACAAGCAAAACAAAATGGTTTTTCTGATAAATATTTAAGTCAAATATTAGCTGTTGAAGAAGATGTGATTAGAAAACAAAGATTAGCTAATGGTATTGATCAAGCGTGGGAACCAGTTCATGTAAGTGGAACACCTGATAGTGCATACTATTATTCTACATATAATGCTCCAGATAAAAGTAATATTCATACTGATAAGAAAAAAATCATGATCTTAGGTGGTGGACCAAACAGAATTGGACAAGGGATTGAATTTGATTACTGTTGTGTTCATGCTGCTTTAGCATTAAAGAAATTAGGTTTTGAAACAATTATTGTAAATTGTAATCCAGAAACTGTTTCAACTGATTACGATACATCAGATAAATTATATTTTGAACCCTTAACATTAGAAGATGTATTAAGTATTTATGAAAAAGAAAAACCTGTTGGTGTAATTGCTCAGTTTGGTGGTCAAACACCATTAAACCTAGCTGCACAGTTAAAGAAAAATGGTGTTAATATTTTAGGTACTACACCTGAAACGATCGATATGGCTGAAGATCGTGACTTATTTAATGAAATGATGGAAAAACTAGAAATACCAATGCCAGAATCAGGAATGGCAGTAAATGTTGATGAAGCGCTAGAAATAGCTCAAAGAATAGGCTATCCATTAATGGTAAGACCTTCATACGTATTAGGTGGTCGTGGTATGGAAGTTGTTTATGATGACGAATCATTAAAACAATATATGGCAGCAGCTGTTGGGGTAACTCCAGATCGTCCAATTTTGATTGATCGGTTCTTAAATAATGCAATGGAATGTGAAGCAGATGCAATTAGTGATGGTGAGAATGTTTTTGTTCCAGCGGTTATGGAACATATTGAATTAGCTGGAATTCATTCAGGAGATTCAGCATGTATTTTACCATCAAAACATATTCCGATCCGTCATCTAGAGACAATTAAAGAGTATACTAAGAAGATTGCTAGAGAAATGAATGTACGTGGTCTGATGAATATGCAATATGCAATTGCTGATAATAAAGTTTATGTATTAGAAGCCAATCCTCGTGCTTCTCGAACAGTACCTTTAGTATCAAAAGTATGTAATATTAACATGGTTAAACTAGCTACTGATATCGTTACTAGTGATTTAACGGGACGTCCTTCACCAGTAACGTCATTGACAGAAAAGAAAATTCCACATATTGGTGTAAAACAAGCAGTTTTCCCATTTAATATGTTCCCAGAAGTTGATCCGATTCTAGGACCAGAAATGCGTTCAACTGGCGAGGTCTTAGGACTTGCTAGTTCATATGGAGCAGCTTTATATAAGGCTGAAGAAGCAACAAAATCTATTTTACCAACAGAAGGAAAAGTTTTGATTAGTGTTAGTGATTTAGATAAACCTGAAGTTGTTGAATTGGCGCAAGGATATTATGATGCTGGTTTTACAATTGTTGCAACAGGTAAGACGTATGAATTGATTACAGAAAATGGTATTCCGGCTGAAAAAATCAAAAAAAATTCATGAAGGTCGCCCAAATATTGCAGATGCTTTAACAAATGGTGAATTAGCAATGGTTATCAATACTCCTGATGGAAAACAAAGTGTTCATGATGATAGTTATATCAGAAAGTCAGCAATTAAGATGAAGATTCCATATATGACTAATATTGCAGCTGCCAAAGCTTCATTGGAAGGAATTATGGAAATGAAGATTCATGGTAGTCATGAAGTAAAATCTTTACAAGAATATCATGCGGCAATTAAATAATATTTTATAAAATGTAGTCATTAATTTGACTGCATTTTTATTATTTTGATAATCTGGATAAATTTATTATTAAAAACTGCATTTATCAAATGATATAATTTTGTGTATAATATTATTGTTGATTAAGCTAAAGGAAGCTGGTGAAAAGTAAAGTTATTATAAATTTATATTTAATATCACAAATTAATGAATTAAAATTTGGTATATTATAAAGCTAATGCTGTTATATGGGGGTATATATGAAAATTATAAAAATTATAATCATTTGTTCAATGCTATTAGGTCTAACTGCATGTAATAAAAGTGATGATTCAGATATATCAACTTCAAAAGAAGCTGTTACTGAAAATGAAGAAGAAATTACAGAATATGAAAGAGATACAACAGCTGGAGAGATTAAATACATAACGCTTGAAGAGATGGAAGCGATGATTGAGAAAAAAGAATCTTTTCCGGTTATTCTTTCAACTACTTACTGTTTATATTGTCGAGACTTTCATTCAGTATTTGATGAATATATAAAGACGCATCATGTCGTTATGTATGAGGTTGTTCTTGATAATGAAAATCGCAGTGAACAAGAAAACTTAGCAATTATAAAAAAATATTTTCCTGAATTTTCAACTACACCAGGTGTGTTTTATGTAGAAAAAGGGAAAGAAAAAAATTATCTTAATTTATCATCAACAGGGATGAATGAAGAGGTAATTGATAATTGGGTTCAAACATATAAATTAGATAAGAAAAAATAAACGGTTAAACAGCCGTTTTTTTAATGATTATTTAAGAAAATAATCTTATTTTAATATTTTTAAAATATTGTTATGATAAATTATATACGCGATAATAAAAAAATATAAAAATATCTTGAATAATCCCTTCTTTTCTACTATACTATACAAGAAAAGAAAGGAATGAGGCTGATGGTAGTATTTAAGGAAAGTAAAAAAGTGAATCAAAAAGCCTTATTTTCATATTTTTGTTGTTGTTAGACATATCATTTCTGTTGATATGTTTTTTTATAGTAATAAAGGAGGATAACTATGAAGGCATACTTAATATTAGAAGACGGTAATGTGTTTGAAGGCAGAAGTATTGGAGCAATAAAAGAAGTTGTGAGTGAATTTGTTTTTAATACTTCAATGACTGGATATTTAGAAGTATTGACAGATCCTTCTTATGCTGGGCAATCTGTCGTAATGACATATCCTTTAATTGGAAATTATGGTGTTTGTTTAGATGATCAAGAATCATATAAACCGCATGTTGAAGGATTTGTTGTTAATGAACTTGCAAGGTTAGGAAGTAACTTTAGAAAAAATATTGAACTTGAAGATTATTTAAAACAACATGATATACCAGGGATTCAGGGAATTGATACGCGTAATTTAACTAAGATCATTCGTAGTAAAGGTTGTATGAATGGAATGATTACAACTAATAAATACGATGATTTGACAGAAGTAATGAAAAAAATTCATGATTTCAAAGTAACTGGTGTAGTTGAAAAAACAACTTGTAAAGAAAGTTATATACTTGGTGATGGGATAAAGAAAGTTGCTTTGTTGGATTATGGAGCAAAAGCAAATATAGCTAAAAGTTTAGTTAGACATGGCTGTCAGGTAACGGTATATCCTGCTAGTACTACTGCTGATGAAATTTTAGCTAACGATTATGATGGAATTATGTTGTCGAATGGTGCTGGAGACCCATCAGAAAATGTCCAGATTATTGAAGAAATCAAAACTTTGGTAAAAAGCGGAAAACCAATTTTTGCAATATGTTTGGGACATCAGCTTATGGCTTTAGCACATGGTTTTAAAACAGAAAAAATGAAATATGGACATCATGGTGCTAACCATCCGGTCAAAGATTTAAAAACAGGGCGAGTATATATCTCAACCCAAAATCATAATTATGTAATTAAAACTGATTCGATTGACGAAACTGTAGCAAGACCATGGTTTATCAACGTTAATGATAAAACGATCGAAGGCTTAGAATATTTAAATGAAAATATTAAAACAGTACAATTTCATCCTGAAGCATGTGCTGGGCCTTTAGATACAGATGCATTATTTGAAGAGTTTATAAAGATGATGGAGGTAAAATAAGATGCCAAAAGATAGTAGAATAAAAAAAGTATTAGTTATTGGTTCAGGCCCAATCATTATTGGTCAAGCAGCAGAATTCGATTATGCGGGAACACAAGCTTGTCGTGCTTTAAAAGAAGAAGGGGTCGAAGTAGTTTTAATTAATTCTAACCCAGCAACGATTATGACTGATAAAGATATTGCAGATAAAGTTTATATTGAACCATTAACTGTTCCTGTTGTTAAAAATTTAATTATTAAAGAACAGCCAGATAGTATTTTACCTACTTTGGGTGGTCAAAATGCTTTAAATATTGCAATGGCTCTAGCTGATGAAGGTTTTTTGGAAGAACATAATGTACGAACGATCGGAACTTCTACCGATACGATTAAATTGGCTGAAGACCGGTTAGAATTTAAAAATCTGATGGAACAAATCAATGAACCATGTGCAGCTTCAATCGTAGTTAATCACGTTGATGATGCAATTGAATTTGCCCAAAAGATCGGATATCCGGTAGTTGTAAGACCGGCTTATACTTTAGGAGGAACTGGTGGGGGAATTGCTCATGATGAACAAGAATTGCATGATATTTGTTCTAATGGGTTAAGACTTTCAAGAGTTAGTCAATGTTTAATTGAAAGATGTATTGCGGGCTGGAAAGAGATAGAATATGAAGTAATGCGTGATGGGGCTGGCAATTGTATTACAGTATGTAATATGGAAAATTTGGATCCAGTTGGTGTACATACTGGTGATAGTATAGTTGTAGCGCCAAGTCAGACTTTATCTGATAAGGAATATCAGATGTTAAGATCATCAGCCTTAAATATTATTACAGCTTTAAATATAAAAGGTGGTTGTAATGTTCAATACGCATTAAATCCTAATAGTTTTGAATATTGTGTTATTGAAGTAAATCCTAGGGTAAGTCGTTCTTCGGCTTTAGCTAGTAAAGCCACTGGTTATCCAATTGCTAAATTAGCGGCTAAAATTGCATTAGGATATAATCTTGATGAAATAATTAATGCTGTTACAGGTAAAACATATGCTTCTTATGAACCTACTTTAGATTATATTGTTTGTAAGATTCCTAAATGGCCTTTTGATAAATTCGTAGATGCTTCTAGAGAATTAGGGACTCAGATGAAAGCAACCGGAGAGGTTATGAGTATTTGCAATAATTTTGAAGGGGCGTTAATGAAGGCTTTACGTTCACTAGAACAAAATGTGTATTATTTGTATTTAAATGATCTTGAAGGTAAAGATCAAGAGTTTTTGCGGAAAAAATTGAAAGATGTTGATGATCAAAGAATTTTTGCAATTGCTGAAGCTTTACGTCAAGGAATTAGTGAACAAGAAATTCATGATATTACAAAGATCGATGTGTGGTTTATTGATAAAATCAAACATTTGATTGAAGTTGAAAATGAACTTAAGAATAATGAATTAACGGTTGAATTATTACAAAAAGCAAAACGTTTAGAATTTCCTAATTTAGTTATTAGTGAATTAACAAATAAACCGATAAATGAAATTAAAACAATGTGTAAAGAAAATGATATCACTGCAGTATATAAAGTAGTTGATACATGTGCAGCTGAATTTGATGCAACAACTCCGTATTATTATTCAGTATATGGGGGAGTAAATGAAGTTGATCCAGCTGATGATAAGAAAAAAATTATGGTACTTGGATCAGGTCCGATTAGAATCGGTCAAGGTATTGAATTTGATTACTGTTCTGTTCATTGTGTTTGGGCTTTAAAAGAAGCTGGATATGATACGATTATTGTTAATAATAATCCAGAAACTGTAAGTACAGATTTTGATATTGCAGATCGTTTGTATTTTGAACCTCTTACTCCTGAAGATGTTGAAAATATTGTTGATATTGAAAAACCAGATGGTGCAATAGTTCAGTTTGGTGGTCAGACTGCAATCAAATTAACTAAAGCTTTAATGGAAATGGGAGTTAAGATCTTAGGTACTTCAGCTGATGATGTAGATGCTGCTGAAGATCGTGAACGGTTTGATGAAATTCTTGAAAAATGTCATATTGATCGACCACGTGGATCAACAGTATTTACGATTGAAGAAGCATTGGAAGTTGCAAATAAATTGAAATATCCTGTTTTAGTAAGACCATCATATGTTTTGGGTGGAGCAGGAATGGAGATTTGTTTAAATGATGGTGATGTTAAAAAATTCATGAAAATTATTAATCGCCAATATCAAGAACATCCTATATTGATTGATAAGTATTTAGCTGGTAAAGAAGTAGAAGTCGATGCTATCTGTGATAAACATGGTATTTTAATTCCAGGAATCATGGAGCATGTAGAACGAGCAGGAGTACATTCAGGTGATAGTATTTCAGTTTATCCATCACAAAAAATCAAAGAGCACATAAAAGAAACTATTGTTGAATACACAAAACGACTAGCTAAAGCATTAAATGTAATCGGCTTGATTAATATTCAGTTTATTGTATATGAAGATCAAGTTTATGTAATTGAAGTAAATCCACGTTCTAGTCGTACGATTCCATATATTTCTAAAGTAACAGATATTCCGGTTGTTGATGTCGCTACACATGTAATTATGGGAAAATCAATCAAAGAACAGGGATATGAGTATGGTTTAGCGCCTGAAAAAGAAACTGTCGCGATTAAAATGCCGGTATTCTCGTTTGAAAAAATCAAAGGTGCTGAAATTAGTTTAGGACCAGAAATGAAATCAACAGGTGAAGTCTTAGGAATTTCTAAAGATTATGACGAGGCTATATATAAAGCATTTATTGGTACAGGTATTAATTTACCTAAGAAAAAGAATATCATTTGTACAATTAAGGATTCAGCAAAAGAAGAATTTTTACCAATAGCAAAACAATATTACATGTTTGGATATGATTTATATGCTACAGAAGGAACTTATAATTATTTAAAAGAACATGATGTACCAGTTAGTTTGGTAAATCGGATCAATGCTAAAAATAATACTTTATTTGATTTAATGCTGACTGATACCGTAGATTTGATCATTGATATTCCGACAAGAAATAATAATTTAAAAGATGGCTTTTTGATTAGACGGTTTGCAGTTGAAGCTGGAATTCCAATTTTTACTTCTTTAGATACAGCTCAAGCACTAATTACAAGTTTGGAAAAACGTCATAAAGGTGATACGTCATTAGTAGATATCACTAAATTGAAGTAGTCAGTTAAATTTAAATAAAAAGTATTTCAAAAACTGTATAATCATTAAATAAAAGACAGGTAGATCCTCAATATATAGGATTTACCTGTTTATTGTTAGCTAAAAGTATATAAATATTTTGATTTTAAATTCTATTAAATATGTTATTCATAAGATAAGGATGCAAGAAAAAATGATAGTTTGTATGTATTTTAAAGTAGATAATAAAAAAGACATCTTATTGATTATTACACAATCAATAAAGAGTCTTATATAATATTAAGAAGTTTTTAATATATTTATAAAATATTCATTATGTTCTATTGCCTTAAATACTAAAGCGCCAATGATCAAGACAATTAATTCACCGATCGCTACGTATAAAGCATTGATTAGATATGGAATTTGATAAGCATACCAAAGTTCACCGCCAATAATCAATCCTGTAATTATAGCACCTATAATAGCAGCTAAATATCTGTTTTTAATTACATACATAGTAATGCAGACAATAATTGTACTGATCGTTCCAAAAATTACATCTAGTAGTCCCATCGGTGAAAATAGATTAGCTATAATACATCCTATTATTAAGCCGGGGATGTATTTTTTATTATAAAATGCTAAAAAAACCATGATTTCCGATAATCTAAACTGAATTTCAGAATAGGCAATAGGTGAGATTGCTAAAGTGAGGGCAGCATAAACACTTGCAATCATTGCATTGACTACAATCAGTTTTACTGAAATACTTCTGTTCATTATTTAATTCCTTTCATTGAATTATTTTCACTTATATGTCACCTCATTGAAAACAAAGTTATTATAGCTGAATTGTTTATAAATAACCATATAAATTTTAAAATATGGAAAAAAATTTAATAATATTGAGATATTTTAAATAGATATAAAATTTTTACTACTAATGATAAAAGATCACTAGTTAATAACCCAGTGATCTTTGTTGATTATTGCTTTTTATACTGTTATTTAGGTGAATACGCAGGTAAGTAAAATTGTGCAGTCATTGTCATAACATAGCAATAACAATTGTTTGCTCTTATCAAAACTTTTTTAGTTAAAGTTCTGTTTTTTGGATTAACTAATTTCATAATTCATAA
>BAHP02000079.1 GCA_000508865.1 Clostridiales bacterium VE202-01
AAATATAAATAAATTCTATTGTCAAAAGAGATCAAACACGTTATAATAATTAGGTATAACAACACGATGATAAGGACTAGTAGGTAGGAAAGTTGTTTTAGAGAGGAAGATATTTGGTGAAATTCTTCTAACAATAGAACTATTGAATTCACCTTGGAGTGCGACTAATCCTCGCCGTTTAAACTACGTTACAGTTAATTAAGGGCATAATCTTAGGATTATGAATTAGGATGGTACCGCGAGATAATCGTTCCTATTGGAACGATTTTTTATATTTTTAGGAGGAAATATGGAAACAAAATTATTAAAAATTAAAGAAGAAGCGTTGGCTAAATTGGATAACTGTTCATCTTTAAAAGAATTAAATGAGATCCGTGTCTTATACCTTGGAAAAAAAGGACCGATTCAAGAAGCGATGAAATCGATGAAAGATATGGCCCCTGAAGAAAGAAAATTATTTGGTCAAACTTCAAATTTAGTTAAACAGGAATTATCGAAGGCTGTTGAAGATAAAAAAGATATCTTAGAGCAACAGTCAATTTTAGATAAGATCAATAAAGAAAAAATTGATATCACTTTACCTAGTTATAAATTAGATCAAGGATCTTTACATCCTTTATCAGCAATCGTTGCCGAGTTAGAAGATTTATTTTTAGGTATGGGTTATCAAATTGCAGAAGGACCTGAAGTAGAAAGTGATTACTTCAATTTTGAATTAATGAATTTACCAAAGGGACACCCTGCACGTGATATGCAAGATACTTTTTATATTGATGAAAGTATTTTAATGCGTACACATACATCACCAGTTCAGGCACATACTATGTTGGCAGCTAAAGGTAAAGGGCCAATTAAAGTTATTTGTCCAGGTAAGACTTATCGCCGTGATGATGATGATGCTACTCATTCTCACCAATTTATGCAATGTGAAGGTTTAGTTGTAGATAAAAATATTACTATGGCTGATTTAAAAGGAACATTAGAAGTATTTGCTCGTAAGTTTTTTGGGGAAAAACGCGAAGTTCGTTTGCGTCCTTCATATTTTCCATTTACTGAACCATCAGTAGAAGTTGATATTTCATGCCATAATTGTAATGGTAAAGGTTGTTCAATGTGTAAACATACAGGTTGGATTGAAATTCTAGGTGCGGGAATGGTTAATCCTAAGGTACTTGAAATGTGTGGTTTTGATTCAAAAGTATATCAAGGTTTTGCATTTGGAATTGGAATTGAACGTGTAGCAATGCTTAAATATGGAATTGATAATATCCGTAATTTCTATAATGACGATATTAGATTTTTAAGTCAATTTGGTAGAAAGGAGTAGAAGAATGGATATTAGTTTAAATGTTTTAAATAAATATGTAAAAGTTGATGATCAAGATCCAAAAGAATTAGCTGATAAGATTACTTCAATTGGTTTAGAAGTTGAAGGAATGCATAATTTAGCTAATGGTAATAATATGACAATTGGTCTTGTATTAGAGTGCATACCACATCCAGATAGTGATCATCTCAATATTTGTCAAGTAGAAGTAAGACCAGGTGAAGTGAAACAAATTGTTTGTGGAGCTCCAAATGTTGCAGCTAATCAAAAAGTTATAGTTGCTAATCCAGGTTGTGATTTGGGTGGCGGTTTTGTCATTAAGGAAAGTAAAATTAGAGGTCAAGAATCTAATGGGATGATTTGTTCAATTGCTGAACTTGGTTTAGATCAGCGATTACTTAAACCAGAGGATAAAGAAGGAATTCATGTATTAGATGATGATGCGCCAATTGGTGAAGATCCATTAGAATATCTTGGTTTAAAAGATACGATTTTAGAAGTTGGTTTAACACCAAATCGTTCAGATTGTATGGCATTAACATCTTTTGCTTATGAAGTTGCAGCTTTGTTAGGACGTGAAGTTAATTTACCAGCAGTTACACCTTCAGGTATTGATGGTAGTGGTATCAGTGTTAAAATCGAGACAGAACTATGTTCATTCTTTGGGGCTAAATTAGTTAAAGGAGTAACTACGAAAGAATCACCAAAATGGTTAAAAAATGCATTGATGGCAAGCGGTATCAAACCAATCAATAACATTGTTGATATTTCTAACTATGTAATGTTGGAAACGGGACAACCGATTCATATGTATGATTACGATAAATTGAATAAAAAAGAATTTGTAATTAAAACTGGATTTAACTGTAAAGAAACGATGCTAGATGGTGAAGAGTATAAAATTGAACCAACCGATGTCATTGTTTCTACAGATGATGGTATTGGATGTGTTGCCGGAGTCATGGGTTCAAATAGTACCAAAATAGACGAAAATACAACTAATATAGTTATCGAAGTTGCTACATTTGATGGTGCCGCTTTAAGAGAAACAGCACGACGTTTAAATTTATTGACAGATGCATCACAGCATTATATTAAAGGTGCTTTAAACACAGCCAATTCATTAAATATTTTAGAAAGATGTGCTAATCTATTAGTAGAATTAGCTGATGCAAAAGAAGTTTATAAAAGTGTTACAACTGATCTTCAAATTGCAACACGTTATGTAAAAGTAACAACAACAAAAGTTAATGGATTATTAGGAACTAAGATAACAACAGATGAAATCAAAGATATCTTTAGTTCACTAAATTTTGAATTTACTCTTGATGATGAAGAATTTAATGTCAAAGTTCCAACTTATCGTAATGATATTACGATGGCTGCTGATTTGATTGAAGAAGTTGCCCGAATGTATGGATATGATAAGATTCCATCAACTTTACCAGAAATGTCAATGACAGTTGGTAAAAGAACTGATGTGCAGGCAAAAAAATATATGATTCGTAATTTATTAAAGGATCAAGGATTACACGAAACTCTTACTTATTCATTAACTTCACCAACAATGGTAGATGATTTTAATATTTTCCATACAAATGAGACCGTTAAATTGGCAATGCCACTGGGAGAAGAAAGAAGTGTAACAAGAAAATCAGTGATTGGTTCACTATTACAAGTAATTAATTACAACCAGTCTCATAATATTAAAGATGTAAATATTTTTGAATTATCAACGACATATTCTAAAGATACTGAGTTACAAAATCTAGCGATTGCCTGCTGTGGTGAATATAATGGTTTACCATTTAAACAAATTTCATATAAAGCAGACTATTATCTAGTAAAAGGTTTTGTTGAAACTATCTTTAAAAATTTAGGGATCGAAGAATCACGTTATAAATTAGTTCGTGCAAGTCAAGATGATAAATGCTATCATCCTGGTAGAACTGCTTATATCATGATAGGAAAAGAAGTAGTAGGTGTTGTTGGAAATATTCATCCTTTGATGGAAAAGAAATATGATGTAAAAGATGTATATGTTGCTGAATTAAATTTAACTAGTATCTTAAATTTAAAGACAAGTAAAGTTAAATTTACAGATATTCCAATGTATCCATCAGTAAGTCGTGATATTGCATTAGTTATGGATGAAGATATTTTAACTTATGATGTTTGCCGTAAGATCGTTCAAGCTAGTAAACAGTTAGTTAAAGAAACAAAGATTTTTGATGTTTATGCTGGAGAACATGTTGAAACTGGTAAAAAATCTGTAGCAATCAACTTAATTTTCCAAGATCCAAAAGGAACATTGGAAGAAGCAACAGTTAATGCTGTAATGGAAAAAATTCTTGAGGCTGTAAAAAAAGAATTTGGAGCAGTATTAAGAGGTTAGAAGATTTATCAAGAAATATTTAGTTACTCTTTAAATATTCATTTTAAGAACTGTCGATTATGATAGTTCTTTTTATATTTTATCAAAATAGATAAAACGACTATATGATGGAGTTATAGTATTCTATATTTAAAACTAACATTTCATTATATCATATGAATTTATGGTGAAAAAGGATATTATTAGACATAGGATAATTAGGTGTTTTTTAAGGAGGAATTGTTTATAATAACATTTTAAAATAGTTGATTTCATTGATATAATTTGATTGATAAAGAAATATATAAAAGATAAAAATTTCGATAATCAGTATAACATTTATTAGAATTAAGCAAGAAATAAGTTATATACGAAAAAAGGAATTGAAAAGTAATTACGTATTTATTTCATAATATTGAGAAAGGTAAAATAGAAAATGCTTTGTAATATCAATCATAATATCAATCTTTTTATTTAACATTATAAATATTGATGCTTATCAGTATTGGAAAACAGGAATCATTAATTCCCAAAATATTACCATATATAATACCTCTAATACATCTAGATATTCTGCAATAAGTTATTATTCTAAATGGACTAGTACAGGAATAAAGTTTGCTACCTTTAATAACGGTTTGTCTTCTAATATAGTTAGTAGTGTTGTTGATCAAGATAACGGAACATATGGTGTTACGACTTTTAAAAGTACTGGTAAATTTAGTATTGTATATTACAGTGCATTTATTAAAACAAGCCTTGCTTGGCAAAGAGAAACTGTCGTACATGAAGTGGGACTTTAGATCATACTCAAATAATAAATAAATCAGTATCGGTAATGAGAGCCCTTGGTTTTAATAATAAAGCTTATCTATATTTTAGGAATTAGGGCTAAATATAAATTATAAAAAGGTGGGATAG
>BAHP02000078.1 GCA_000508865.1 Clostridiales bacterium VE202-01
GATCTCTACTATTAAAGTAGAGATTTTTATTAGATGATAAGATAGTTAAAATCTGATATAATTACTATAATCAAGTAATTATATACGAGGGAGAAATTATTATGATGGTAAATAGATTTCTAGATCAAATATATGAAGGCTATAGTGTGACAGGTAAAAAATATTGCTTTATTTTAGGAGCAGGAGCTTCTAGAAGTTCTGGGATTCGTACTGGTGAACAATTGATGAAAGTGTGACATCAGTATTTATGGGCTGATGAAAGAGGCAGTGAATATATAAAAGAATGTGCTGATGATTTAGATCCCCAATACGGTAGAGATATATATAAGCGTTTTTTTAACCAAGATTATACTATTAAAAATGATGATTATTTTGATCTTTTTGATTTACGTTTTGCGGGAAGAACGAATGATGGATATTCTTTTTTGGAAAACGAATTAGAAGGTAAAACACCAAGTTATGGCTATTTTCCACTTGCAATTTTACTTGCGAATACGAGAAATCATTTAGTTATAACTACTAATTTTGATTCGCTGATTGAAGATGCTCTATTAATATACACGGATAAGCATCCCCAAGTAGTAAGTCATGAAAGTTTAGCGCCATATATTTCTGGTGAATTTAAAAGACCAGTAGTAGCTAAGATTCATCGCAGTTTATATTTCAATCCTTTGAATAGAAGAAAAGATATGGACGCTCTAGCGAAAAATTGGGAAGGCGTTTTGAAAAAAGTTCTTAAAGAATATATTCCAATTGTTATTGGTTATGCAGGTGGTGATCATACTTTAATGTCGCTACTGGAAAAGGAATCAGGTTTATGCAAAGAAGGTATTTACTGGTGCTATGTTGGTGATAAACCAGATGAAAGAGTATATAATGTTGTAAGAAAAAACAAAGGGAGTTTAGTAGAAATAGATGGCTTTGATGAGATAATGTTTCAAATCGCTGAAAAATTTCATGAAGAAGCGAATTTTAATGATCCGGTTGAATATATGAAGCTTCAAACAGAAAAACGGTGTCAAAAATATCAAGATGAATTTAATAAGTTAAAAGAATCGTTAGAGATAAAAAATAATCAATCTAATCAGAAAAATATACTTCAAAAAGATGATATATATACATATATAGAGCGTCAAAACGCTAAAATTCATTATCGTCATAGTTGGGAAGAATTTGAAAATAAAAATTATGAAAAATCATTGGAGGAAATTGATCAAGCAATAAAATTATTTCCCCATGAATCAAAATATTATTATAGTCGAGGAATCTTTTTACATACATTAAAAAGATTTCATGAAGCATTAGAAGATAAAAATAAGGCAATTGAATTATTACCGCAAAAAGATGATTATTATTATAGCCGCTCAATGACATTGTCCCGATTATTAAAATATGAAGAAGCATTAAAAGATATTGGTTATGCAATTCATTTAAATTCCAGTAAAATGAAATATTATAAGTATGCTATGAAATTATTAAAAGAATTAGAGGGGGATGAAAAAATAGAAGAATAATGTTAAATAATGACAAAAATGTGGTTAATTTTAAACATTACCTCATCTTTTCTTTATTTTCTTGCAATTAACGAAAATATATATATAATAGGTACGTACTTTAGAGTTAAAGGGGGGAATAGTTCGATGGCAAAAACTGTAGTAAGAGAAAATGAATCTTTAGATGATGCTTTACGTCGTTTCAAAAGACAAGTTTCTAGAACAGGAACCCTTGCAGAAGCTCGTAAAAGAGAGTTTTATGTTAAACCAGGTTTAAAAAGAAAATTAAAATCTGAAGCAGCAAGAAAAAACAACAAAGGTAAAAGATAAAAAAATTTGGGCTTTTAAGCCCTTTTTTGTTTGTAAGAGAATTTAATTGAAATAAACGCATTTAGTTAAAAATAAATCATATAATTAGATAGGTGATTTGATGATATATATGGAAAATAAATGCTTATCAATTAAATTTTATGAGTGTTTGATGCTGTTAGAAAATAACATTATTGAAATAAAGATGAAGAATAATATTCTTAGAGTAACAGGTAAAGATTTAGAAATTAGATATTATAGTGATCAAGAAGTTATTATTTATGGGAAGATTGACTGCTTAAGGTTTATATGAAATTTGGATATGATTTATATGAAGTAGTTACAGAGGATATTATTACTTTATTAAAGTCATTTAAAGATGATCGTATAACAGTGTTTCAATTAAATAAAATCGATGATTTTACATATCGATTTTACCTTCCTATTTATCAAAGAATACAAGTTAGAAAATATCATTTAACAGTTATAAAAAGTGTAGGAATCTTATATTATTTATTATTATTGTTTTATCGTAAATTGAGTATGATTGGAGTTATTAGTTTTATCTTAACTATCTTTTTATGCAATCAGTTTATTTTTAGAGTAGAAATAATTGGGAATAATCCAAGTACGACAAAATTAGTAAATGAGGTTTTATCTGATAATCATATTGGTATTGGTGATAAAAAACGCTCTTATGAACAGTTGAATGATATTTATGATGATATGAAAGAAAAATTTAAAGGAAAAATAGATTATTTGAATATCTATCAAGAAGGCAGTGTTCTATTTATTAAATATACTAATAGTGTTAGTGCTAAAAAAATGGAAAAAAGTTTTGAAAATATATATGCTAGTAAAGATGGTGTAATTCAGGAGATAGATGTAAGCAGCGGCAATATTATGGTAAAAGTTAATGATTATGTAAAAAAAGGCGATTTATTAGTATCTAATACAATTACTTCTACCAGTGAAGTTGATAAGATAATAGAGACTCAAGGAATCATCAAAGCTTATACTTATATTGATTATGAAGCGAGTATTGATAAGAAAAAAATGGATGAGGGCGAAGGGTTTAGTTATTTATTATATACAATTCGTGCTAAATTAGGTACTATTGATAAAATAGATAGAGAAAAAGTTTTATCTTATGGTATAATTGATGGCAAGAGAGTATTAAAAATGCAATATATATTAATTGAAGATATTGCAACAAAAGAGGAGAATTAAATGACAGAACAAGTTAAATTAGAAGAATATAGTATAGCTCAATTAAATAATTTTTGTGGAAATCATGATGAAAATTTTAAAATGATTGAAGAAGCTTTAGGAGTAGAAATATCACTTCGTGGTGATGAACTAAGTTTAACTGGAGAAAATAATGATAATTTTAAAAAAGCTAAAAACGTGATTGCTGCTTTGCTGGGGCTGATTTCTAAAGGAATCAATATTACTCGTAGAGATGTGGTCTATGCATTGAAATTAGCTAAAGAAGATAATTTAAGTAGAATTAATGAATTATATAATGTTAGAATTACTAAAACGGCAAGTGGCAAGATGATATATCCTAAAACTTTAGGACAGAAGGAGTACTACTATGCTTTAAAAAGAAACGATGTCGTATTTGGGATTGGACCAGCAGGAACAGGAAAAACGTATTTGGCTGTGGTTTTTGCTGTTGATGCTTTAAAAAATAATATTGTAAAGAAAATCGTTCTTACAAGACCAGCTGTAGAAGCAGGGGAGAATTTAGGTTTTTTGCCTGGTGATTTAAAAGAAAAAGTCGATCCTTATTTACGACCATTGTATGATGCTTTACACGATATGCTTGGTTTAGAGCAGACAGAAAGATTAATTGAAAAAGGAGTAATTGAAATTGCTCCTCTTGCTTATATGCGGGGACGTACTTTAGAAGATGCATATGTTATTTTAGATGAAGCCCAAAATACGACAGATAATCAAATGAAGATGTTTTTAACACGTCTAGGATTTAATTCAAAAATGATTATTACAGGAGATATTACACAAATTGATTTACCACGTGGAGTTGAATCGGGGTTAGTAAAAGCATTAAAAATTTTAAAAGATGTTAAAGGAATTTCATTTGTTCATTTAACAGCGATGGATGTAGTAAGACATCCTGTTGTTCAAAGAATTATTGAAAGGTATGAAGGGAAAGATGAATAAAATATTAATTATTGAAGATGATATATCTATTAATAAAATATTAAGTCATGAATTAAAAAATAAAAGACTATCAGGTAGATAGTCTTTATGATGGTAAAGATGCGTGTCAAAAAATTCTTTCTAATGATTATGATTTGATTTTGGTGGATTGGATGCTACCGTATAAAGATGGGATAAAAATCATTAAAGAATGTCGTGATAGTGGCTATATCAAACCAATGATTCTGCTTACTGCTAGAAGTGATCAAGATGATATAATTTTGGGACTCGAATCGGGTGCTGATGATTATTTGACGAAACCTTTTCAAGCTAATATTTTAATTGCCAGAATAGAAGCCCATTTACGTCGTTATCATAAACATTTTAAAGGAATTTTAAAATATTTGGATATAAAAATGGATCTAACTAAGCATGAGGTTTATGTTGGTGAAAATAAAATAAATCTTACTAAAGTAGAATATGATCTATTACAGATGTTTTTGGATAATAAAGAAGAAGTTTTGTCACGGCAGGAGTTATTAATGAAAATTTGGAATTTTAACTATGATGGTGATACTAGATTAGTTGATATTCATGTTTTTAAATTGAAATCTAAATTAAAAGAAAGTCAAGCTTGTTTTCAATCTGTAAGAGGAGTTGGTTATAAACTGGTGAAAAAAGATGAATAAAAATTATCAAAAAGTTATTTTTTCATTTATTGTTGTTTGTATCTTATTGATATGGAATATTAGCTATGCATTTATTTATTTAGCTGGTTTTACATTGGTAGTGTTGTATATTATTTATGATACAAATTCAACATATTTACATCAAATCGATTTTTATTGTCGTGAAAAGGAAAATGAGATAAGAGAAGTTGAAGGAGAAAAAGATTTTAATCATAAAATACTTAATTCATTAATTAAAACAATGAATTTACCAATGATTTTTATTAATAAAGAAGGAACTATAATTTTTACAAATCAAAGTTTTAGAGAAGCATTTAATATAAAACATTTGCGAGGGAAATATTATAAAGATATTTTTAAGGGACAGTTATTAAGTGTTGTTGATCAAAGTTATATCTTTGAACGTAAGTTTTCAACTGTTATAACGATTGATGAGCGCTATTATCAAATTGAAACGACACCAGTATTTAGAAATGATATTGTTTTTGATGGCAGTATTATTTTGTTTACAGATGTTTCTCAAGTTAAAGAAATCGAAAAAATGCAAAAACAATTCTTTTCTGACATTTCTCATGAATTAAAGACACCAATGAGTGCGATTATTGGTAGTGTTGAGATCTTAAAAAAGGAAGGAATTCAAAATAAAGAAACTTTTGATGAATTTATGGGTATACTTTTAAAGGAAAGTTATCGCATGCAAAATATTATTGAAGATATTTTGGAACTTTCACGTTTAGAACAGCCTCGAGTAGTTTTATCACCAAAATTAATTGATGTAAATTTATTAATAAAAGATACAGTAGAATTATTTGAACCGCTTGCTAAAGATAAACAGTTGTCATTGATTTATCAAACTAAAATATCTCATGATCTGATGTTGGATGATACTATAATTAAAACAGTTCTTAATAATTTGGTTTCTAATGCAATAAAGTATTCTAATTCTGGTGTTATTTCAATAAAAGCGTATGATGATGATCAAAATTTAATGATCAAAGTACAGGATGAAGGAATTGGAATTTCTAAAACAGATATACCTTTGATTTTTGATCGTTTCTTTCAAGTTGATCGATCTAGAAGCAAAAAACTTGGAACAGGATTAGGATTAAGTATTGTAAAAAGAATGGTAGAACTAAATAATGGTACGATCGAAGTAGAAAGTGAGCTAGGAATTGGTTCAACATTTTCAATAACTTTGCCGATTTTAGAGACAAAATAAAGATCCTTTACAAGTAAACCGTTTTTTCACACAATATAAAAATAATTTGAACAAATTATTTATTTATGATGGTTTTGTAAAGTAAAGGAGTGTTCAAGATGGAAGATAAAAATCGTACAAATGAATTAATAGATGAAAAAGAAACAGTTGAAGATAGACCGCTAGAATCTAAAGAAACTCAAGAGGCAATGTCTAATTTAGAAGCTGAAAAGACTTCAACAAAAGAGGAAGTAACTAAAGAAAACGAAAGCCAAGAAGAAGTGTCAAATTTAGAAGCTTCAATAAAAGAAGGTGTAACTGAAAATGATATATCAAAAGGAAGTGAATCACCGGAAGTAACATCAGACTTTAAATTAGAAGAAGTAACTAAAGAAGATACATCGAAAGGATATGAAACTCAAAAAGTGATTGATGAAAATGTCTCACATGAAGCGGCATCTAACTATGGATCAGATAAAGTGATTGATGATAAAATTGAAATGCCAAATTCATCATCTGGTCCTGAGCCAATGAAAACAAGAATAGAAAAAAATAAAGATAGAATTACTAAATCTAATAATTTTAAATTATTCCAAATAGTTTTAGTAATCTTAGTTGTAGTTTCATTAGGCGTTAATGTCTTTATGTTTACACAATTGAATAATGGTAGTTCAAATGTTTTATCAGGTAGCGGAGCAAAAGTTGAGCAAGTTAATTATGATGTTAAGAGCTCTACAAGTGATGTTATTGATAAAGTCAGTGATAGTGTTGTCGGAGTATTAGTTTATTCAAATGGAACTGCTAGTGGTAGCGGAAGTGGTGTAGTATATCGCGTTAATGGTAAAGAAGCTTATATTATCACTAATGCTCATGTTGTCGATGGCTCAAGTGAAGTTCAAGTTGTTTTTTCTAACCAAGAATCAGTTTCTGCGACTGTTTTAGGTAGTGATAGTTATAGTGATATTGCAGTCTTAAAATTAACAGCTGATTTTGATTTGAGTGCAATTAAATGTGGTGATTCAAGTTTATTAGATAAAGGAGAAACAGTTTTAGCAATTGGTAGTCCATTAGGAATTGAATATGCTGGTACTGTTACTCAAGGTATTGTTAGTGGAACAGATCGTACAGTGTCTGTAGATTAAATGATGATGGTCAAGATGATTGGGATATGAACGTTATTCAAACTGACGCTGCTATTAATCCAGGTAATAGTGGTGGAGCTTTAGTCAACATGGCTGGAGAATTAGTCGGAATTACTTCAATGAAATTATCTGATACATCAGTTGAAGGAATGGGATTTGCTTTACCTATTAATGATGTAATTAAAAGTGTTGAACAAATTATTGAAAACGGAAAAGTTACAAGACCACAATTTGGAATTTCTGGTGTTTCTTTATCTGGATATTCTAGTTATCAATTACGTTACTATCGTATCAATACAGATTTAACAGATGGTATTTACGTTGTTAAAGTAAGTAGTGGTGGAGCTGCTAGTCAAGCTGGTATTCAAGAAGGCGATATTATCGTTGAATTTGATGGTGAAAAAATTACTACTTATAAGAGTTTCTTAACTGCATTATATGCAAAAGAACCAGGTGATAAAGTTTCTGTAGTAATTAATCGTAATGGTAGTGAAAAAACAGTTCAAGTAACTTTAGGAGAACAATAATTTATTAGGTGCTGGTAAAAACAGCACCTTTTTGTTGTAAATGAAAGATAAATATGATATATTTCTAAAAGAAAAGAAAGTCTTCAGGGCAGGGTGTGATTCCCGACCGGCGGTATAGTCCGCGAGCGCAAGCTGAGTAGGTGAAATTCCTACACCGACAGTAAAGTCTGGATGGAAGAATGACATTTATTAGTTAATGATATATGTACTTTTGTCATGGAGATTAGTATTTTCATGATATTTTTTTATTTAAGGAGAGATTATTATGGAAATTACTAAGACAAGAAAATTAGTTTTATCAGCTGCTTTGGCTGCTTTAGGAATGATATTGGGATTATTGGAAATTCCATATCCTTTTGCGCCATGGCTGAATTTGGATTTATCAGAGGTTGTCGTGATCATGGCAATTTCAATGCTGGGCTTTAAATCGGCGTTATTTGTTTGTGTTTGTAAGTTTTTAGTTTCAATATTATTTAAAGGGCCAGTTGGACCAATTGCAATTGGTCAAATTACAGCATTGATTGCCTCTTTGACGATTTGTTGTGTTTATTATTTTTTATCACAAAATTTAAAATTAAAGAAAGAATGGCTGGCATATATTATAAATATGTTTATAACGATGTTAATATTTGCAATTGTTTTGTTTATATTAAACTATTTATTTGTAACACCAACATATTTAATGCAAAAACCGACATGGTATAGTGAATTACCTTTTGCATTAGATATAAATTCTTTTAATCAGCAGTATGGAACCAATATCTCTATACCTGGGTTTTTAAATTTTTTATCTCCTTATGGACAAGCGATTTTTATAATTTATTTCCCATTTAACTTTATTAAAGGAGTTATTAGTGCTATTGTTTATTATGTAGTAAGACCGATAGAATCTAAATTCAAGGAGGGATAAGATGAATATTGCTTTGATAGCACATGATCAAAAGAAAACAGAATTGATCGATTTTGTTAAAGAAAATGAAAAATTGTTTGCAAAACATAATTTATATGGTACTGGGACAACTGGTAAAAAAATTATGGAAAATACCGATTTACAAGTAACACGTTTTTTATCAGGACCATATGGTGGCGATCAGCAGATTGGAAACTTAATTGCTTTAGGCCAAATGGATATGGTTTTCTTCTTCCGTGATCCACTTACAGCGCAACCCCATGAACCTGATATAAATGCTTTGATGAGATTATGTGATGTGCACTATATTCCATTAGCCTCAAATAAAGCAACAGCGTTAATGTTATTAAAGTCTTTATAAGATATAAAAAAACCAATCAAAACGATTGGTTTTTAATAAATTATTCAACTTCGATTGCTTCAACAGGGCAGCTTTCAGCAGCTTCTTTAGCTCCGTCAGTGTTATCTTCGCTAACTACAACTGCTAAACCTTCATCACCTAATTCAAAAACATCAGGTGCAACAGCTGTACAAGCCCCACAACCAATACAAGAATCATTTACTGTAATTTTAGCCATTATAAATTCCTCCTTTTTTGTACTCTCATATTATAGCCTAAATTAAATATATTTTCCATTATTTTATAAAGGAATTACCTAAAAAGTATGCTATAATGTTCGTTGAAAGGGTGATTAAGAGTGGTTAATTCACGAATTGATAAATATCGTAATTTAAGAAGTGGTTTGAAAGATGAAGCAGGAATAACTCGCGATAGTATGAATGATGTAATTGACGCGGTGATAGATACTGATGAAGAAGATGAATTTTTAACATCTGTCAATCGACTTTTTGGAAATAAAGATGAAAAAAAAGAAATCGAAGATACACTAACAGAAGCTAAAACATTTGAACAGATGCGCCAAGAAAGTAGTGAAGAAATCAATCGAGCGTTGCGCAGTGCTAAAGCTGGTGTTGGAAAAGAAGCACAATACAATACAAGGATGGATATTTTAAATAAAATTAGAGAACCAGAAAAACAAGTAGTTCGAATTGATAAGTTTGACAATGTTGCCACCTCTCAATTTTCTAAAGGATATTTTGTAAATCCTGATAAAGAAGCTGAGAGTTTAGAAAACACGGAACAGCCAGAAGATAAAGAAGCTAAAAAGAAGATGACTTTGATGGAGCGTTTAGCAAGCATGTCACCGGCTGAAGATGCCAAAAAAGCAAAGATCATCTTAGAAGAAGAGACAAATGTTTTTGAAGATGAGCCAAATGAGGATGATGTGCCTGAACAAACTGCTTCTTTAGAAGATATGTTACGCCAAATCAAGGAAAAAGATCAGCGTGAAGTAGAAAAAGCTTTACAGCAAAAAGAAAAAGATGACAATATAAAAACGATTAAAAATGAAACGGTTGTCCAAACTGAAAGTAAAGAAAAAGATGATGGGAGCCGTGTTGAAGTGGTCGAGAAAAAGAAAAATGATCGTATTGTTAATGTTTTAAATTATGTAATTATATTTTTAGTTATTGTATTTATTTGTTTATGTGGTATGATAGGATACCAGTTATTCTTTTAAACTAAGGTTCACCTTAGTTTTTTTCAAGAAAGAGGGAGGATAATATGAAGAAGATTTCAATTGCAATTGATGGACCAAGTGCTGCCGGTAAAAGCAGTATCGCTAAAATTGTTGCGAAAAAATTAGATTATGTATATATTGATACAGGAGCGATGTATCGCTGTGTAGGTTATTATTGTTTACAAAACAATATTGATTTAGGTGATGAACAAGCTGTATCTGAAGTCTTAAAAGATATTAAGATTACAATGGATAGTGAAAACCGAGTTTATTTAAATGATTGTGATGTTAGTAGTGAAATTCGTCAAGATAAAGTGTCGATGTCAGCAAGTAAAGTTTCAAGTTATCAGGATGTTAGAGAATTTTTAGTTAAGCAGCAGCGTCAAATGGCTAAGGCTGGTGGTGTAATCTTAGACGGTCGTGATATTGGAACTGTTGTTTTGCCTGATGCTGAGCTTAAAATATATCAAAGTGCTAGTGTGGAAACCCGAGCTATGCGTCGTTATTTAGAAAATAAACAGCGGGGACTGCCTGCTGATTTAGAAACTATAAAAAATGATATTGAACAACGAGATTATCAAGATATGAATCGTAAAATCTCGCCATTAAAAAAAGCTGATGATGCCATTGTTTTAGATACTTCAGATTTAAGGATTGAAGAAGTAGTCGATGAAGTATTAAAATTAGTTAAACAAAAGGAAAGTGAGGGATAAGATGGCTGGAGTAGTTGCAATCGTAGGGAGAGCAAATGTTGGTAAATCTACAATATTTAATCGAATTGTTGGGGAAAGAGTTTCTATCGTTGAAGATGTTGCTGGTGTAACTAGAGATCGAATCTATGCAACAGCTACATGGTTGACAAAAGAATTTAGATTGATTGATACTGGTGGAATCGAACTTAAGAATGCATCTTTTACTGCACAAATTAAAATGCAGGCTGAAATTGCCATTGAAGAAGCTGATTTGATTGTTTTTGTTGTTAATGGTCGTGAAGGTGTCACTCAAGAAGATGAATATGTTGCAAGATTATTACAAAGAACAAAAAAACCGATCTTATTAGCCGTTAACAAAATTGATGATAATTCTTTTATTAATGATATTTATGATTTTTATAGTTTAGGGATGGGAGATCCAATTCCCGTATCTGGAAGCCATGGAATTGGAATCGGTGATTTATTAGATGAAATTATTAAAAAGTTGGATTTCACAGAAGAAGAATTTGATAAAGATGAGATTCGTTTTTCAATCATTGGTAGACCTAACGTTGGTAAATCATCTCTTACTAATGCGATTTTAGGTGAAGAGCGGGTCATCGTTTCAAATATTGAAGGGACAACACGCGATGCTATTGATACTGCTTTTGAAAAAGATGGTCAAAAGTATCGGGTCATTGATACAGCTGGAATGCGAAAAAAGGGTAAAGTCTATGAAAACGTTGAAAAATATTCAATTTTAAGAGCTTTATCTTCAATTGAAAAAAGTGATGTTATTGTTGTTGTAATCGACGGGGATCGTGGGGTCATTGAACAAGATAAACACGTTGCTGGATATGCTCATGAAGCTGGTAAAGGCGTGATCTTAGTTGTAAATAAATGGGATTTGATTGAAAAAGATGAAAAAACGATGCAGAAAAAAGAAAAAGAATTACGCACGCAGTTTAAGTATTTAGATTATGCACGGATCATTTTTTTATCAGCAAAAACTCATCAAAGAGTTCAACAGTTATTCCCGATGATCCAGGAATCTTATACTAATTCTAATAAAAGAGTTCAAACAAGTGTTTTAAATGATGTTTTGGTTGATGCTCAGGCAATCAATCCAACAACAACTTTTAATGGTGGTAGACTAAAGATCTTTTATGCAAATCAAGTAAGTACCTGCCCACCTACCTTTATTTTATTTGTTAACGATCCTCAATATCTGCATTTTAGTTATAAACGTTATTTAGAAAATCGTTTAAGAGAAGCTTTTGGCTTTGAAGGTACACCAATTCACATTATTTGTCGAAAAAGAGATTAGTAGTGTACTTTGAAAAGATGTTTGTTATAATATACATACAATAATATAAGGATGTGTAATAATGTGTAAAATTGCAGTTTTAGGTACAGGCAGCTGGGCTACTGCCTTAAGTAGAGTTTTAATCGATAATCAAAATGAGATAATGATGTATGGAATCGATCAAAATCAAATCGATGATATAAATATCAATCATCAAAACAGTGCTTTTTTTGAAAATGTGTCTTTAGAAACGGAAATTAAAGCAACTAATAATTTAGAAGAAGCGATGAAAGATATAGATTATTTATTGATTACGATTCCTACCCAATTTGTTAAAGAAACATTACAGCAGGTAAAACCTTTTATTAAGAAAAAGATTACAGTTATCAATGCTTCTAAAGGATTTGATCTAGGAACAAATATGCGGATGTCAGATACGATCCGCAGTGTTTTGGACGAAAGTTTGATCAATCCGGTCGTTTCGTTGATTGGTCCTAGTCATGCAGAAGAAGTAGTGATTAGAATGTTAACAACTGTTTGTGCAGTCTCTTTGGATGAAAAAGCAGCTCAAGATGTACAGACATTATTTTCTAATGACTATTTCAGAGTGTATCGTTTGACCGATGAAGTCGGAGCTGAATATGGTGTGGCAATTAAAAATGTAATTGCGGTAGCTGCCGGAGTGTTAAGTGGTCTTGGTTATGGTGACAATACAAAAGCAGCTTTAATAACTCGGGGATTAGCTGAAATGGTTCGTTACGGAATGAAAAAAGGTGGCAAATTAGAAACGTATATGGGACTTACTGGGGTTGGTGATTTGATCGTTACTTGTTCATCGATTCATTCGCGAAATTTTCAAGCTGGACTTGAAATTGGTAAAACTAATGATGCCCGATCTTTTATGAAAAATAACAAAAAGACTTGTGAGGGAATAAGAACTTGTCGGGTTATTTATGAAGATGCTAAAAAATATGATGATATTGAATTACCAATTATTAATGCAATATATAATGTATTATATAATAATCATGAACCAAAGCGTGAAATTCAACAATTGATGAAAAGGGAATTAAAGATAGAAGGGTAACGTTATTTGAATTCTTTCATATTATATAGTGGTGATAATATGAAAGATGAAGATATTTTTTTAGATAAGGTTGTAAAGAAAACTAATGTTAATAAAAGTGAAATATTAAAATTAGCCAATGATTTACAATCTAAAGATTTGAATAATGAAAATGATATTCGCGATTTTATTGTTTCGGTAGCAAAAGTGACTAATAAATCAATCAGTCCAGGGAAAATTGATAAATTAGTTTCAATGATCAAAACTAATAAAATTCCTCGTGATATTGATAAGATGGTATAAGATGTTAGTGTAAAATAAACGATAAAAACAAGTATTTTTTAGGTTGACTTATGGTATTATTTTATATATAATTGTCATTGCGGTTATAGAAGGGTGATTATTTTGAAATACAATTTACAATGGATTGTTAAGCATCGTGGAAAATTTGAATTTGAAGAAGGACTTACTTTTCCTTCAGAATTATTTGACCAATATGCACAAATTAATGACTTGAAGGACATTATTGTCTCAGGAACCGGTAATCTTGATTTAAAAGATAAACGTTTATATGTTGATCTTAATATCAAGGGGACGATGATTCTTCCATGTGCAATGACATTAGAGGATGTTGAGTATCCTTTTGAGATTAATTCAACAGAGGTGTTTGCTTTTGACAAACCGGCACCTCTTGAAGATGTTCACGAAGTGAAGAAAGATATTGTTGATCTTACTCCCGTGGTATTTGAAAATATTATGCTTGAAGTGCCGATGAGAGTAGTCAAAGATGATGCTAATATTAAATCAGAAGGTAAAGGTTGGAGAATATTAGATAGTAGCAATGCTAGTGAAAATAATGAGGAATACATTGATCCTAGATTAGCTAAATTAAAAGATTATTTTAAAGATTAAACAGGAGGTTATACTGATGGCAGTACCATTTAGAAGAGTATCAAAAACAAGAAGAAATAAGAGAAGAACTCACGATAAGCTTACAGCACCAGCTGTAGTTGTATGTCCAGAATGTGGTGAATACAAAATGTCTCATAAAGTTTGTAAACATTGCGGTACTTACAAAGGGCAAAAAGTTTTATAAGAAATAGCATAAAAGGGCTTTTTTAATAAAAATATTGGACTAATTAACGTTGTTTTACGTTAATTGGTCCTTTTTTTGTTTAAATATCCAAAAATATCTTATTTGAAGAAAAGTCTATACAAAATGGTTTAGAAAGTATATAATGGTGGTACGAAGTGTTAATTTATGTTACTGAGTGTTAAAAAGTGGGTGATTAAAATGTTCATGGGTGAATTTAGACACAATATCGACGCCAAAGGGCGCCTTATTATTCCCTCAAAGTTAAGAGAACAATGTGGTAAGAGTGTAGTTATTACTCGTGGTTTTGATGGTTGTCTAGCTTTATATACCCAAGAAGGTTGGAATGATTATTATCAAAAATTACAAACGTTACCCAAAACCAAAAAAGAAGCTCGTAATTTTGTAAGAATTATCACTTCTAGAGCAAGTGAATGTGAATTTGATAAATTAGGAAGAGTTAATATTCCTAATGTTTTAAGATTGGAAGGCAAATTAGAAAAAGAATGTATCATAGTTGGTGTTGGCGATCATGTTGAAATTTGGAATCAAGCACGATGGGAAGACTATTATGATACAAATAAAGATAATTTTGATGAAATTTCTGAGTCATTAGATGGATTTGATTTATAGGAGAAAATAATGTTTGATCATGTAACGGTATTATTAAATGAAGCAGTGGAAGGTTTGAATATAAAAGAAGATGGGATTTATGTTGATTGTACACTAGGTGGAGCAGGACACAGTTGTGCCATTTTAAAACGTCTTACTACAGGACACTTGTATTGCTTTGATCAAGATCAAACGGCAATTGCAGCAGCTAGAAGCCGACTTAGTGAAATAAGTGATAATTTTACGATCATATATTCAAATTTCGTTAATATTAAAGCAGAATTAAGTAATTTAGGAATAACAAAAGTAGATGGAATCTTATTTGATTTAGGAGTTTCTTCACCTCAATTTGATACTGGTGAAAGAGGGTTTAGCTATAATTATGACGCAAGATTAGATATGCGGATGGATACTAATAATTCTCTTGATGCTTATACGATCGTTAATACCTGGTCGTATGAACAGTTAGTAGAAATTCTATTTAAATATGCTGATGAAAAATTTGCTAAAAGAATCGCGCGTAAAATTGAGCAGTCGCGAGTAAACAAGCCAATTGAAACAACGTTTCAATTAGTTGAAATCATTAAAGAAGCAATCCCAGCAGCCGCTCGTAGGAAAGGTGGGCATCCCGCTAAAAGAACTTTTCAGGCGCTAAGAATTGCTGTGAATGATGAATTGAATGTATTTGATCGGGCGTTGAAAGATTCTTTAGCTTTATTAAATAGTGGTGGACGAATTGCGGTGATCACTTTTCATAGTTTAGAAGATAAGATTTGTAAATATACTTTTAATGACGTAACAAAGTTAAAAGATGTGCCACCAGGATTGCCAGTTATTCCAGATTATTTATTACCTAAATATAAATTAGTAAATAAAAAAGCAATTATTGCTTCAAAAGAAGAATTAGAAATAAATCATCGGGCCCATTCCGCAAAATTAAGAGTAATAGAGAGGGTGTAATTATGAGACATAGAGTTAAGAAAACAAAGTTTGAAGCTTTTTCACAAAGATTTTTAATCATTTCAATGGTTATCTTCATTTTTGGAATCACTTATGTAAGATCATTGGAGTCCTCTTGCAATCAAGAAGCACAGCAAATAGAAAAAGAAATCAAAGTGCTCCAAGATGAAATAGATAGTTTAGAAATGCAAAAACAAGAATTAGCATCTTTTTCACGTCTTAATGATATTGCAGGTGAAAAAGGTTATACATATAGCAATGAATCTGTAGCTGCCTCTACTACAGAGACGCCGGCTGAATAATAATGAGTCAGTTTAAAGGTGCAAAGATAGCTTATGTTGTCTTTGCACTAGTTATTTTTTCTTTAGTTGTAAATATTGTATACTTAGGTGTAACTGGTAAACACTTGATTAGCAGTGGTGATATTAAAGCTTTTGCTAAAAGTAGAGGTAAAGTGGAAACCGTTGAATATGCAACTAGAGGAGAAATCTATACTAGCGACAATGAAGTAATTGCAACGAATGTTCAAAAATTCAAATTAATTGCGGTCGTTTCTAGTAAAAGACCAGGTTACGCTAATAAAGAGGCGCACGTAACGGATGTTACAAAGACTGCTAATGAAGTAGCTCCAATTATTGGTATGGATCCTGTAGAAATGGCGCAAAAAATGCAGGAAGCTATTGATAAAGGAAAATATCAAGTAGAATTTGGAAATTATGGAAATAATTTAAGTGCTAACCAAAAGAAGCAGATCGAAGAGACTAAATTAACAGGTTTGGAATTTGAAGAAGCGACTTCTCGTAACTACCCATTAGGAGATTTTTGTAGTTATATCGTTGGTTATGCTAAAAGTGTTGAAGAAAATAATGTTAAAAGTCTTGTTGGTGAGATGGGATTAGAGGCAATATATAATGATACTTTAGCAGGAAAGAATGGATACAAAGTTTATCAAAAAGATGCTAAAGGATATATCTTGCCTAATGGAATATTAAAACAGCAGGATGCCGTTAATGGTCAAGATATCTATTTGACTTTGAATAGTTCTTTACAGCGTGATTTGGATTATTCACTAGCTGTTGAAGCTAGTGGGGCGCAGGCGTCGAAAGCAGCTGCAGTGATCATGGAAGCTAAAACTGGTAAGATCTTAGCTTTATCTAGTTATCCATCATTTAATCCTAATGAACGTAATATTGAAGATTATAAGAATTTTTTCTTTGATACAGCTTATGAATGTGGATCAGTATTTAAATCATTCGTATATGCAAGTTCAATTGAAAGCGGCTTATACGATGGCAGTGCGTTATATGAATCTGGTAAATATGATTATGGTGGTAGTCGACCAATCAGAGACCATAATAATGGTGCTGGTTGGGGAAGTATTAGTTATGATGAAGGTTTTTATCGTTCTAGTAATGTTGCTATTTGTAACTTATTAGAAAAAGGATATACTAATCGAGATGATCTTATTGATACATATGAAAAATTAGGGTTCTTTCAATCTAGTAATATCGATGGGTTTGAATCAACTTCAGGAGTGGCCTTGTATGAAACCGATAAGAGCCGAGCAGCTTATTTAACAACAGGTTTTGGTCAGGGTTCAACAGTTACAATGTTACAATTACTTCGTGCTTACAGTGTTTTTGCTAATGATGGTAAAATGGTTGAACCATATTTAGTTGATCGGATCGTCGATAAAGAAAATAATGAAGTTACATATAGTGGAAAGACACAATTTTCTGAAAAAATATTTTCATCTTCAACAGTAGCGCAAGTGCGTGACCTATTAAAAGGAGTAGTAAATGAAGTATGGGTACAGCTAGAAAATTTGCTTTAGATAACGGTGTACAAATTATTGGTAAGACCGGGACGGGGCAAATGGTAGGTGAAAATGGTACTTATTCAACGACTGATTATACTAAATCATTTGCGGGAATGGCGCCGTACGATGATCCTCAAATTATCTCGATAGTTGTTTTTCAAGGTCCTGATAATGATACTACTACGCATCAGGCTAATATTATTAAAAATGTAGTACCGACAGCTTTATCTATCGTTTCTTCTTATAATGCTGCTGATAATGAAACAGCAACAGAAGAATATAAATTAGATTCCTATATAAATCAAAGTGTTAATTTTGTAAAATCAAAATTAGAATCAAAAACTTTAAATGTCCAAGTGATTGGAAATGGTTCAACAGTTATCGAACAATTTCCTGAAGCTAAATCAAAAGTCACTAAAAATGATCGTGTTTTCATTAAAACCGAATCATCGGATATTACATTACCAAATTTCACAGGCTGGTCGCGTAAAGATGTATTGACGTTTGGCTCCTTGTCGGGATTAAACATTAGTATTGATGGTGGAAATGGTCTTGTTGCCAGTCAAAGTTTACCAGAAGGAACAATTTTACATAGCGGTGATGCTTTAACTATTACATTACAGTAAGGTCTAATGACCTTACTTTTTTCATATATTATAGAGGTGATTAAGATGATATATGAAATAACTAAACATAAAATAAAATGGGTAAAAATTATAACGGTCGTTATTGTAATAGCAATAATTTTAAAAATTGGTTATATTCAAATCGTTGATCGTGTAAATATTTATAATAAAGCGGTAGATCTGTGGCAAAGAAGTTTTCCTGTTGAAGCCAACCGCGGCTTGATATTAGATAGTGATAATAACGTTTTAGCAACCAATTTAACAACATCGTCATTAGTAGTTGTTCCTAGTCAAATTAAAGATGTTACGATGACAGCTGAAAAATTAGCAGATATTTTGGAAGTTGATGTTAAAGTCATGCAGGAAAAATTAAGTAAAAAAGTATCTATTCAACGGATCCAACCAGAAGGACGACAATTAGATGATGAAGTTGCTGCTAAAATAAGCAGTTTAAAATTACCTGGAGTTTATTTAATCAAGGATACCAAAAGATATTATCCTAAAGGTAATTATTTGGGCCAAACATTGGGATTTGTAGGAATTGATAATCAGGGGCTGTTAGGATTAGAACTAAAATATGATAGTTATTTAAATGGGAATAATGGTAGTATCGATTATTATATGGATGCTAAGAGTAATCCTTTGACATTGTATCCCAGTGTTTATAGTGCGCCAACTAGTGGTTTTAACTTACAGTTGACGATCGATGGTGACATTCAGGATATTGTTGAACGGGAATTAAATAATGCTTATGACACATATGATCCTGATGGGATCTGGGCTCTAGCGATGGAACCAGCTACTGGTAAAATACTAGCGATGGCATGTAAGCCGGATTTTGATCCTAATGATTACCAAAATGCTGATAAAGATGTTTATAATCATAACATTCCGATTTGGAAGACTTATGAACCAGGATCAACATTTAAAATAATTACATTTGCATCAGCATTAAATGAAAATTTATTCGATATGGATAAAGATACTTATTATGATCAGGGATATGAAATTGTTAGCGGAGCAAGAATCAAGTCATGGAAAAAAGGCGGTCATGGGCTGCAAACTTTTAGGGAAGTACTACAAAATTCTTCGAACCCTGGTTTTGTAGAAATAGGACGACGTCTTGGAAAAGATAAATTATATGAGTATGTAAAGAAATTTGGTTTGACGGAAAAAACGGGAATTGATCTGCCTGGAGAATCAAAAGGAATCATGTTTGATTATGATGCTTTTAATGAACTAGAACAGGCAACTGTAGCTTTTGGCCAGGGAATTTCAGTAACACCAATGCAGCTGGTAAGAGCTGTATGTGCCTGTGTAAATGGGGGAACATTATATCAGCCGTATTTAGTTGATAAAATAATCGACAGTTATACTAATGATATTATTTATGAAAAGCAGCCTGAGGCTTTGCGGACGGTTATTAGTGAAGAGGCTTCTAAAAAAATACGTGATGCCTTGGAAACAGTAGTAACCGATGGTGGGGGTAAAAATGCCTATATCGATGGATATCGAATTGGCGGGAAGACGGGAACAGCCCAAAAAGCAGTAAATGGTAGTTATGTAGATGGTGGTTATATTCTTTCTTTTATTGGAATTGCACCGATTGATGATCCACAAATTGTTCTCTATGTAGCTATGGATAATCCTAAAAATTGTGTACAGTATGGGGGAACGACTGTTGCTCCGATTGCAAGAAAGATGTTAGTGGATATTTTACCAAGCATGGGAATCGAAAAGGTTTCTTCACAGCGCCAAAAAGCTTATACGATCACAGATACTAAAACAGTTAAAGTAGAAAATTATATTGGTAAAACAAAAAAAGAAGTGAGTAATCCAGAATTGAAATTCAAATTTATTGGTGAGGGTGATAAGGTGATCAATCAATTACCACGAGTAGGAGAATATGTAGAGGCTGGTTCTACGATCGTAATTATGTTAGGTTAACAGGCAAAATTTATTTGCCTGTTTTTTATTTGTTGTGGATTAAAATCAAATAATTACTATACTTTTTTATCCTAAAAATTATGATTTATTTAAAATATAAGATTCAAATGAACATAATTTGACTTTTTAAATAGTTTATACTATGATAATGATAAAATTAATGAATATAAGGAGATAAGATTTATTGTGGACCCGACCCAGATAGTCAATATTATAATATTTGTCATTTTAATTATTTTTTCAGGCGTTTTTTCATGTACAGAGACAGCTTTTTTATCTGTTAATAAAATAAGAATGCGTAATCTAGCAGAAGAAGGAAATAAAAAAGCAGCAATTGTAGAAAAATTGTTATCTAATGATGATCGTTTATTCAGTTCGATTCTAGTAGGAAATAATTTAGTGAACATTGGCGCTTCTTCATTAACGACATCATTTGTAATTTCTCTTTTTGGAGATTCCGGTACTTTAGTCGCGATAGCAACCGGTGTTGTAACTTTGACAATACTTATTTTTGGTGAAATCACCCCAAAATCATTTGCTACTAAAAATGCTGATGCAATTGCTTTGTTTCTATCACGATTTACATCTTTTGCCTGCTTTATTTTTACACCAGTAGTATTTTTCTTAAACATAATTACTGGTTTCTTTATTAAGGTTTTAGGCGGTAATCGTGATAATGGACCAACAATGACCGAAGAAGATTTAAAAACGATCGTGACTGTTGGTCATGAAGAAGGGGTTTTAGAAGAAGAAGAAAAAGAAATGATTCATAATGTTTTTGAATTTGGAGAAACTGAAATCAAGGAAATTATGACACCAAGAATACATGTTGAAAGTATTGCTGATGATTGTTCTTATCAGGAATTGATGGAAATTTATCAGCGCAGTCAATTTTCACGTTATCCTGTACATAGTGAATCATTTGATGAAATCGTTGGTGTATTAAATGTTAAAGATCTATTATTTTTTAATATTGATCCTGACGAGTTTTCGGTGAAAGATTATATGCGAGATACTTTTGTCGTTTATGAATTTAATGAAGTATCTGATGTTTTTGCATTGATGCGTAAAGAGCATGCAACATTAGCGATCGTTCTTGATGAATATGGGGTAATGAGTGGAATCGTTACTTTTGAAGATATTGTCGAAGAGATCGTTGGTGAAATTGATGATGAGTATGATAAAGAAGAAGAGGAAGAAATTATTTCTTTAGGTGATAATGAATATTTGGTTGATGGAAGTTTGAATTTAAATGAAGTCAATGATCGTTTGAAAACATCTTTTGATTCTGAAGATTTTGAATCAATTGGTGGTCTGGTATTAGGAGAGATTTCAAAAGTTCCAGAAATAGATGAGGAAGTAAAAATAGAAAATGTATTGTTTAGAATAGTAAAAATGCATAAAAATAGAATTGCACAGTTAAAAGTGACTATTCTTGATGAAGTTGAAAATGAAGAGGAAATTGTAGGATGAAAAAAAATGTAGAAATTAAAAAGTTAGGAATTAATGGTGAAGGAATTGGATATATTGATCGAAAGATTGTTTTTGTTCCTGGGGCTTTGCCAGAAGAAGAAGTTGTAGTTGAAATAACAAAGCAGACAAGATCATTTTATGAAGGAAAGCTGATCAAGATCATTAAACGATCAAAAAGTCGTGTTATTCCTCGATGTAAAGCATATGATAATTGCCAGGGATGTACTTTGCTGCATTTAGATTATTACAAGCAGTTAACAGCTAAAAAGGAAGCTGTTCGCGAGGCAATTAGAAAATATACCCAATATGATTTAAACAAAACTGTTTTTAAAGATGTTATTGCTTCACCTAAACAAGAAGGGTTTATTACTAGTGTCAATTTACCAATCGTTGAATTTAAGGGAAAGATTACATTTGGTATTTATCAGCGTGATAGCAAGTATTTAACATTGATGACAAAGTGTTTTAAACAGCATCCTTTGATCAATGAAACATTAGTAGCTTTAGAAAATGTTTTAACGAGTAATAAATGTCAGATTTATAATGATAAATTTAAAACAGGTTTAAGATTTATTAAAGTAAAATTGATTGATAAACAGATTCAGTTAGTTTTTATTACTGGGCGTGATGGAATTGATCGTAAAATAGTAAGTCAAATTACTGAAATACCACATGTTGCAAGTGTTTATATGTCTATTAATACTTCTAAACATCAAGAGTTTGATGATTCCGGTTATACAAAGTTATACGGTCCTAGTCATTTGGAATTATATAATGATGATAAAAAGTATCTAGTTTCAGCAAAGTCTAAATTACCAGAAAATATTGCTGTATATCATAAACAAATTCAATGTATTAAAGCGATGTTACAAGATAGTCAAAAAATCATTTCTTTAAATTGTGGAATAGGATTATTAGAATCTAATTTGGATCAAGAAGAAGTGGTTGCTATTGATGAGAAAAAATATCATATTGAAGATGCTAAAATAAATAATAAGCGTAAAGAGAATATTACTTTTATTGCTGGTGATCTTGATCAAAAAATCGTTATTTATGCTAAAAAGAAAATCTATGATACACTGATAATTCAAAATGAACGTTTTGGGTTAAGCGAGACGATCAAAAATAGTATTAAGATTGCAAAAATTAAAACAATTATCTATTGTTGTCAGTCATATTCAACCTTGGCTAAAGATTTGGCTGAATTAGAAAACAATTATCGATTAGAAAAAATCGTGGCGTTAGATTCATCATGTCATAATTCATACTTGACTACGATCGTAAAGTTAGTTAGAAAGTAAAATAGTTGCATTATTTTTATTTATAATTATAATGGTTATAAGTAAGGAGGGGTCATGATGGAAATTAAATTTCAACCTCAAGGAGTATGTGCCAAACAAATTATTATTGATGTTGATAATGGTATCGTTAATAATGTCAAGTTTGTTGGAGGATGTTCGGGAAATACTCAGGGTGTAGCAGCTTTAGCAAAAGGAATGAAAGTGACTGATATTGTTGAACGTTTACAAGGAATTCGCTGTGGCAGTAAGCCAACGAGTTGTCCTGATCAATTAGCAAAAGCACTTATTAAGCATGCAATGTAGTGGAATAATCTTTTGATTATCCACTTCTTTTCATTTTATTTATTAAATTTCATATAATACGATAGGTGGTTATATGTTGATACGAATTAAAAAATTGCAATTTATTTGTGGTATAATTTTACTGATGCAGGTAATATGCCCATTGTGGATCATTCCCTTTCATTTGATTGCTGCCATACTTTCAATTATTATTATTGGCTGGCAAAAAAGGTTCTGTGTTTTACAAGTTCAGTATCATTATTATGTTTTGGCGTTATATTGTTTTAGAGTCTGGCTTTTAGCAGTTACAACATTTGCTTTTTTTGATACGCTTTATATGTGTCTTTGTTTATACTTGGCAATCATGATTATTTTATTTTCATTTCGGGCAATTCTATAATAATCATTTTTAAATAGACTATTTGGTGGTATAATACAATTTGAAAGGATGTGGGGATAATGCTAGGTCATTTACAAGTATATAGTTCTTATAGTTTTCAAGATAGCACGATTTTAATTGAAGACTTATGTAAAAAAGCTAGTGATCTCCACTTAGAGGCACTAGCTTTAACTGATAAAAATAATATGTTCGGGGCTATGGAGTTTACCCGCTATTGTCATAAATACGGGATTAAACCTATTTATGGGATCGAAGCTAGTATTGAAATTGAACAGGAGATATATCCTTTGATTTTAATAGCTAAAGATACAACGGGATATTTTAATTTAGTACATCTAGCGAGTGATATATCGCGAAATGCTAATAAAGCAGCTGCATTAGAAAAATTGATAGAATACCAGGAGCATTTATTTGTTTTATCAGCCTGTAAAGAAGGAATAATTGAACGGTTGCTTTTAAAGGAATTAGAATCCGAGGCTTTGAAATATTTACAGTTATTTAAAAAAAGTTTTAAATATTTCTATGTTTGTTTACAAGATCATGGCCTTGCTATGCAAAAAAAAATAAATGAACGTTTGATTGCTTTGTCTCTGTTAGAAAATATTCCCGTTTGTGTTTCCAATGAGGTCCGTTATCTCGATAGTAAAGATGCTTATACATTAGAATTGTTACAAGCATTTTCTAAAGGATCGATTTTAGAGTTAGATCACGTTCCAGTAACCGACCAGTTATATCTTAAATCAAGTTATGAAATGGAAAGTATCTTTGATAAAAAATATATTGAAAATACAAATTATATTATTACTTTATGTAATGCGACGATTCCCGTTCATCAGATGCATTTACCTAAGTATCCCGTTCCTAAAAATGGTAAAGCAAGTGAATATTTGCGTCAATTATGTATTGTCGGGTTAAAGAAACGTTTTAAAGGTGAACAGATCAAAACGATTTATTTGGAAAGATTAAAAAAAGAATTAAATGTGATTACTAAAATGGGCTTTGATGATTATTTTTTAATTGTATTTGATTACGTTAGATATGCTAAAATAAACAAAATTTTAGTAGGTCCTGGAAGAGGTTCTGTAGCTGGCAGTTTAGTTGCTTATGTTTTAGGAATTACCAATGTTGATCCTTTAAAATATGATTTGTTGTTTGAGCGTTTTTTGAATGAAGAAAGAATCAGCATGCCAGATATTGATATTGATTTTCAAGATGATCGGCGTGATGAAATAGTTGCCTATGTTACTAATAAATATGGTCAGGATCATGTGGCGCAAATTGTTACTTTTTCAACATATGGGCCTAAAGTAGCGATAAAAGATTTAGGTAAAGTTTTAAAAGTTCCTTTACCGAAATTAGAGCTCTTAGCTAAAAATATTCCCACTAATTATAAAAATCGCAAGAGTGCTAAAGAAGTATATGAAACATCATATAATTTTCAATCCATGGTCAACAAAGATCCCGCTTTGCTAAAAATCATGCCTGCTGTTTTTACTGTTGAGAAATTACCACGAAATATTTCTACGCATGCAGCCGGAGTAGTATTATCTAATGATCCTTTAGATCAGGTCGTTCCTTTAGTCAAGGGACCGAATGATGGCATCATGACCCAGTATTCGAAAGATTACATCGAAGAAGTAGGATTATTAAAAATGGATTTTTTGGGATTAAAGAATTTAACGATAATTGATTATATGATCAAAGATATTGAAAGAAATTATGATATAAAAATTAATATTAATGAAATTGATCTTGATGATCAAAAAACATATCGATTAATTAGTAGTGGTGATACTTTTGGTATTTTTCAATTAGAATCACCAGGAATGAAAAATCTTTTAATTAAGATGAAGTGTAATTGTTTAGATGATATAATTGCAGCCATTGCTTTATTTAGACCGGGACCAATGGCTAATATCCCGGCTTATATTGCCCGCAAAAATGGTCAAGAGCCAATTACATATCCTTTGGAATGCTTGAAACCAATTTTATCTTCAACTTATGGGATAATGATCTATCAGGAACAAATCATGCAGGTTGCTAGAAAAGTAGCTGGATTTTCGTTAGCTAAAGCTGATATTTTAAGAAAAGCCGTATCGAAAAAGACCGTTAGTTTAATGACTTCGATGAAAAGTGAGTTTATAACTGGTGCAATTAATAACGGTTTTAGTGAAGAGGAAGGTAATAAAGTTTTTGATTTGATTGAAAAATTTGCTAATTATGGTTTTAATAAGTCGCATTCAGTTGCTTATGGTTACGTAGCGTACTGGTTAGCTTATTTAAAAGCTAATTATCCTTTAGAATTTTTTAGTGCTTTATTATCTAATGAACAAAGCAGTGACAGCAGTAAGATAAGCTGTATTCAAGAGGGTAGAAAATACGGAATTAGGCTTTTACCACCATCGATCAATTATTCGACTAATCGTTTTAAAGTTGAAGATGGTAATATTCGTTATTCCCTTTTAGCAATCAAAAACGTTGGATATGCGGGATATCTTGCTATCGTTGAAGAAAGAAAGAAAGGTTTGTTTAAAGATATATTTGATTTTGTTTCTCGGATGGAGTCAAGTAAACTTAATAGTAAAATGATTGATAGTTTGATCATGGCTGGAGCGTTTGACGAGTTTAAGCTCAACCGTAGTACGATCAAGGAAAATTTACATAAGATCACGGAGTATGTGCAGTTAAAGAATTCGATTGGCATTGATGAACCGCCAATTTAACGATCGTTAAAGATAATCGAATGAAAATTTTAGAAGAAGAGAAACTTGTTTTAGGAGTTTATTTATCAATGCATCCAATCGCTTTGATAAAAGAAAATATAAAGCAGGAAATTATCAGCATAAATGAATTGAAAAACTATCTTAATAAACCGGTTAGAGTTATAATGGCTTTATCGAGGGTAAAAGTTATCGTTGATAAAAAAGGGCAGGAAATGTGTTTTGTTGAAGGCTATGATGAAACTGGAGAAATTGATGGAGTTGTTTTTGCAAGTAGTTTTCAGGTTTTAAAAAAAATCTTAGTTCGTGGAGAAATTTGTTTGATTGAAGGAAAAGTGAATTTCCGCGATAAATTATCGCTGGTAATAAACCAGGCTAAAAATGTACGTTAAGGATGGATAGAGGATGAAAGAATTTGTATTAATAGATGGAAATTTTTGGTTGTTTAGTTGTTATTATGCAACAGCAGCAATGGGAAACTTGATGGTCAATAAAGATGGCGTGCCGACAAATGCAGTATATGGTTTTGCCAATCGTTTAGAAAGTTTATTAAGAAAAAATCCCGAATATATCGTGGTGGCTTTTGATGCTAAAGGGAAAACATTTAGAAGTGAATTATTAGAAAATTATAAAGGAACAAGAAAAGAAACACCAGAAGAGCTGATTTGTCAGTTTTCAATGGTTAGAGAATATTTACGCGCTCATAACATTCCTTATTTAGAACTTGAGGGATATGAAGGTGATGATATTATTGGAACTTTATCTAAAAAAGCTAAAGATGCCGGCTTAAAAGTTGCTATTTATACTAATGATAAGGATATGATGCAGCTTGTTAATGAATCTGTTTATCAGTATAAAAAGCCGCAAAAAAGCGATGAATATGAAATTATTACACCTGAGAGCTTTTATGAAAAGTACCAGTTACAGCCTCAACAAATGACTGATCTATTAGGGTTGATGGGCGACACTGCTGATAATATTCCAGGAATTCCTGGAATTGGAGAAAAAACAGCATTAAAGCTTTTACATCAATATGAATCAATTGAAAATTTACAAGAGCATATGGCTGATCTAAAAGGAAAAATGGGCGAAAAAGTTCGAACTAATATTGAACTTGGTGTTCTTTCTAAACAGATTGCAACGATCTGTTTAGATGTTCCGATCGAATTAGATTTAGAAAAATGGCATTATGAAGGTCATGATTATGAAGAGTTGGCTGATTTCTATCGACGCTATGATATGAATTCTTTATTAAAAAGAATGTCTTTAAGTCATCAAGTGGAAAAGAAAGATGAAATTGAAGTGCAAATCGTTGATCACTTACCAATAATTGATAAACCAGCTAGTTTGGTTGTTAGTGTTTATGATACTAATTATCATAAATCACCAGTTTTAGGATTTGCTATTTATAACGATGAATGCAGTTATTATATTTCTTTTGATGATGCTTATAAATGTGAGCAGTTTAAAGCATATTTAGAAGATGAGAAGATTGAAAAATATGGTTATGATATTAAAAAATGTGTTAATGCCTGTGCTTGGAACGGTTTAAAACTCAGAGGGTACACATTTGATCTGCAGTTAGCTTCATATATTCTCAATCCATCATTAAAAGATGAAATTAAAAGTGTTTGCGAGTTTTATCAATACTATGATGTGTTATATGATGAACAGGTTTATGGCAAAGGAGCCAAAAAACATCTTCCTGAAACTGAAGAACTTGCTAAACACTTGATCAAACAAGCAAAAGCAATTTATGATTTAAAGGATCAGGCTATTGAAAAACTTAAAGCTAAGGAACAGTATGAATTATATAAAGATGTTGAAATGCCGGTTTCACGAATCTTAGCAGAAATGGAATTTCAAGGGGCAAAAATAGATTTAACGGTTTTAAAACAGTTAGAAGCTGATTTTTCTAAGCAAATCGATGTTTTGCAAAGGGATATTTATTTATTAGCGCATAAAGAATTTAATATTTCTTCGCCTAAACAGTTAGGAGAAGTGTTATTTGAAGATCTCCAGCTGCCACATGCTAAAAAAACCAAGACCGGTTATTCAACATCTGTTGATGTCTTAAATAAATTAAAAGATATCCATCCTATTATTGATAAGGTTTTAGAGTATCGGATGCTTACAAAACTTGTATCAACTTATATAGTGGGGTTACAAGATCAAGTGTTTATTGATAAAAAGATCCATACGATGTATAATCAGGCATTAACGCAAACGGGAAGACTTTCTTCAACCGATCCTAATTTACAAAATATTCCCGTAAAAACAGAAGAAGGAAAGTTGATTAGAAAAGCTTTTATTCCTGAAAACGATTATCTTGTTTCATTTGATTACTCCCAAATTGAATTACGAGTTCTTGCAAATTTAGCTCATGTACAATCTTTGATTCAGGCTTTTAATGAAGATAAAGACATTCACCGTCATACTGCAAGTGTTGTTTTTGGAGTCCCTGAAGAAGATGTTACTTCACAAATGCGAAGAAATGCTAAAGCTGTTAATTTTGGAATTATTTATGGAATGAGTGACTTTGGGCTGGCGGAACAAATTGGAGTAAGTGTAAAAGAAGCTCGGGATTTTATTCAAAAATATTTTGCCACTTATCCAGAGATTAAAACGTATATGGATCAGTCAATTGCGATGGCTAAAGAAAAAGGCTATGTATCAACGATTCTAAATCGTAAACGCTACATTCCGGAAATCAAAGAAAAGAATTATGTACGTCAGGAATTTGGCAAACGTTTAGCAATGAATTCGCCAATTCAAGGATCAGCTGCTGATATCTTAAAATTAGCGATGATTCAAGTTGATCAGGCTTTAAAAGAAAAAAAATTAAAATCAAAAATGATTTTACAAGTTCATGATGAATTGATTTTTGATGTATATCAAGATGAATTAGAAGATGTCATGAATATTGTTAAAGAGGGAATGGAACATGCTGTTAGTATGGAAGTTGAATTAAAAGCAGAAGGGACTTATGCAAAAAATTGGTATGAGTTAAAGTAGGTGAAAAAGATGCCAGAATTACCAGAAGTTGAAACAGTCAGAAGGACGTTAAAAAACTTTGTATTAGAAAGAAAGATTACAAGTGTAGATATTATTTATCCTAAGATTATCGAAGATGATCCTGAAAAATTTATTAAAGCAGTTAGTGATCAAAAAATTAATGATATTGATCGGATCGGAAAATATCTGATTTTTAAATTGGATGACATAGCTTTTGTCTCACATTTAAGGATGGAAGGGAAATACCACTATGTTGATAAAGATATGCCCTTAAATAAGCATGATCATATTATCTTCAATCTCGATAACGGGAAACAGCTTCGTTATAATGATACGCGTAAATTTGGACGGATAAAATTAGTTGATTTAAATAATTATGCAAATGAACTGCCTCTTTCGAAACTTGGACCAGAGCCATTTGAGGCCGATGTTAAAGAGCTATATACAAAGTTACATAAATGCCGTTTACCAATCAAACATGCCATTTTAGATCAAAGTATAATTGCGGGAATAGGCAATATTTATGCTAATGAAATATGTTTTGCAATGCATTTAGATCCTCATACGCCAGCTTGTAAATTAACTAAAAAAAGTGTTGTGGAATTAAAGGAAACAGCTTCTGATATTTTAAATGAAGCCATCAAACAAGGTGGTACGACGATTCACTCATTTAGTGCTAATGGTATTGATGGGTTGTTCCAAGTGAAGCTAAAGGCTCATTTACAAAAGAAATGTCCTATTTGTGGTGGTGATATAACGAAAGAGGCTATCAAAGGTCGAGGAACGTATTATTGTAAACATTGTCAAAAAAGGAGGCGATAAAATGATAAAATGGGGAATTATTGGTGCTGGAAGAATCGCCCATCGCTTTTGTAAAGCTTTAAGCAATGATAAAAGAGCTTGTTTAGAAGCTGTAAGTTGTCGCAGTCTTGAAAAGGCTAATGCGTTTAAACAAAAATTTCCATGTCATAAAGCTTATGGTTCTTTTCAAGAAATCTTAGATGATCCTAATATTGATGCTGTATATATTGCTTTACCACATTACTATCATTATGAATGGATCAAAAAAAGCATTTTGTCTCATAAAAGGGTTCTAGTTGAAAAACCAGCAACAATAAATAGTCAACAGATGCTAGAAATCAAAGAATTAGCTAAAAAAGAAAAAGTTTTAGTGATGGAAGCGATGAAAAATAAGTTTACACCATGTTATAAAGAAGCAAAAAAGTTACTCGAAGATAAGATAATTGGTGAAGTTGAAAAAATTGAAACTTCATTTTGCAGTGAACATTTAGAGTATGATCCTAATTCTTATTTATTTGATCCTAAACAAGGGGGCTGCCTGTTAGATTTAGGAATCTATAATATTAGTTATTTAGATGATTTTTTTAAAGCTGCGATAAGTGATTTAACAGTAACGTCTAAACATCATGAATGTGGTGTCGATAGTTATGTTAATGCTAGAATTGAATTTAATGATCAAATTGGAATAGTTGAATGTGCGATGGATCGCAAAAAAGAAAATCGGGCTATTTTTACGGGAAGTATTGGTAAAATGATCGTCAAACCATTACATCGCCCTTTAGATATTGAAATTATCTTAAATGATGGGCAAATTATTAATAAACATTTTGATTATGATTACGATGATTTTTATAGTGAAATAGCTCACTTTAATGATTTGCTTGAAAGAGATAAATTAGAAAGTAAGATCATGAGTCTTGATAATAGTTTAAATTGTGCTAAAATTCTAGAAATGATCAAGGAGAAGATGTAAGTGGAAGTATTAGGGATCACAGGCAGTATTGCAACTGGTAAAAGTACAGTAACTAATTATTTAAAGGAAAAAGGTTATTTAGTAGTTGATAGTGATAAATTGGCATATGATGCTTTAACTATTGATGATGATTGTATTAATAGGACGAAGCAAAGATTTAATTTAGCTGATGGACCAATTGATCGTAAAGCTTTGGGACGAATTGTTTTTAACGATAGAAAAGCTAAAAAGGATCTAGAAGATATTATTCATCCTTATGTGATAAAAAGAATTAAAGATGTAATCGCTGATAATCAGGATAAAAAATTTATCTTTTTAGATATTCCATTATTATTTGAAAATAATTTAGAGTATTTATGTGATAAAATAATTGTGGTATATTTAAACGAACAGGAAGAAATAAAAAGATTGATGAAACGTGATAACATTGATGAAGCTTATGCCAAAGTTATTATTGCAAACCAAATAAGCATTGAAGAGAAAAGACTTCGTGCTGATATTGTTTTAGATAATAATCAAGGATTAGAACAATTATATATACAAATTGAAGCTCTATTGGAAGGAAGATAGTATGAATGGATCAATGATGTCAGATCTGTATACAGTTAATGCTAATTATCCCCTTGACAGTATTCATATGCGTTCGATATCATTATTATATCAACCACTGATTGGAAACATGGCATGTAGTTTATATTTAAGTCTTTATGCAGAATTAGATCAACTTACTTTAACTAAGGCTCCGAGTCTTTTTAGTCGTTTAACCAAAATAACAGGATTATCACTAGCAGAAATAAATGAAGCAAGTTTGAAATTAGAAGCTATTGGACTTTTAGCTAAATATAAAAAAGATATTGAAAATAAAAGAATCTATTTATATGTTATCAAAACGCCATTAGCACCAGCTAAGATTTTTAATCATACTATTTTAGGACCATTGTTATTACAGCGTTTAGGTGAAGAAGAATTGTATCGCACTAAATTGTGTTTTAAATCATCAGCTGTAAATATTGATCAAAGTTATGATAATGTTACTGCTAAATTTACAGATGTTTTTGATATAAATTTATTAGAGGGAAGTAATGAGATATTAGTCGAGAAAGATTATTTTAACAGCGATTATGGTAAAATTGAAAGTGAGTATGATTTGGAACTATTTTATCAAGGATTAAAAGATTATCAGATAAAAAGAAGCATAATAACAAGTGATGATGAAACAATTATTAAACAGCTGGGAACATTGTATAGTATCAATGCATTAGATATGCAGGGACTTGTCAAAGACAGCATTCAAAATGATAAATTAGTACATAAACTATTAATAAAAAATTGCCGTGATCATTATGATTTAATGATGCCTGAAAAATTTAATGAAATATATCATAAACAGCCTATAGCTCATAAAAGTTCTCATGGTGATGATCCATTAAATATGCATATTCGTTATTTAGAAAGTATCAATCCTTATCAGCTTTTAAAAGATAAGCAGGGTGGTAGAGAGCCATTAAAACATGATTTGCAAATTGTTGAATCTATCATGACATCTTTATATTTAGAACCTGGAGTAATGAATGTCTTGATTGAGCTAACGCTGTCACAATGCGACAATGTTTTATCACGAGCATTTATGCAGTCACGTGCTTCACAGTGGAAACGTAAAAAAATAAAAACGGTTAAAGAAGCTATGGATGAAGCTAATTTGTATTTAAAATATCGTCGTAATAACAGTGATCTTGAAGAAGAAAATATAAGTATGGTTGATGATAAAGATATTGATGAAACTGAGTTGGAAGAGTTCTTGAGCCAGTTTGAATAGGAGGACAGCATGAAAAGTATCCAGGGTCTTAATTTATTTATTAATGATGAAAGTTTTAATAAAAATAAAGAAAATAGTATTAATGAATTATTAAATGATAATAATATAGTTAAGATATTAGAAAAATATCATTTGAATCGTCATGATATTGAAGAAAATTGGATTGAATTTTTAGATTATAAAGAGGATCTAGATATTTGCAAAGGATGTCGGTCTTTAAAGGAATGTACTAAGATTTCTAAAGGGATGGTACGACAATTTAACTATCAAGATGGTGAAATCAAATTATCATTAACACCTTGTCAATATGGAAAAACATATTTTGATGAACAGAATATTTTAAATAGTATTTTACTCAAAAATGTTAGTAGCCGTATTTTGCTTACTAAGCCAAGTGACTTAACATTAAAAAATGATGCTACAGGCAATGGTACAGCAATTATCAAGATGATGAGTGATTATATAAAAAATCCAGTTCATAAAGGTTTTTATCTTTATGGTGATGGTGGCAGTGGAAAAAGTACTATTATGGGATTTTTAATTCGCTGTTTGGTTATTAAAGGATATAAATGCGGTTTTATTCATTTTCCAACGTATTTAATGGATCTAAAAAGTTCTTTTGGTAATGAAGGAGTAAATAGTTCAATCGAGCTGATGAAAAATCTTGATTATTTGGTTATTGATGATGTAGGGGGCGAAAGTGTTACATCATGGTCACGTGATGAAGTTCTTTCTGCAGTTTTGGCATATCGACTTCAAAATGAAAAAGCTACTTTTTTTACAAGTGAATATTCTTTGGAAAAGTTAAAAAAAATATATACTTTAAAAACCGGCGATAAAGAAAGGGTAGAACGGCTGATTTCTAGAATAAAAGCAATCAGCATTCCAATAGAATTAAAGGGTAAAGATCTACGATAAAAAAATCTTAATGTTTTATTTAAAATATTAAAGATTTGATGGAAACATCAATCTTTTTGTGTTAAAATGTCTTGGAAATAGAGGTTATAAGGAGGAGAAAGAATGGTTAAGTGTATTGGTGTATTAACATCTGGTGGAGATGCTCCGGGAATGAACGCGGCTGTTCGAGCAGTAGCAAGAACATGTTTGAATAAAGGAATCGAAGTATACGGGGTTCGTTTAGGATATAAGGGTTTGTACGAAGGTGATTTTATTAAATTTGATCGTCACAGTACACGAAATATTATTAACTTAGGGGGAACATTTTTAAAATCAGCACGTTTTCCGGAATTTAAAGATCCTGAAATTAGAAAAGCTGCAATTGAGCAAATGCGAAAAGTAGGTATGGAAGCATTAGTAGTTATTGGTGGGGACGGTAGCTATACCGGTGCTTTAAAACTTACTGAGATGGGGGTCAACTGTATTGGAATTCCTGGAACGATTGATAATGATATTCCAAATACAGATTACACAGTTGGATTTGACACAGCTTTAAATACAATTGTTGATGCTTTGGATCGTTTAAGAGATACATCAAGTTCACATCAACGTTGCACTATTCTTGAAGTAATGGGACGTCGTTGTGGTGACTTAGCGATTAATGCGGGGATTGCAGCTGGTGCAGAAATGATCATTACTAGTGAAATTGGTTATGATGAAGCAGAAGTGATCGAAAGATTAAAAGCTTCTAAAAAATCAGATAAAAAACATGCAATCGTTGTTATTACAGAACATATTACTGATGTTCATGAATTAGCAAAAAAAGTAGAAGCTGAAACAGGTTTTGAAACTCGTGCAAATGTTTTAGGTCATATGCAAAGAGGTGGTCGTCCATCAGCACGTGATCGTGTACTTGCTTCACGTATGGGGGTATATGCGGTTGAATTATTAGAAGCAGGTAAAGGTGGACTTTGTGTGAGTGAAGTTCATGGAGAAATTAAAGGTTTAGATATTACAGAAACTTTATCTCAAAAGCGTAAGACAGATTTTGGTATTTACGAAGATGCAATGAAGCTTCGTTAATATAAATTAATGTAAGGTGAGGATATTAGGTATGGTATTTGAATTGAAAGAAAGAAAAAAGAAAACACGTGTTGTTTGTACGATTGGACCTGCAAGTGAAGATGAAAAGATGTTAAAGAAATTAATTCTTGCAGGAATGAATGTAATGAGACTTAACTTTTCCCATGGTGATTATGAAGAACATGGTGGAAGAATTATTACAGCTCGTAAATTAAGTAAAGAATTAAATAAAAATATTGCAATTTTATTAGATACTAAAGGGCCTGAAATTAGAACAGGTGATTTTGTAGGTGGTAAAACTGAGTTTAAAAAAGGTCAAGTTGTTACTATTTGTCAAGAAGATATTGAAGGAACAAGTGATCGTTTCACAATAACATATAAAGAATTATATCAAGATGTTAAACCTGGTGGTTTTATTTTGGTAAATGATGGTCAAGTTGAATTATTAGTTGACCATGTTGAAGGAACTGATATTGTTTGTGTATGTGCAAATGATGGTGTAGTTAAAAATAAACGTGGAATCAACGTTCCTGGAATCAAATTAGGATTTGACTACTTATCACCAAAAGATACAGCTGATATAACTTTTGGATGTGAACAAGGGGTAAACTTTATTGCAGCATCATTTGTTAGACGTGCGCAGGATGTTTTAGATGTTAAAAAATTATTGATTGAAAATGGACATCCAGAAATTCAAATCATCGCTAAAATCGAAAATAGCGAAGGTGTTGATAATATGGATGAAATATTAAAAGTAGCCGATGGTATTATGGTAGCTCGTGGTGATTTAGGAGTAGAAGTGCCTGCTGAAGATGTACCTTTGATTCAAAAGAAATTAATTAAAAAATGTCGTGCAGTAGGTAAAGTGGTTATTACTGCTACTCAGATGTTAGACAGCATGCAGGAAAATCCACGACCAACACGTGCTGAAGTAAGCGATGTTGCTAATGCTATTTATGATGGTACTGATGCGATTATGTTATCTGGTGAATCTGCTCAAGGTAAATATCCTGAAGAAGCAGTTATGACAATGACTAAGATTGCTTTAAAAACAGAAGAAACTTTAGATTATGCGTCATTTTTAAGAAAAGCTATTAGAACAGCACCAGAAGATCCTTCAGAAGCTATTTGTATGTCAGTGGCTGAAATTGCATCTAAATTCAAAGTTTCTGCGATTGTAGTATATACAGAAAGTGGTTCGACTGCTAAACGTGTATCTCGTTATCGTCCAGAATCAATGATAATTGCTGCTACACCAAATGAACCTGTAACTCGTTCTTTAGCACTAAACTGGGGTGTAAAAGGTGTTGTTTGTAAATGGATGGGAGATCGTGTCTCTCAAATAGAATACGCACAGATTCTTGCAAAAGAAAATGGTGTTGAACCAGGCGAACAAATTTTAATTACAGCAGGAACTCCAGGTGTTGGAGGAACTACAAGTTATTTAGAATTAGTAACTGTAAAATAAGAAAGCTGATTTATTCAGCTTTTTTGTTTACTGCATTTTAAAATTTATTTAACCAAAAAATCTTATGTTTAATTGTTATTACAAATATAGAGAATAAATTCTTTCCTATGAATAATAAAATTTTGCATTACAATTTAAAATTTTAACTGATAAAATAACTAATATAAGGGAAAAGGAGGAGGATAAAGAAATGAAGAAGATTATACCTTCCATATTGGTTAGTGCGATGACTATTGGATGTCTTGCAACCTCAGGACAAATATTAGTCAGTGCTGCTAGTCCATATGAAGGAGAATCATGGTATGATGAATTAGAAATCGTTGAAGAAAATCGAGAATATGCGCGTTCTAGTTTTATTCCATATCATGATGCTAAAGTTGGAATGGATAATGAAAAGTCTGCATTATCAAAAGATCCTTCAAAATCGAATTATTATGCGTCTCTAAATGGTGAATGGGATTTTAAATTTGTTCAAAATCCAGCACAGCGTATTAGTGACCCAGATGATAATACGATTGATTGGGACAGTGAAGGATGGGACAAAATCAACGTGCCAAGTAATATTCAAACAATTAGAAATGAAGATGGCAGCTTCAAGTATGAACCGCCAATCTATACTAACACACGATATCCTTGGCAAAATTTTGAAAATGTTGAATTGGATGCTGCTAATGCTCACGCTCCTACAGTAAATAATAGTGTAGGACATTATCAACGTAATTTCAAAATAAGCGAAAATTGGGATGGACGACAAGTATTTGTATCCTTCCAAGGTGTTGAGTCTGCTTTTTATGTTTATGTAAATGGACAAAAAGTTGGATATGGTGAAGACAGCTATACTGCCGATGAGTATAATATTACCCCTTATTTAAACACAGATGCTAATGGTAGTATTGCCGGACAAGAAAATACGATTTCAGTTCAAGTCTATCGCTGGTCAACAGGTAGTTATCTAGAAAATCAGGATTTTATTCGTATGAGTGGTATTTTTAGAGATGTCTATCTATATTCTAAAGATACAGTAGAGTTAAGAGATTTCTTCATTAAACAACAATTAGATGAAAATAATGAAGATGCTACATTAACTATTGATGCATCAGTTAGAAATCTTGCTAATGAAAAAGGTGGAGATTATACAGTTGAAGCACAGCTTTATTCAAACGAAAATGATGATCCGATTTTAGAAGAACCGATTAAAATGGAATACACTTTAGATCCTGCAAAAGAAAATCTTGAAGAATTAATCGGTGATTTAGGAATTGAAAAAACAGGAAGTGCAAAGGTTATTAATCCATTGAAATGGTTTGCAGATTCACCTAATTTGTATCGTGTTGTTTTACAATTGAAAGATAGTAAAGGTGAAGTTATTGAAACAGCAGTACAAAGGATTGGATTTAGAAAAATTGAAAATGTTGTTATCAATGATGCTGGGCAACAACAAATGCAGATCAATGGTGAAAAGATTATGTTCCGTGGAACAAATCGTCACGAAACATCATTAGATAAAGGTCGAGCAATTGGTAAAGAAGAAATTGTAACAGATTTAAAGATGATGAAGGAACATAATATCAATGCTATTCGTACTTCACATTATCCAAATAATGTTTTAACTTACGATTTAGCTGATGAATTTGGAATCTATATGTGTGATGAAGCAAATATTGAAACACATATTGGTGCAACTTCTTCAAATTTACCTAATACAGGTATTTGGAACAATGCGGTTATGAGCCGTACTCAAAATATGGTTGAGCGCGATAAAAATCATCCATCAATAGTGATTTGGTCTTTGGGAAATGAGGCAACTTATACAAATTATGCACTTACAGATGATTTCCCATTCTGGAATTCAACGAGATGGATCTTACAAAGAGATCCAAGTCGTATTCGTAAATACGAACGCCAAAATCGTTATGGTGCTACGCGTGAAGAATCGATGGTAGATATCTACAGCTCACAATATTGGGGAGTATCTAGTGTTATTTCACAAGTAACAAATACAAGTAACAAATTACCTTATATCCAATCAGAATATGCACATTCAATGGGAAATGCATTAGGTAACTTAAAAGAATATTGGGATGTATTCCGTAGTTATGAGAATGCTCAAGGTGGTTTTGTTTGGGATTGGATCGATCAATCTATCGAGACAAAAGTAGTTAATACTGAAAGTTATACAGTTACAGATACTAAAACTGATACAGTTGGTACAGTTGTTGGTTCTTTGATAGATGGACGAAATGGAACAAAAGCTGTAAATGGTTATGTTACCCTTCCGGCTAAAACGGATTTAACGGCTAATTCTAGCACAGGTCTTACTTTAGATGCCTGGGTGAAATATAATGGTGGTGCAAGTGGTGATCAAGCTATTTTATCTAAAGGTGATACTGGTGGTTATAACTTAAAAATTGATAGAAACGGAAAGCTTGAATTCTTTGTCAATGGATGGACTGCAGGGACTTTAACAACAGCACTTCCTACGGATTTTTCTGATGGAAACTGGAAGCATTTAACTGCTACTTGTGATGCTGATGGAAATTATAAATTATATTATAATGGAGAGTTAATATCCGAGTTAGCTAATAAAGCTACAGCTCCATTTGACACAAATTCACTTAGTATTGGTGTTGGGTATGATCCAGAAAATTCTGGACGTACTTGGAGTGGTGCAATCGATAGTGTTAAAGTATTAAATCGTGCATTAACAGCTGAAGAAATTGCAGCTGATAATATCAGTGAAACAGATGAAAGTGTAATTTATGCAATGGATTTTGCTAATAGCAAAATAACTACTACTGGAACTAATTATGAAGATGAAACATATTGGGGATATGGTGGCGATTGGAATGACCAACGTGTAAATGATAATAATTTCTGTGGTAATGGTATCGTTAATGCAGATCGTACAGCTGCTGCAAAAGTATTAGATGCTAAAAAAGTTTTCCAAGAAGTAAACTTCTATAATGATGGAAAAGCTGCTGCTGGTACAGTACGCGTTGTTAACGAATTCTTAAATACTAATTTAAATAAATACAATGTTTCATGGCAGTTCAAAGAAAATAATAAAGTATTAAAAGAAGGTACTTTATCTGAAGAACAAAAAGATTTAGCGGCTTTATCACAAAAGGAGATTACGGTTGATTTACCAGATGTTGAAAAAGTAGAAGGTAGAGATTATTTCTTAGAATTCCAAGTTACATTAAAAGAAGATCAAGTGTGGGCTGGTGATTATAGTGGTCATACCGGTGATATTATTGCTTACGAACAATTGAATTTAGCATATGTTACAACAATTGCTCAACCAGCGATTGATGGTAATAATGAATTTAGTAATGTTGAAGAAACAGATGAAGCATTGAATATTATGGGTAACGTAAATGGTAACGATTATGCATTATCATTAGATAAAACAACGGGTTATATCACAAGTTATACATTTGCTGGTAAGACAATAATGAATGAAGGACCTACTCCTAATTATTATCGAGCACAAATTGATGATGATGTATATGAAGCAGATGATGCAAATCTTATTAATACAAAAGATCATTTCAATGTATCTGATGTAAAAGTAACAAAAGGAGCTAATTTAGTACAGGTTGAAGTAACAGGAAGTCTTGATGGAAGTGATTCGCCTAATACGATTAGTTATCAAATTTATGGTAATGGAGAAGTCGTTGTTACTAATACTGTTACTCCAGCGACTACAATTTCTGGTTCATTAAAACGAATCGGAATGAAATTAAATGTTCCAACAGAATTTAGTAATTATACATATTATGGTCGCGGGCCATTTGAAAATTACAACGATAGAAATACTGGAGCATTGATTGATGTATATAAAACAACTGTTGATGCAATAGATGCAGAAAATAAATATTTGAAACCGCAAGAAAACGGAAATAGAACTGATGTTCGTTGGGCTGCAGTAACTAATGATGCTGGTGTTGGCTTCATGATTGCGGCTCAAGATGATATGAATAGTTCTGTATCACGTTATGAAGATGAAGATATGGCCGGTAATCGTCATATGTATCAAGTTCTAAAATCTGATCATATCGTTCTTAATGTTGATCAGGTACAACGCGGATTAGGTGGAGCAGCTTGTGGACCAGGACCATTAGATCAATATACGATCAAAAAAGGTCAAACTTATTCACATACATTTAGAATTGTTCCAATTGCTACTGATGATGTAGATACACTAATGGAACAAAGTAATAAAAATACCCAATCAAGTTTACCAATTAAATCTATTTTAGTAGATGGTGTAGAACTTGATGGATTTGATGTCAATAAAGATTCATATGAAGTTAAGTTATTAAAAGGCTCATATGATAAACTTCCTGTAGTAGATGTAGTTACTACTGATGGTAATGTTGTTGTCGAAAAATTTAATCAGCCAGATAGTCTACCAGCGGTGGTAGTAATCAAAGCAACATCTAGTTATGGTGTTACAAAAACTTATACAATTACATTTAGAGAAGTAAATGAAATGTATGTTTCAGATATGGAATGGACGATAGATGAAGGCGGATATTTTGCAAACAGCAGAGATGCATGTGATGCTAATCCAATTTCATTATATGTAGATGGTGTTGTAACTGATTTTGCTAAAGGTGTTGGAGTTCATGCGCCAAGTAGAGTTGGAGTAAATGTAGCTGGTAAGGGTTATACTAATTTGAAAGGAATTATTGGAATCAATTCTAATCAAACTGTTACTGGAGATGATCGTGCTGATGTAATCTTTAGAGTATTTGCAGATGGTGAAGAGATTTATAATTCTGGTCAAATGAAAGCATTACGCTCAAAAGAGATCGATATTGACGTAACAGGTAAGAGCAATATCATCATGCAGGTTGATACTAATGGTAATGATTATAATGACCATGCTTCATGGGCAGAATTAAGATTTACAGTTGAAAATACTGCAGATGTTGATAAAAGTGGATTACAAGCAAAATACGATGAATTTAAAGATTATGTAGAAAGTAACTACACTGCAGATTCATGGGTTGGATTTAAAGTGGCTTTAGATAATGCAAAAGCTGTTTTAGCTGATGAAAATGCTACTCAAGCAGCAGTTGATAACGCTAAAATTGAATTAGAAAAAGCAGAAGGATTATTAGAGGAAGTAGTTGTTCTAGACTTTAGTGAGTTAGAAAAACAGATTTCAGCAGCTGATTTAATTAATCAAAATCTTTCTAAATATCAAGATGGTGCAGAGAAAACAGCATTTGTAGCAGCTTACCAGGCAGCTAAAGATACTTTATCTACTGCTAAAAATCAAGAAGTAATAGATAATGCAGCTAATACTCTTAAAGATGCGATGATGGCTTTGAAAGAGGTTGTTATTTTAGATAAAGAAGAACTTAGTCAATTAGTAACTGAGGCAAGTGGATTGAATTTGGATCTATATAAAGATGGACCTGCAAAAGAGGCCTTCAAAGAAGCTCTTGCAAATGCGACTGAATTACTAAATACAGCAACATCACAAGCACAAATCGATGAAGCTTTAGATATGCTTAATGATGCAATCGCAGCTCTTGAAAAAATTGATATTGCAGATAAAGTTTATAAAGGTGCTTTAGAAATAGCAGTAGATATTGCTAGTCAAGTTAGTGAAGCTGATTTAGATAAAGTCGTTCCTGCTGTTGTAAATGAATTTAGAGTTGCTTTAGATGAAGCAAAAGCTGTTTTAGCAGATGAAAAAGCTACTCAAGAAATAGTAGATAATGCTTTTGATCGTTTAGCTCAAGTGATGTGGAAATTAGAGTTCTACAAAGGTGATAAGACATTATTACAAGATCTAGTAAACAAGATAGATGCATTAAATAAAGCTGATTATAGTGAAGTATCATGGAATGCAATGTTACCAGTATTGACTGAAGCAAAAGATGTATTAGCTGATGAAAATGCAATGCAAAATGAAGTAGAAGAAACGTATACTGATTTGATCAAAGCGTTCTTAGAATTAAGATTGAAACCAAATAAAGATTTATTGGCAGAATTGATTAAACAAGCAGAAGCATTGAATCAAGCAAATTATACTGAAGCATCATGGCAAGCGATGGTAAAAGCATTAGAAAATGCTAAAAATGCTCTAGAAAATGAAGAAGCCGGATATGCCGTAGTAGAAGAAGCAATAGCGAATTTACAAGAAAGCATTGAAGGATTAAAAGAAAAAGAAGAAAAGCCATTACAGTCAGGAGATACTGTTAAAGATAGCACTGTAAAAACAGGTGATGCTAAAGAAATTAATCAAATAACAGCAATAATGTTATTAGCAGGAGCAGCAGTGACATTATTAAAAAGAAAGAAAATTGAAGAATAGTCAATTTTAAGAACTGTTGATAAAAACAACAGTTCTTTTTTACAGGAAAAAATCAAAAAATTCAAATGATAGAACTATAGCTGATATTTTTGGAAAATGCGATATCATTATGAATATTGTCGTTTTGTAAGTAACTGTTTTGCTTTCTATATAAATCAAAATAAGATATAATATACTACAGGTGATGAAATATGAGTAAAAAAAACAAGCAGAATTTATTGATGACAGTTATATTTACCTTGATAGTCTCAATAACATTATTTTATATGTATGATAATTTTATTTTTCAAACATATGGAGAAGTAGTTTATTACGATTATATGTTAAATGGTGAAAATGATGATTTGAAAGTTGAGAATATTGAAGCATATCGTAATGAAAAAACTTTTTCTATTGGGGATGGAAAGGTAATTTTTAAAAATAATGATTTAGTTGAACAAGGGGCTATTGCTAATGTTGAAGTGGTATTAAAAAATGGTAAAGAAAAATATGAGTATGAAGTTAATTTAAATAATTATTCTAATGATAATTTAAGTTATGTAATTGAAAAAGAGGTTAAGGATAATAAAATCAAATTGAGTGATGTTGAAAAAGCTAATTTAACAGTGAAAGTAAATGATGAAGTTGTCAGTGAATTAGATTTAGAAATTACCCCTGTGGAACAATTAGAGGGTTCTAATAAAGAATATCGAATTGAAAATGCCAGTATTTCAAATAAAATGATGCGGCTGGGAAGTTTAAAAACAAACGATGAAGATATTATAAAAAAATATCCTAAAGTATCTTTAGAATATCGTTATTTAAAAGATCCTAAGAAAGATAAAGATGATAATGATAATTATGTTGTTTTTAAAAAAATTAGTGGAAATAGTAAAGATTTAATTAACTCCAATGATTATGGATCTTATTATTTAGAAGAAGAGAATTTTAAAAATAAAGAATTAAGTGTTGTAATTATTTTTAGTAATGATAATGATAAATTTGCTTTTTCAATTGATTTAATAACTCGTCAAGTAGGTGATTATTATGGATAAAATAAAAAAAGATTTTATTGTATTTTATTTGATGCGAAATGCAGTTGCAACATTTATTATTACGATATGTTCATTTGTATATGATTTTATGAATTATTTTAATATGACTAGTACTAGAGCTGTTATTAAGATTTTTTCTGATAATTTTTATACTACAGTTTATTTCTTGCTGTTATGGATATTAAACTATTTATTATTTGAAATGTATAAAATTATTATTGATACGTTTAGAAAAGAAAATAAAGAACATGCTAAAGTTGTAATAAATGGTAAAGAAGTAATTGCTTATGGAACTCTTTTACCATTGATAATATTAGTTATTTTATTAGTAGTTCAATTTAATCAGTTGTTTAGGGTCAATTTTATTTTATTAGTATTATTCATGTTATTGAGATCTTTAAAAGAAGAGTTCAAATATCGTAAAAATAGACTCATTTAATGAGTCTATTTCAATAAATTACATAAAGAATTTATCATTTCATCTTTCTGAGTATTATTTAAAGAATTATAATATTTTTCGAATAATACTCCTAATCCTGGAAGAATCGTTTCTTCCTTAGAAGCTATACCTTCATTGATAATTTCTCTTAATTCATTAAAAGAACTGTTATGTAATTTAGTTAATAATGCATTACGAATATCCATATTATCACTCCTAAATTATTATGGGAGAAATATTATTTTTTATACGAGGAAGTTATGGAAATAAAGCAAATAGAAATTAACAATCAAGTTGTTGAATATCAATTAAATATAAAAAAATTAAAAATTGTTATTTGAAAATTATTTCTGGTAAGCTGGTAGTTAATGCGCCATCAAATTTTCCAATTGAAATGATTGAAAAATTGATACTTGATCATCGAGATATTATTTTGAAACAAACTAATAATTATGTTTCAAAATTTAATTATATCGATAATGGCTATGTGTATATTTTTAATTACCGGTATCAAATTATTTTAAAAGATGTGAATATGTATAAAGCAGCAATTCATGAAGATAAAATTTATGTTTATCATCATAAAATTCAAGAAATAATTAAAAATGAATTGAAAAATATTTTATATGATTATTTAGTAAAACAAATCTGTTATTATTTAAATACGTGGTTTGATTTAACAATGCCTGAAATTGAAATAAAAAAATACAAATCACGCTGGGGCGCTTGTTTTTCAAAGCAAAATAAAGTATCTTTTAATTTAGCTTTAGTACATTTAGATAAAAGTTTAATTGATTATGTGATCATTCATGAATTATGTCACTTCATCCAGCCTAATCATTCAAAATTATTTTATCAAGAAATTGAAAAACGTTTATCAGATTATAAAATAAGAGAAAAAAGATTAAAGGAGATAGGAATATGATAACTTCAAGTACTAATAATACAATTAAAGCATTAATGAAATTAAAGAAAAAGAAATATCGTGATGAAACAGGTTATTATTTGATAGAAGGAGAGCATTTAGTTGAAGAAGCATTGAAAGCGAAACAGGTTGAATTACTAATTTCAACTAAAGCAATCAGTAGTGATTTACCGGTTCTTGAAGTTAGTGATGAAATTATGGCGAAATTGGCTTTTACTAAATCACCACAATCAATAATGGCAAAATGTATAATAAAAAAAGAAGAAAAGTTAATGGATGGTAAGCGTTATTTGATTTTAGATGATTTGCAGGATCCAGGAAATATTGGTACTTTAATTAGAACAGCATTAGCATTTTCTTTTGATCAAGTTATTTTATCTGATCGATGCGTTGATTTATATAATGATAAATTACTGCGCTCCATGCAGGGTGCTAATTTTCATATTAGCTGTATTTATGGTGATTTAAAGACAATTATTTCTAAATTACAAGCCAATGACGTCACTGTTGTTGGCAGTGCTTTAGAAAATGGTAAAGATATAAACAAGATTGATGCTTGTAAGAAAATGGCATTTGTTATAGGAAATGAAGGTAATGGGATAAATAAAGAAATTTTAGAAAAATGTGATCAAATAGGATATATTCCTATAAAAACTATTGAATCATTAAATGCAGCAGTAGCGGGAAGTATTATAATGTATTACTTTAAATAAAAATGCCAAACTGTATAAAATTGATAAACGGTATTATAGAATTAAATTTGATTATTAGAAGAAAAAAATATAAGTTGTTTATAGAAATCTTTTTATAAAGTTTGTAACGATATAATATGATTTCTATGAACTTTTTTCATATATAAGTAGATATCAGCTATAATTTAATTCTTAGATTTTAATTTTTTTATACTATGC
>BAHP02000077.1 GCA_000508865.1 Clostridiales bacterium VE202-01
AATATTTTAATCTATTAGTTCAGATATATCAGTAGCAAAGTTAATTGAGTTAGGTTCGCTAAAATACATTGTATATGTTTCTGATGGGCCGTTATTATCAATTATAGTCATTACAAATTCATCTTTATAACATAATTCCATAATAGAATTCATTCCCTGGTAAGTAATACTATATGATTTATAATTCCTATCGTCTGTGCTAATTTCTAATTTTGCTCGATTTGGATATATATCCCAATCAATTAAATTACCATCAACTCCCCAATCGATTAAAATAAAAGAAATAGGATCGATAATACTGTCATCAAATTCATTATCGGATTTAATTGTAATATATAATTTACTAAACATATTTTATTCCTCCATTTATAGAATACTATAATAAATATAAACAATTATGTGATTTTTTTGGAATATTTAAGATAATATGATGTCTTTTAGACAACCAAAAAATTCTCTTATGTAATAATGTGGTGCTGTATATAAGTTTTCTTTAGCACTATATGTATGAGCAGTTAAATTATGCTTGTTTGCAAGCAGTTTGCTTCGATAACAATGAAAGCCGTTTGTTATGATCGTCACACTGTAGTTGCTCTTATTTAATGAATCAATAATTTTTTTACTATAAATGATATTTTCGTTTGTATTTGTACTTTTATCTTCTTCAATAATTAAACTTTCATTAATACCTTTATCAACAAGATATTTTTTCATTGCTTTGGCTTCGCTGATTTCTTCACCATTACCGCGACCGCCACTAACAATAATTGGTGTTGTTGGAAATGTCTGATGGTAATCAATGGCAGCATCTAATCGATATTTTAATGAATTAGATGGAGTACTGCCATTCAAGCGGGCTCCTAATACGATTATATAATCGCTTGCTTCATTATATTGATTACTTATTTCGTGTATTATTGATCCTTCGATTATTATAAATATGGATAAACTAAAAATTCCGATTCCTTTAATGATATAATTTAATTTAAGTGGTAATTTAGATAAAATACTAAAATGTGTTTTTAGTTCATAGCTGCCGTAAAATCCAGTGATAAAAGAAAATATTGGGTAAGCGAGATATGCTGGAATAAAACGCGAATTTGCAATAACGAGTATAAAGTATCCTATTGATAATATTGATAAAATAATTAAAGTAGAGTCAAATAATATACAATTTTTTTTCATTTAAAACACCTCTAATATCTATATAATACCATATGATAATATAGTAGTTTCTTAAGAATATTTAATTATAGTAAAAATGTTATTTCAGCAGTATAATAATATTGTGTAGGAATGTGGAGGAAGAAAAAATGAAAAAGAAAAGATTTGAAAAATTGGGAATTGAACCATCGTTATTAGGTTTTGGATGTATGCGTTTTCCTTTGAATGAAGATGGTAATATTGATGAAAATGAAGCTGAAAAAATGATTGATAAGGCGATTACATCTGGTGTAAGTTATATTGACACAGCTTTCCCTTACCATAATGGTGATAGTGAGCCATTTGTAGGCAAGGTTCTAAAGAAATATAATCGGGAAGATTTCTTTTTAGCTACTAAACTACCAATTTGGAATGTTTCTAGTAAAGAGGAAGCTGAAAAAATATTTTTAGATCAATTAAAAAGGCTAGATGTTGACTATGTTGATTTTTATTTATTACATGCTTTAGATAGGGATAAGTGGGCGAAAGTATTAGAATATGATATTTTAGATTTATGTGAAAGATTTAGAGATGAAGGAAAAATTCGTTATTTTGGATTTAGTTTTCATGATGAATATCCTGTTTTTAAAGAAATTTTAGAATATCATGATTGGGATTTTTGTCAATTACAGTTAAACTATTTAGATATGGATATTCAAGCAGGAATGAAAGGATATCTATTAACAGAAAAATATAATATTCCTTTAATTGTAATGGAACCAATTAAAGGCGGGGCATTAGCAAATTTACCAGAAGATATCACAGAAAAGTTTAAAAATTATGATTCTGAAGCTAGTATATCATCATGGGCACTTCGATATGTAGCTAGTTTGCCAAATGTTAAGGTTGTTTTAAGTGGAATGTCAACTTATGAACAGGTTATCAATAATTTAGAAACATTTGAAAATTTTAGATATCTAAATGAAGATGAACTGGTTTTAATTCAAAATGTTAAGGATACGTTGAAATCACGAACGCAAAATGGCTGTACTGGCTGTGGTTATTGTATGCCTTGTCCTTTTGGGGTTGATATCCCTGCTAATTTTAAACATTGGAATAATGCTTATGTTTATAATCAACATCATAAATCAAAAGAAAATCTTGAAAACATGCCGGTAGAAAAGAAAGCAGAAAATTGTAAAAAATGTGGTTCATGTGAAAAAATGTGCCCACAGCATCTGCCTATTCGAGAAGATTTAAGGCGTGTATGTGAATATTTAAAAAAATAGCATTGGGTTATTAGAATGTTGACAAAGTTAATTTTTTAAATCAATACTTTGTCAATTTTTCTTTTATAGTATAAAAGATTTAGATTATTTGCAATTTGTTGATATATATTTAATATCATGATATTATGATATTAAATATATAAATATAGGAGAATTTGGGATATGGATGAACAGATAAACTTTAAAGAAGATGCCAAGAGTTTGAGTGTGATGGTTATTATACAGATGCTGTTGGCAGAAATACTAGCATTGATTATTGGGGTAATTATGTTAGCGATGAGATTTGATCAAGATCTTACCACTTATTTTTCACTCATTGTTTCGTCATGTGTAGCAACATATTATGTAATAAAACGTTATCAAAAAAATTTTCTTTAAAAATATCTTATAAAACAGATGAAAATTTTGATGTTTTAACTTATTTGAAATTTGTAGTAATGACATTAGGAGCCGCGTGGCTTGCTAGTATGATTATAGGGTATATCATGGAGCTATTATCAGGAGTTATAATATTTGATACTCCAGAATTTTTGGCTAAATATGATCTTGTAACGAATATTTTTTTATGTATTAGTACGATTATTGTTGCTCCAATAACCGAAGAATTATTATTTAGAGGAATTATGTTAGGTAAGTTAAAACAATATGGAAATGTATTTGCGATTGTTGTTGTATCGATTTTATTTGGGCTTTTACATGGGAATTTGCCTCAAACAATACCAGCTTTTGTAACATCACTGTTTTTATGTCAATTAACATTAAAAAGCAATTCTATTGTTCCAGCAATTTCAATTCATATAATAAATAATGCGGTTGCTCAATTGGCGGATATCAATAATGCACTTTTTCAAATATTTTTGAATGCAATAATTATTATTGTAATAATAACTGCTATTATTTTGATTATTAGAGAATACAGAAATGGCAGCAAATATAAAATTGAATTTAAGGTGACAAATTATTTTAAAAACTGGGCGGGAATATTGATTTTGATTTTTACGATTCTTTCAATTATTGGATCAATACAAATAATTTAATAAGTAGAAAATTATTTTTTGGATATAATTAGTTTAAAACAGCTTATACTTTACAACATAAGCTGTTTTAATTTTATATGATATTGACTATAGTCCTAAATCATACTAATATATAAGTATGATTTCAGACTATGAGGAGGCAGTATGTTTAAACAGAATCAAGAATTAAAAGAATATTTTTGCTTATATCGAGAAGCAGATAATTTTTATCATGAGATTGCTTTACAAATCGGCTTATCAGACAGTGCTTTTTTTATTTTATTTTTTCTATTGGAAAATGGTGAGGGATGTTTACAAAAAGATATTTGTCAAATGTGCGCAATTAGTAAACAGACAATTCATTCAGCAATCAAAAAGTTAGAAAAAGATGATGTAATCTATATTAAACAAGTAAAAAAAGATAAAAGAATTTATTTAACATCATATGGTCATGAATTGTTGAATAAAAAAATCATGCCAATTGCATTAATGGAAAACGCAGCCTTTGAGGAAATGGACATTGAAGAAAGACGAGAATTAGTAAGATTGACAAAAAAATATTTAACATTTTTTAAAGAAAAGGTTACGCAATTATGAAAATACAATTATCTGATCATTTCACATTTCAAAGATTATTTCGTTTTACTATTCCCTCGATTGCAATGATGATATTGACATCTATTTATAGTATTGTTGATGGCTTATTTGTTTCCAATTTTGTAGGGAAAATACCATTTGCAGCATTAAATATGATGTATCCTTTTATGATGGCGATTTCAACTGTTGGTTTTATGTTAGGAACAGGTGGCAGTGCTGTAGTTGCAATTACATTAGGTGAGGGGAAAAAACAAAAAGCACAAGAATATTTTTCAATGATTATTTATGTTGTGGCAGTGATAGGCATCATTGTTTCAATAACTGCAATTATTTTTATGAAACCCATTGCTTTAATGCTCGGGGCTAGTGCGCAGATGCTTTTAGATTGTATTATTTATGGACGAATCTTAGCGGCTGGAATAACTGCATTTATGTTACAAATTATTTTTCAGAGTTTTTTTGTGACAGCGCAAAAGCCGGAAATGAGTTTGAAAGTATCACTTGTTTCAGGAATGACAAATGTTATTTTAGATTATTTATTTGTAGTGGTTTTTAAATGGGGACTTGCTGGAGCGGGGATTGCAACGATATTTGGGCAGTTTATCGGGGCAATCATGTCAATTGTTTATTTTATCAAAGAGAACAATAGTCTTTTACAACTGGTGAAGACAAGGTTTTATAAACGGATTTTATTAAAAGCCTGTACCAATGGTTCGTCAGAATTAATGACCAATATATCTGCTTCAATAATTAATATTTTATACAATTTTCAGCTAATGAAAATTGCAGGAGAAAATGGAATTGCGGCTTATGGGGTAATTATGTATGCAAGTTTTGTTTTTTCAGCTATTTATATTGGTTATTCAATAGGGACAGCTCCGATAATTGGCTATCATTATGGTGCAAAAAATGATAATGAATTAAAAAATCTTTTTAAAAAAAGTTTAATAATTATTGCTCTAACTGGAGTTATGATGACAGGGTTAGCTGAAATTTTGCTTCACCATTAGCAAAGATCTTTGTTGCATATGATCAAAAATTATTTGATATGACATGTCATGGATTTAGACTGTATGCTTTTTCTTTTTTGCTTAGTGGCTTTAATATTTGGGGTTCAGGATTTTTTACAGCATTAGGGGATGGCTTGATTTCAGCTATTTTAGCGTTTTTAAGAACGCTGGTTTTTCAAATTATTGTTGTTTTGTTTTTACCGCTTATATTAGGATTAGATGGAATTTGGCTATCTGTAGTTATTGCTGAAGTACTTGCTTTAATTATTACGTTGTTTTTCTTTATCAAAAAGAAAGATAAATATCACTATATTTAAATGTGGTTTTAATAAATAAAAGCTGAGGTCATTTAACTAGTTTATTTATTGATGTTTTATTTGAAAATATTTAAAATAATTCGTTAAAAAAATGGTATAATTTTATCGATTATTATTAGTTAAGTACGTTGTAATAATATTAGAACTAAAAATATAGTATGAAAAATTCAGCTAACTTAAAATAATCAATGGCACGGCTGTTAAATTTTGACAGGTTAAAAATAAAACTTAAAGAAAGGAATGGTGATATTTTGCGTTATTTAAATAGAAAATCGAATTATGATAAGTATCCGGTGACAAATATTATTGGATATGATGATGGGATTGAGGGATATGAAGCAATTGCAAAGAAAATCTTAGAACATTTAGGTGATAAAAAAATAATAGTTGTAGATTGTTATCCAGGTGTAAACGATGAAGAAGTATTAACAGCATTAATAAAGGGATTAAAACCTGATCGTGTTATTAAAAGTGCTGATATGTTCTATGATGAGGCAGTATTAACCTCTATGATGTCGATGCATTTAACAGATGATCGTGTAAGAGGAATAATGTACTATGGACAAATGAGGGATTTTATTGATGAGAAAAAAAGAAGCATATTTCAAACACAGGTGAGTAATTGTGCTGGAATTTGCCTTATTTATGGTGTTGGAGCAAGTTTAATTACAAAAGGTGATCTTCTCGTTTATGCAGATTTGGCAAGATGGGAAATTCAATTAAGATACCGTAAAGGAATGCCAAACTTCAAATGTCATAATAATGATGAAGATATTCTAAGAAAATATAAACGCGGTTTTTTTATTGAATGGAGAATAGCTGATAAACTTAAACGTGATTTATATGATGAAATTGACTTTTATTTAGATACAAATAAGGCTGATCAACCTAAGATGATTTCTGGTGAAGCTTTTAGAGCAGGGTTAAAACAAATAAGTCGAAGACATTTAGATTAGTCCCATATTTTGATCCTGGTGTTTGGGGTGGACAGTGGATGAAAGAAGTATGTGGATTAGATTCAAATGAAGATAACTTTGCCTGGAGTTTTGACGGTGTTCCAGAAGAGAATAGCCTTTATTTGAAATATGGCGATATTGTTATTGAGACACCAGCTATGAATGTTGTTCAATATCAACCAGAAAATTTATTAGGAGAAAAGAATTTTGCACGTTTTGGAGCAGAATTTCCGATTAGATTTGATTTTCTTGATACTATGGAAGGACAAAATTTAAGTTTGCAGGTTCATCCTTTAACTGAATATATTAAATCTCATTTTGGGATGACCTATACTCAAGATGAAAGCTATTATATTTTGGATTGTCAAGAAGGTGGCGGAGTCTTTTTGGGGTTAAAGGAAGATATTCAAAAAGAAAAGATGATCAATGAATTAAAACGAGCTCAAGCTGGTGAAGGGTCATTCAATGTACAACGTTATATCAACTTTTTTGAAGCAAAAAAACATGATCATTATCTTATTCCCGCTGGAACAGTTCATTGTTCATCAGCAAATTGTATGGTTTTGGAAGTTAGTGCGACACCATATATTTTTACATTTAAACTTTGGGATTGGGACCGGCTAGGATTAGATGGTCTTCCCCGTCCGATTCATATTGAAGATGGCAAAAAGAATATTCAATGGAATCGTACAACAACATGGGTGAAAGATAATTTAGTTAATCATTTTGAACTTATTGAAAATAATGATGACTATACCGAAATTAAAACAGGATTACATGAATTAGAATTTATTGAAACCAGAGTTATAACAAGTCGTACAAAAACTTTTCATCAAACAAATGATGGAGTTAATATGTTAAATCTGGTAGAAGGAACAAGTGCAGTGATTGAAAGTCCTATAAATGCCTTTGATCCGTTTGTCTTACATTATGTTGAGACTGTTATTATTCCTGCAAGTGTAAAACAATTTACAATTAGACCAGAAGATCCAGATGAGGAAATCAAAGTTTTAAAAGCGTATGTCAGAAATTAAGATTATTTTAATTACCTATTAAAATGATCAAGATAACGTTGGATAATCAACTTTTAATAGTAAGAAGTATTATCAGTTTTATTCGATGATCAAAGATTGAAATCTATATTTATGCTAATAGAATTCAATCTTTTTATGCTTTAGGGTGTCGATTAATATGGGGAGTTTTTAAAAGTAAGTTTATATTATGATAATCGTTATCTAAAAAATCATTAGGGATTATTATAAAATGTTTTAATTATTTTTGTTTAGTACAATAATAAATGAAAATAAAATGTTAAAAAGAACATGTGATTAATGTTCATGGATTAAAAAAATCAGAAAAGATATAAAATTATTTAAAATAATTATCTTTGATATTGAAAAATAAAGCGATGATTTTGTTTGAAAAATTCAATTAAAGTGCTATGCTGATCATATAAGATTTTAATATTAACAATAGAAAGAAGGATATGTATGAAGATTTTAGCTTTTACAGGAGCAGGAATTAGTAAACAAAGCAATATTCCTACATTCATGGAAAAGCCTGAAGTTAGAGAAAAATTGTTTAGAAATTTTGCTCAGACTCATCACGAGGAATATAACGAAGTAATCAAACAATTAAAAGCTAATATGAATGGAGCAAAGCCTAATGATGCCCATTATGCTTTAAAAGAGTATAATATTCCAATTATTACTATGAATATAGATGGGTTACATAAGCTTGCTGGAAGTGATGCATTAGAATTACATGGTGGATTGCCGGAAGATGATGAAATGGATATAGCCTGGTCGTTGTATAATAAACCAGTATTATATGGTGATCCTGCTCCAAATTATCAAAAAGCATATGAGATGGTATATAGTTTAAAACCTGATGATATATTTTTAGTAATTGGATGTTCATTTCATACAGCGATTGCAGTTGATTTAAGAGAAGTTGCTAAAAGTAGAGGAGCAAGAATTATAGAAATCCAAGAGGATGCTGCTAGTAATGTAAGAAAATTTTTAGAACGATTATTTTAAAATAAATAGCAAATTAATTGACATTTAAACGAATAATGAGTATCATAAATCTATAGATTAAATACGATGAATTGAAATAGTAGACTAGGCATTTAGGCAAAGAGAGTACCGGGCTGGTGTGACGGTATCCAAATAAATAGTTGAATACATCAAGGAGTAGAATGTTGAATTGAGTAGGCATCTCCGGTTACACCCGTTAAAGTGTCAGAGTATGAACTATATAATAAATAGCGTACTTGATGAGGCTGATAGGGTGATCTATTAGTGAATAAAGGTGGTACCACGAAGTTATCTCGTCCTTTGATTAGGACGAGTTTTTTGTTTATTTATAGGAGGAAAAGAAAATGATTATTGTTTTAAAGCCACACACAAGTGATGAAGGTATTGAAAAAATTAAAAATTTAATTGTAGCTAAAGGAGCTCAACCACATGTATCTAAAGGGGATATTCAAACAATCATTGGAATGGTAGGTGATACGACTAAAATTGATCCTAAAGCAATTGAAGTAGAAGAATGTGTTGAAAAGGTTATGAAAGTATCAGAACCATATAAATTAGCGAATCGGGCATTTCATCCAGATGATACGATTATCGATGTATCAGGAGTTAAAGTCGGTGGGGAAAGTTTAGCGTTGATCGCAGGGCCTTGTTCGGTAGAAAGTGAAGAACAGGTAATTGAAGTTGCTAAAGATGTTAAAGCAGCCGGAGCTAATATTTTACGCGGTGGAGCTTTCAAACCAAGAACTTCACCATATGCATTCCAGGGAATGGGATCTTCAGGACTTGATATTTTGGTAGCTGCTAAAAAAGCAACTGGTCTGCCAATCTGTTCAGAATTAATGGATGCACAGTATCTTGAAGAATTTAATGAAAAAGTAGATTTGATTCAAATCGGAGCAAGAAATATGCAAAACTTTGATTTATTAAAGAAAGTAGGAGCAGGGACAAAAAAACCGATCTTATTAAAAAGAGGATTAAGTGCAACATTTGAAGAATGGATCATGTCGGCAGAATATATCATGGCCAGCGGGAATCCAAACGTAATATTATGTGAAAGAGGGATCAGAACGTTTGAAAGCTATACAAGAAACACATTAGATCTACAAGCGATTCCAGTAGTGAAGAAACTAACACATTTACCAATCG
>BAHP02000076.1 GCA_000508865.1 Clostridiales bacterium VE202-01
TGAGATTTCTAAATTAGATATCACAACATCAAAAGAATTACCGGGAGCGCATCTACAGGTGAGTGATGAAGAAGGGAATATCGTAGACAGCTGGATTTCTGGTGAAGAGGCACATATGATCAAGGGTCTATATGTAGGAAAGACTTATACTTTGACAGAAACAATTGCGCCTGATGGATATCAAGTAGCTCAAAGTATTGAATTTACTGTTGATGATACAGGAAATGTACAAAGTGTAGTAATGTATGATGAATTGATGCCAATTGCTAAAGTAAAGACTGGAGATGATATTTCTATTAATAATTATTTATGTCTTGGTTATATTACATTACTAGGTATTGTAGTTATTTCACTTGTTAGAAAGAAAAAAGTTAGTCAATAGGAGGTTAAAGGTGGCAAATCTGCCACCTTTAATTTATTTATTATGAAAAAAATTATTTTAATTGTTATTGTTTTCTTGGTTATTTCAGGATGTACTAATAAAACAGATTATATTGTTACTTTTTCAAAAGAGATGATTTTAGATTTAAATTCTAACGATTATCCTATTTCATTAATTTCAAAAATTAATGATGAAGTGATAAATGAAAGAGATATTATTGATAACAAAAAAATAATTTATAAAAATTTTGTTATTGAATGTAGTAATGAAATTGATACTTCTGTTTCTGGTGTTTATGAAATTTCATACAAGACAAATAATGTAAATGAGCAAATAATCAAGAAAAAAGTGTATGTAAAAGATATTTCAAAACCTGAAGTAAAATTGTTAGTAAAAAAAGTAGAAAAATATACTGATGAAATTAATACTATCAACTGGCTTGAGTATTTTGAGGTAACTGATAATAGTGGTACAACGAATCTTGATTATTATATAGATACGAGTGATATTAAACAAACATCGGGTGTTTATACGGTAAAATTTACAGTAGAAGATAGTAGTGGAAATAACACTACTAAAAAAATTAAGGTTATATTAACTGACCGACCAGCAGAAAATAAGCAAGATTTTATTCAAGATGAAACTCAAGAAAAAAATAATAAAAATCAAGTAAGAAGTGATACAAAAAGAGGTAGTGATGAATTAAATAAAGATAAGGAAGAAAAACAGGATGCTAGTATTTATAATAAGTTTTTTAGTGGTAATTCTATTGATGTTTATAATCAGGCACTTAAATATGCTGAAAGCATATTTAATAATGGAAAAGTAAATGGTTATAGTGTTAGTCCTACTGGTGAAGGATTTCAAGTTAATTTTAGATAGGTGGCAAATTTTCCCTCCTTTTATTAATATGTAACGAAAGGTAAAAAATAGTATGAATAATGAAACAATTAGATTACTTATGATGTATTATAGAAAATTAAAAATTGAATATAATGAAATTTCTAATGTATATGAATTTCATGATAAAAATGACAATATTGCTTTAGTATTAAAACCTTCTGATGTTCAAAGAGTTCTTGATAAGAACAATAATGAACGCGACTATAGAAATAGATTAGTTAATTTAAATGAAGAGGAATTAAATAGGGAAGCAGCATACATTATTGAAAAATATTTTGATTTAGGGGACGATTTAAATGGTAATAATTTGAACTATCGTGACTTAGAATTAGCTTTAATGACAGGGAGAGATTTAGATGGTGTAGATATTCCAGGAGATACACCAGAAGAAAGAGCTCCAAAGAAAGAAGAGAAAAATTATGAAAAATGAAATCGAAATTAAAGCTAGAAAATATTATTTATATATTGCAATAACAATAGTAACTATATGGATTTTTGCTGTTATTGTTAGCTATACACCATTGGTTCAAAATTATTGGATCAATTTTGTAGTTCTTATAATTATTCAAAATACAGTTAATTTAATTTTTATAATTATTATATTGTCAATTCTTTATATTATCGAGAAAAAAATTATTGAACAAAAAATAAATAACTATGAAAGAAGGGTTAACAAGCATAAATGAACGGTGAACAGGAAATTAAAAATTTAAGTCAAATAGGAATAAGAATGATTTTTAGTATAACAAGTGATTTTACTGATCAATTGAAGAATGGTTTGAATACATTGCGGAATTGGTCAAAGACACATAACTATAGAGATGTAAAAGGAAAGAGATTTAAGAATAAAGAGCAATTTATTCTTAAATCAAAAACCGCTAATAGAAATGTTGAATTTGCTAAAGATGTTATTAGAAATAATGATAAACAAATGAAGATTTTTCTTAAGCTATGTAAAAATAGAGGTGTTGATGTCTATCTTGAAAAATGTCCTAAAAATATAGATGATCTTGTTGAAAAATATAATAATGATAAAGATCAATTAACTCTCAAAGAACAGGAATATATAAATGCATTTTGCAAATTAGAACAGAATAAAGTTGTTGAAACTTATCAAGACAGTGTAAGTGTAATGTTTAAATCTAGTGATCTAAACATTGTAAATGATATTGCTAGAGATACAGAACAAAAATGTATGGATCTTAGACGGCGAAAACTAAAAGCAAAACAAAAAGCAGACAGATTAATTAATAGAAATCAAAAAGAAAAAATGATATCAAGATAAAAGGAGGAGCATAATGTGGAAGACGCTATTATCATTATTGTTATAATTGCTATAGGTTTTGTAATTATTGGGTTTAAAGAATTAAAAAAAATAACAAAAGGCAAAGATGAGCATGAAAAACATTAGAGTATTTGTAGGTTTAGAGGGAACTTTGGCTAAATTTAAAAGAATAAAGAAAATAGAGGATATATTTATGGTAGATTACTTTAAAAATATTCTTCCGTATGAAAATATGATAGAAGCTCTCAAAGAATTAGTAAATGAAGGGGTAGATGTATATATTATTTCATCTGTTCTTAATGAAGAAGCTAAAGTCGAGATAAATAAATGGCTTGATTTTCAAATACCTGAAATCCCTGTCGAAAAAAGAGTTTATATCAATTATGGAAAATCAAAAAATATAGTTTGTCCTAGCATATGTGATTTTCTAATAGATAATTCTAATAATACGCTTAATGAATGGAAAAAATTTGGAAATGTAATAAAAACTATCAATGAAGATAGTGAAAAATGGGATGGATACAAAATTTATTGTAATAGCGATCCTTTACAAATTGTGGCAAGTATAAAAGCAATTATTCTAGAAACCATTTTAATATATTATCCAATTTGAAACTAATGGAATTTTTGAAAAAAAATAAATTTAATATTATTTTAGGAATATGTGCTTTTTTAATCGGTAATCGTTTATCATTATATTATCAATTTTTATGTTCACAAGGTAAAGAATTTCCGATATTAGAAACATTAAATGGCATAATAAAAAGCTATTCATTATCAATTTTAGGGATTTCTATTGGAATAGATATTTTTTCAATATTGTGGGGTTTATTAAGTGTATGTATAGTAATGCTTATTGTGTTGTATTATAAATCATCAAGAAGAAACTATCGAAGTGGTGAGGAACATGGTTCGGCTCGCTATGGTGATATAAAAATGAGGGTAACCCTTTAAGAGATACAGATGAAAAAAATAATATTATTCTCTCGCAAAATATGAGATTGTCGATGAATACACGTTTAACTTTTCTAAATAATAATGTGTGTATTGTTGGTGGTTCGGGCTCTGGTAAAACATTTTACTTTAATGAGCCAAATATATTAAGTATGTCATGTAATTATATAATTACTGATCCAAAATTATCTTTGCTTCCAGAAGTCGGAAAAGCATTACTTCAAAACAATTATGATATAAAAATATTGGATTTAATTCATATAGATAATAGTATGCATTATAATCCATTGAAGTATGTAAATAAACCTCTTGATGTTTATAAATTCATAAGTAATCTTATTGCAAATACAAATGATAAAAATATTAATTCAACTGCTGATCCATTTTTTGAAAAAGCTGAAATAACTTTTTTATCGGCAATAACTTTCTTTATTATGGCAGTTGCTAGTCCTGAGGAACAAAATATATCTAGTATTATGGAGTTATTGGACTTGGCTCAAGCATCTGAAGAGGACGAAAATATGAAGTCGCCACTTGATTTCATGTTTGAAGAACTGGATGAAGAGAATAAAACATTAATGAATGAAATGGGAGAAGTAGGTATTTACATAAAAATAGTTATGCTTATTTAGCTTGCCTTCAATATAATTTATTCAAGAAAGCAACTGGTAAAACAGCTAAAAGTGTACTTATATCTGTAGGTGTACGAATGTCAATTTTCAACCTTCCAGAACTACATGAACTACTTGATGACGATACGATTGATTTATATACAATTGGAAATCCAAAAAAAGATAGTCAGGGAAACTTGAAAAAAACAGCAATGTTTATAGGTGTGTCTGATTCAGATGCGACTCTTAATTTTATTGCAGCAATAATGTATCAACAACTTTTTGATTTGCTGTACATTCAGGCAGATTCAACAAGTGAACATAAATTACCTATTCATACTAGATTTATGTTAGATGAATTTGCAAATATTGGTAAAATTCCAGATTTTGAAATCAAAATAGCAACAATGCGCTCACGTGAAATCTCAGTTAATGTTATTCTTCAGGATTTAGCACAACTTAAAAAAAATTATAAGGAATCTTGGGAAACAGTTTTTGGATGCTGTGATACGACATTGTTTTTAGGTGGAAAAGATTATTCGACTTGGGAATATTTGTCGAAAATGATAGGTAATGCTACATATGATTATTTAAATATTTCTGAAACCAAAGGAAGTAATTCTAGTGTTTCGAAATCCAATAATTTAATTCAACGATCTTTAATTGATCCTGCTGAAATGGGTAGATTAGATCGTGATGAATGTTTAGTAATGATAAGAGGACAACATGTTTTTAGAGATAAAAAATTTAATCCTTTAAATCACAAGAATTTTAATTTGACAGCAAATGCTGATTCAAAAAATCTTTTAACGGATGATGAAATTATTCATATTTTAGATTTGGCGAAGTTACAAAATGATGAAAGTGATGAGGAGTCAGAATTAACAGAAAATTCACTTTTTGATTTAAACATTGATTTCGACGATGTAATAACAGTTGATTGTCGTTAAATTTTAGCAGAAAGGAACACTTAAATTAGTGTTAAGGGTATATATTAATGGAAGCATTTAATCAGGTTTTAGATATTACTCAAAAAGGTATTTTAGCTTTTGGAATATTTTGGATAGTATGGGGATTGATCGTTTTGGCAACAGGTTTAAAGGATAAAACTGCACCTGATATTAAACAGGGAATTGGACAAATCGTAGGTGGAGCAATGGTTGTTACTGCTGCTGGATTAATTAGTTTAATAACATTTTAAGGTGGCAAAATTGCCACCTTTTAAATTGGAGGTATAAAAGATGATATATGTTCCTGTTCCAAAGGAAATAAAAGAATATGAGAAAAAAATCTTTAAAAATTTAACTTTACGTCAGCTTGTATGGCTTGTTATTGGAATTAGTTTAGCGATAATTATTTATCTGTTACTAATTCCTTTTTTTAGTAGTGATATTTTGTCATATATTATTATGATGATTGTTATACCTTGTTTTTTATGTGGATTTGTTAAAATTCAGGATATACCATTTGATATTTACATGAATATTATTTTATTTAATGTATTACATATTCAAAAGTTACTTTATGATAATGAGATTCGTTTTTTTAGAAAGGGGGATAAGTATAGTGATTTTAAAAAGAAAAAAAGAACAAAAAGGAATAAAATCAAAGAAATCTAATCGTTCCATTCGAAAAATTAAAAGAACTACGCAAAACGCGATTGCCTATGAGGCAATGATGCAAGATGGTATTTGTTATTTAGGTGATGATCTTTATAGTGCCGCAATACAATTTACAGATGTTAATTATCAAATTGCACGTCAGGAAGATCAAGAATCAATTTGGTTAAAATATATGGAGATTCTTAATTCGTTAGGCACAGAGACAGGGATACAGTTATTAATACATAATCATCAAGTAGATAAAGAAGATTTTGAAGAACAAATCATGATGAAAGATAAAGGCGATGAATTTGATGAGGATAGAAGAAATTTTAATAAAGTAATTAAAAATAATTTATCAAAAGGAACAAATAATATTAAAACAGATAAAATGTTTATATTTACATCAAAAAATGAAAATATTGATGAAGCTAAAAAAGATCTTCAATATCAAACACAAGAATTTCAAGAAAAATTTAAAGAATTAGGCTGTGATGTAAATGTTATGAATGGAAAAGACCGTTTGGAACAAATTTATACAATATTTAATCCTGGTGGCAAATTCTTTTTTGATTATTCAAATGTTAATCCAACATTTATAACGAAAGATGCTATAGCACCCACATCTTTTAATTTTTCTAAAAAAGACAGTTTTGAAATAGATAATAGATTTTGCAGAGTTTTATGGCTTAAAAATTATTCAACAGAAATGTCTGATAAATTTATAAATGATCTGACAAGAATTGAACATAATCTTGTTATTTCTTTTCATATGAAACGTTTCCTAGGGAAGATGAAATTCCTATGATTAAAACAAATATAGCAAGTATGGAAATGCAAAAAATGGAAGAGCAAAGAAAAGCGCTTAAGGATGGATATGATCCAGAAATGATTCCAGCTGAATTGAAATATTCGTTAGAAAGTGCATATGAGCTATTAGAAGATGTACAACGTAGAAATCAAAGATTGTTTATTTGTCAATTTTTTGTAATGATTAATGCAGAAACTGAAATAGAACTTGAAGAAATAACAAAAAAGGTTCTTACAAGGGCTAAAAAACATTCAACAGAGATGATAGCTTTAAATTATCAGCAAGAAAAATGTATGAATGCTTGCCTGCCATTAGGTAAAACTGATGTTTATGCGGGTCCTGGTGGCAAAGGAAGAACTTTAACTACGCCGGTGTGTGGTGCTATGATTCCTTTTACAAGTCAGGAGCTACTGAAACCTGGTGACTCTAGTTGCTATTATGGAATGAATCCAACAACTAATAATTTGATACTTACGAGTAGGAAAATATTACCAAATGCAAGTGGCTGGTATTTAGCAAAACCACGATCTGGGAAAAGTTTTGCTGTTAAAAGAGAAATTGTTCAACTATTCCTGAATACTATTGATGACATTATTGTTATTGATCCTGAAAACGAATATGAAGAGTTATGTTGCAGGTATAAAGGTACAAATAATAGAGTTGATTCACAAAGTACGATGTATTTTAATCTTCTAGAAGGTGATATTATGGATCCTGTCTTCATAAGTGAAAAAGCAGATTTTATGCAGTCTTTCATAGCAAATATTTTAGGGTATGATGTTCTAGAAGCGAAACAAAAATCTGTAGTTGATAGAAGTCTAAGAATTACATTCGCAACTTATGAACAGGCATTAAATGAATACAAACGAAAGATTCAAGATGGTATGACTATAGAACCTCCACCTTTTCCTACATTAGATGACTTTGCAATTGTTTTAAAAGGACAACCTGAAAAAACAGCTCAAGATATGTATGAATCACTTGGAATTTATATTAATGATGGAACATATAATATGTTTTCAAAGATATCTACAGATAATATATATAGTCGGTTTACCAATTTTGCTATTAAAGATTTAAGTGAAGGTCTCAAATCTTTAGCAATGATGGTTATTTTAGAAACATTATGGGTAAGAGTAAAGAGAAATTTTCTTAAAGGTAAGCGTACATGGATATATATAGATGAAATTTATTTGTTGTTCTTTAATAGATATTGTGTCGAATTTTTTTATATTCTATGGAAACGTGCTCCTAAATATGGTGCTATTTTAACTGGGATTACACAAAATGTTGAAGACTTAATACATGATGAAAAAATTAGGACAATGCTAGCAAACTCTAATTTTATTGTAATGTTGGATCAGGCTTCAACAGATCGAGATGAGCTTGCAGATATATTGAACTTATCAAATCAGATGCTTTCTTCAATTACAAATGCAAAAAGAGGTAGTGGTCTAATGCTTTGTGGAAATGCAATTATACCATTTAAAGACGATTTTCCAAAAAATAATCCTATTTATGAGGTTCTAACAAGCGATTTTGATGAAAGAACAGCTCTTAGAAAGAAAACGGAGAATTTGAATGTGTAATGGTGGCAATTTTGCTACCATCTTATTATAAGGAAAGTTATGTCATACAATAGAAAGGTAAAAGCAAAATACAGAACTACACATAATACAGTGCATAACATAAATTCTCCTAAACACCGTACTCTACAAACAACTGGAAGATTAATTGTTGAAAGAACACCAGATTTATATGATAAAGCTCATGGAGATAGTTCAGCGCATTTTACTAAAGCATTGATTGGTAATCAATTCATGGTTGCTAGAAATACTAAAAGAATTGGAAAATCAGGATTGGATTTTATTAGAAAGCATAAAGTAAATTTTTATCGTAGACATAATCTTAATTTTTTAGCAAAAAGAAATGAGAGGAAAATCAACCCTGAAGGACAATTTTCATTAAAACGCTCAATAAGACATACTGTATCGAATCAAAGTCGAAAGGGAATTAATGCAGTCGCTTATAATGAAGATGTGGCAACTAAAGCTGCTGGAAAAATCATTAAAGGCAGCTGGGCAACTTTAAAATATAGAAAACAGGCACGTCAAGCAGTAGTTAATGTTACTAGATTTATTAAATCACTAATAATTGGAATAGTTACTTTTGTTACTAGTATACCTGCAATTATCGTAGGCGTTGTTACATCAATACCAGCAATGATTATACTAGTTGTTATATGTTTAATTATGAGTATTTTTTCAAGTTACAATTTTTATGGGCGAGTTGATGGTTTATTTGAATACAAAGATGTCCTTGAACAAAAATACAATGTTAATATCAACATTATTGATATGATGTCAATTACTTACGCTTTAGATTGGTATGAAGGTAGTTATGAAATGTATGATCGGTTATGTTCTTATATCTATTGCATAGATCCACATAAAGATACTGAAGGTACTGATACTGATTTTGAGACTGCATTAGAACGTGTATTTAAAAACAATAATCCTGCTCTTAATCTTTTAAATACAGAAGAGTGGGGGATTGATACAAATATATATGATGTGGGTACTTATGGTTATGATTACCAAAAGAAAATTAATAAAGAATGGTATTTTGATGTTTTTCCAACATATTCTAAATTACATGTAGGTAGTGAAAGAGAAAGCTATGGCTTTGATAGTAGTATAGAGAACTTAAAGGAAAAAGCACGTTCATCAAAAAATTATAATTCAAAGCTTTATAGTGATTATATAAATGAGCTTTCAGGTTTTACATATGGTGATTTAAATACTGGGACTACCATTGAAAAAGCAAGATATTTATATCCTAATGGTGTTCCAAAAAATAAAGAAGAAGCAGAAATGTATATGATTAATCTACAAGTGCCTATATTGAATAGAGAAGGAAATCCGTCGGTTGCTACGGTTAAAGTACATAAAGCACTCGCAGGTACAGTTTTAAAAATATATCAAGAAATGGTAGATATAGGATTTAGAGCATATGATAATACATGTGGTGGAACATGGCGAGAGATAGCTGGTGGAAATGGAGCTATTTCAAATCATTCTTTTGGTCTAGCTTTTGATATTAATGTTAAAGAAAATCCACAAATTGGAAGTAGTGGATATGATACAGGTTCAGCAAATGATTATGATGCAACAGGTGCTAATCATTTGTCTATTACGCAAGAAGTCGCTAATATTTGGATAAAATATGGATTTAGATGGGGTGGTAATTATAAAAATAAAAAGGATTACATGCATCTAGAGTATATTCATGGTGCATTGATTCCTGGGAAAAAATACTAGGTGGCAAAATTGCCACTTTTAGATTGGAGGTATTTTATGTTTGATTGGCTAGAAGAAGGAATTTCGGAGTTTATTATTAATACTTTTTCATCAATGTTTACAAATTTTTCATCTGTATATAATACTGCTATCATGTCCCCAAGTGCTTTTAATAAAGAAATATGGGATGCGGTTGTATCATTTAATAAAAATGCAGTATTACCTATTGCATGGAGTATTTTATCATTGTTTCTTTTGTTAGAATTAGCCAGCTTATTTAAAAGAGCAGATGTAAAAGGAATGGAATGTATATATTGGATTTGTCAGATACTATTAAAAATTATGTTTTCAAAAATTATTATGGAAAATATGACGGTAATAATTGATGCTATATTTGAAATTTCAGCAGAAATTGTATCTAATTCATCTTTTACATTATCTGAATTAGGTGATATTTCGGCTTCTGAAATGGGAGATGCATTATCAAAGTGTAGCACATTAACTTTGATGGGATATTTTATTACTTCTATGATATTAAGTTTTGGTGCTGGTATAGCTAGAATTCTTGCAGAAGTAATAGTTAAATTAAGATTTATTGAAATATATGTATTTACTGGAGTAGCTGCAATTCCATTTGCTACATTGGCGAGTCAGGAATATGGTGTTATTGGTAAAAATTTTATCAAAAGGATGTGTGCTTTGGCATTGCACGTTATATTTATAGTTTTGGTTTTATATATGTATGGTCTTCTTATGAAAGGATCTATGCCTACAATAGATTCTAGCAATCCTATGAATGCATTATATGAAGGATTTGGTTATACAGTATTAGTAGTTATTGCTCTTTTTCAAACGGGGTCTTGGTCAAAAAGTTTAATAGGAGTTTAAAAGGGTGTAGAAAAAAGTCCTATATTTTTGTATATCATAATATGAGATAATATGCTTGAGAGTTAGGGAGTTATCTTTTTGGGAAATCCCACCCAATAAGAGCTTTATCCCTACCTCCCTCTCCCATACCGTGCATTTTGCATGGTTTTTTATTTAATAAAAATATAAAGAAAGGTACAGAAAAGATGAAAAAAAGGTTATTTGCGATTAATTTTAGTGAAAAACAAAAAGGTGAAATTAGTAATCACCGGACATATAAGGATAAAGATGGTAATCCTTTGAAAATGTGTAAAATTTATATACCATCAAAAGATTTTAGAGATGTTTCTTTTGGTATAGATAAAAATGGTATCGATCGTGATGAACGAAGAGCCTATATAAATTTACCAAATAATGCTGTTTTTAAAGACAAGGTAAAAGAGGGAAGAATGTATACTTATCTTGATGAAAAAAGACAGTACAAGATTCATTTTGTGGGTCGTCCTACAGGTGAAGCACCATTAGATGGTAAAGTTCCTTTTGATAAGCCTGAATCTGTTATAGTGAGCGCTGAAGAACTAATGAAACTCTACAGTATAAAAAAACATGAGAAGGTTAAAAATGTAAAAGAAAATGCTTTAGATAAAGAAAAAAATATTGAAATTTCAATTCAATCTAAAGCAGAAAGATAGAATAGATGGATAAAGAATTTATTGAAAATATTGAACGATTTGCTAGGAATAGTATATTTAATGATGATGTTAATATCAGAAGAAAATTTTTTAGATCGTTAACACACTTTTTTTTAAATAATTACAAAGTTGAGTGGTTTAATGTATTAAGTATATTAAGCACCAACATAGATGCTACTTATGTAAATACTGTTGAAAAATGGAATTTAATTGTATTAGAAAATAATCAATTAGAAATTAAAATAGTACCTAAAGCAGGTACAAAAGCAAGTAAAGTATATATACCCAATTTAAATGGTTCAAACTCATCGTTAAAATGGCAAAAAATCAATGTGTTTGATGTAAAGCAAATGGTAAATCTTCATGATTATAATATTATTCCATCAATCAAAATCGCAGATGAATGTGGTGGTGATATTGTTGATATAGAATACTATATTAATGTTTTACTTAGTCCAGATTTATTTTTTAATAATTATGTAAAGACTCAAAAAGATATTCTAAAAAAATATAGTTTTGAAGAATTAAATTATATAAAAGAAATAGTTTTTTATAGTTTGACAGGAGTGTGTAGATTTAATAATCAATTTGAATTTAACAGTAAGAAATTAAGTAATGATTTAGATATTTTGATTTTTATTCATGATATTTATATATTAATCCATTCTTTACCTAAATATTTTTTGAACGAATTAACAAGAGTTAAAAATGTAGTTTATGAAGAAGAAAAGAAAGAAATGATTATTCAGCGCAGTTCTAGGAATTTAAAGCAAAGAATCAATGATGCTAAAATTTTAGCAATAATGGAAGGAAATTAAATAATGACTAATGAAGCAAAAATGTTGATCAATAGTTTTAATACACAATCTGTATTTAGCACAAATAAAAATTTAAATAATATTCAGCCAAATAATAAACTTGAAGAGTTGTTTTTGGAAGATGTATTCGATTCAATAAGAAAATTAGATAAAAAATCATTTAAAAAAGTAGTAAACAGTAGTAAAAATGATTGCTACTTTTTTGTAAGGGGTGATTATTATAGCTTTTTCAAAAAAGATAATTAATGATATTAAAACTAAAGTCAATATTGTAGATCTTGCAAATGAATATTTTGATGTAACCAAAAAGAATGGATATTTAGGAATAAAAAATGGGGCTTCAATTCAAAACGGTGATTTTAGTTCTATTGTTATTTATCCTGCTACTAATTCTTTTTTTAGAAATTCAAATCGTCATGGTGGTGATGTTATTAATTTTGTTATAGAAACTCAAATAGAAGGAATTGATAATTTTACTGATGCAGTGAATTTTTTGAAAAATAAAATCGATCCAAATTTTAAAATTGAACAACAGTATCAAAAAAAGAAATTATATTCAGATTTGAGTCAAGAAGAAAAAATTAATAGGATAAAAGATAGTCATGAAAGTCTTTTAAAGAATTTGAAAAAAGACAGCAATAATAGAAATGTTATTGCATATTTATTAAATACAAGAAAAATTGATAAAGCTATTGTTTATAATGAACTTAATAAAAAAAAGAATATGTCAAGCAATTACTCCTAATGGATCAAAGGCAGTTGCCTTTATTGGATATAATTATGGGCTGCTTTCAGCCATTTCACTTAGAGGGATAAGTAGTAATTCAAAATTCAAAGGAGATTTAAAAGGGTGTAACTACGATATTGGCTGGCGAATTTATCCAGAGCAAGATAATAAAAAAGTAATATTTGAAGATAGTAAAGTTTACTGTTTTGAAGGATATATAGATATGTTGTCCTATATGAGTTTAGAAAAACAAAAAGGCAACAATCATGATAAAGATATTTTTATTGCATGTGGTTCTGCTAATAAATATAAGTGTGTAGAAAACTTTTATATAGAAAATAAATCAAAAAATGATTTAGTAATTTGCTTTGATAACGATCAAGCAGGAAAGGAATTAGGTAATATATTAGAAAAATCAATTAAAGATTTAAAGTTAGGTAACAATATAACAAAAGAATTTAGCTATTTTAAGGATTGGAATGAGGATCTAATAGAAATATCTAAAAAAAAACTTTCACTATCTCAAAGAAAAAATAATGCAGTAGAAAAAAGTAAAGAACTAGTAACAAATAAATTAAATAAGAATAAAAAAATAGAATATAATATTGGTTAAACAGGAGAAAAATATGGAAAATACATCAATAAAAAATTATGATTCAATTAGAGAGTTATTTCAAACTCTTGATGATTATGGTATGAAAGCAGAAAAAAACACTTTACAATTTATAGTTGACTATGTTGATAATGCTGAAAAGAAATATGAAGATCTTCTTATTAAAATGGGTGAAATGAATCAAGAATTCCAAAAGATAAAAAATAGTAATGAAAGATCACAAACTGCTTCCATCATTAATGATATTAATACAAAAATTAATAATGGAAAAAAATCACTTACAGATATTAAAAATAGTATAATTGATATAGCTGATAAATTAATTAAAGATGTTAAGATAAAAGGGAAAGATGCTCTGATATCTGCTATGAAAAAAATAAAAGTAAAAGATATACTGCAAATATTTTCGAACAATTTTAGTAGTATTACTAATACTGCTGATAAAGGAATTGATAAGCTAAGTAATTTAGCTAATCGAAGTCATGAATCAAAAGAACATTTAGCTAATTTTGGTCGTAGTGTGATTGGAAAAGAAACAAAAGAAATTAGTAGCAGAGATACTGATGTAGGAATCTGTGCTAAGATTCAGGATAAATTATTTAAAGTTATGGAAACTAGTACTAAAATGTATCAAAAAACAAATGAGATGATTGAAAAATTTGATGGTTTAGAAAATGATATGCAAATTAGAAAAAATAATAAATCACTTTCACATAGAATTTCTTCAGCTAAAGAAAAAACAATAGCTCAAACAAAGAATAATATATCAATTAAAGATAAAAAAATTGAACTAGGATAATTAAATGGTGGCAAAATTGCCACCATTTTACTATATTAAAAATATACTATTTCAAAAAAAGTATAATTGAGATGTATCATATAAATGAAATTCAGTTATTGAACAATGCTGAAAATTATATAGGTTAGTAGAACTTGATCATAATTGTAGCATAAAAGAAAGGGTTATTAACAATGAATTTAGATGAAAAGAACATTATAGAAGAATTAAATAAAGCAGACGTCTTAATTAGGAGAGTAAGAAAATATATAAATAATGAAAATAGATATGAAGTTTTAAAAATACTGAATACTGTTGTCATTAATGCAAAAGAAACAATTGAGAGTTTTGAGAAAATATGTACTAAATAAAAAAGTTTGTTATTAAATATCTAAATGTTTTAATTTGAAGCTGCTTTTATTACAAAAATAGTAGATTTTGATGAAGTTTTTTTTAATAGGTTAGATTATTATATAAAGAAATTTACAGGAAAGAGGAAGAAAATTTATGGCATTGAGAATAGTAATTATTAAAATGCGTAGAGGATTAAAAGGAAAAATAAATGAAAATAGTAAACCCTATGCGTTTATATGTCCAATCAAGGATATTGAAAAAGGTGATTATGTAGTAGTTGAAGTTACTAGAAAGACGTTTAGAAGAAATCGTACAAATGATTTTAGAGTAGGAAGAGTTGAGGAAATTATGAATTGGGATGATGCTACAATATTAAAATATCGTCCCAATTCATTTGTAGTATGTAAAGTGGATTGTAAAAATTGATCATCGATGTACGCAGGCTTATCAAAAAAAACATCAGCTATGGTATCGTTATAATAGAGTCGATTCAATTTCAACTCCTCCTGAAGGCGTTGAAATGATTTATTTGATAAGATTTTGGATTCGGATGGAACACTTCATTTTGAACGGATAAGGGATTACGACAGTAAAAAACTTCCTGATTATAAAACTGTATAGTGTAATATATGGACTAGTTCAAGCACTTAACTGCTTGAACTAGTTTTTTTTACACTAAAAAAGGAGAAAATTTATGACATTAAACGAATTATTTATTAAATACCTAGAAGATATCGATTTAACACATCAGGATACTACGATAGATTCTATCTGCTATAGGTATAATTCACACATAAGGGAGGTATTTGGAAACTGTAAATTAGAAGAAATAACATTTATTAAGGTAAAAAAATTTCAAAAAAATTTTTTAGATGGAGTGTTCACAACTAGCGATAAAAAGAAATACTCCGTATCATACGCCAATATAATTGTTAAACTTTTAAAACGCTTGATGACGTATGCTAATCTAATGCGGTATGTTGATATGAGCATTGAAGAAATTAGAGGTTTTGAAACAATTAAAGATGCTGTTGACAAGAATAAATTTAAAGAAGATAAGCAGATCATCTGGAATCTAGATGAGTTTAATAATTTTATTAAATATGTTGATGATGAAAAGTATGTGGTATTATTCAATGTTCTGTTCTTTTGTGGATTAAGAAAAGGAGAGGTTTTATCATTACGTTGGCAGAACGTAGATTTGTTAGAAGAGACTATTACAATAAACAGTACTGCATGTAAAGTTTCAGGAGTTGGACAAATAGTTAAATCTCCAAAAACTGTAAACTCTTATCGGACAATTTATATAAATAAATCATTGAAAGAGCTTATATTAAATTATTATGTGAATGTAAAATCTGTATATAATAAAAATATTAATAATCATTTTGTTTTTGGTGGAATTAACATGATCAGTTTTACAACATTGGATCGTAATTTTAAAAAATATAAAATTAATTCAAACAGTACTAATATGAATTTGCATGGTTTTCGACACAGTCACGCAACAATGATGTTATCTATAACTAATGATTTATACAATGTTTCTAAAAGATTAGGTCATGATTCAATCGAGATAACAGAACTTTATTTGCATGGTAATTCAAAAGCACAAAAAGAACTAGCAGTTCAGTTAGAAAATGCAGTAGAAAATAAAAAAAACAGCAGCTATGGAAACTTTATTCAAAAATTAGAAAAATTTTTGCTATCCAGTTTAACTAATCCAGCATATGATGATAAACAGGTTTATGAAATAAAAGAAGTATATGATTTTGTAAAAAGGCAACAAAAAAGAAAGATATAATATTAAAGGTGGCAAAATTGCCACCTTTAAAACTGTTCATTTTTAAAATAAAATGTGAAATTATGTGATTATTGTTAAAATTGCTATGATAGATGAAAATTTGTTTTATCACTTTATTTTTGCATTTTTCAATGTTATAATAAATACAAGTAAATAAAAAACAAAGTTTCTTCACACTATAGAAACTTTGTTACGTATGTCAGTTGACAGAAAAATGACTACGAAATTTGTAACCGATTATATCGATTTGTTATAATTTTTAATTTCGATTAATATTATAACAAATAGAATAATCTAATTCAATACTGTCTTTTAACCGTCAACTGGGCATATTACTATCAAAATACTTTTATGAAAGATGATAGTGCCATAAAGTTGTATAATTATAAAAATATATAAAACCTCAAAGTGGTTAATAGACTAGATTGTTAAAAAATGGGGCGGACGATGGGGATCGAACCCACGAATGCCAGAGCCACAATCTGGTGTGTTAACCACTTCACCACGTCCGCCATATATTCATCATTAAGCTATTAGGGCTTAACGCAAGAATGATTATATCTAATATTTTATCAAATGTAAAGAGAAAATATAAAAAATTAAAATATTTTAA
>BAHP02000075.1 GCA_000508865.1 Clostridiales bacterium VE202-01
TTTATTCCTAAAGATGATAAACCAGCGATGATAGTAGAGTTAAAATGGGATCATGAAGCAGAAACAGCGATAGATCAAATCAGGGAAAAGAAATATCCAAAGGGATTGGAAAAATATAGAGATAATTTACTATTAGTAGCAATAAGTTATGATAAGAAGACAAAGAAACATAGTTGTGTGATTGAAAAATATAAATAAAAAGCCAATTGTTTTTGGCTTTTTATAATATTTTACCAGTTCCACCGCAATAGTAAGTGATAACAGTAATTAATTCTCCAGCGACATTTTTAACATAGTTATAGTCAGTTTTTTCGTTTCCTTGCACAATAAAGAAAATATCTTTAGAATCATTAGTAACTTTAGTTTTATTGACTTGACGAACTTCAAGGTAACAGATGATTTCATTGTTATCATCAATATAGCTGTATACATTAGCAGGAACTTCTTTGGGTTCCTCTTGACCAAGGGGAATGAATAATTCCTTGCCATCTGTTAATTTTAAACTTACATTACCAGTAATTTTATCAATATCATGGGCACCTAAGGCTAATTTAGATTCCATGGAAATAATATTATAAATATCAACAACAGGATTGATTCTTGTAATATCATGACGTTTTTTTAATAATTTAATTAAGTTTTCACTGGCAGGTATATTTTTACGTTTAGAAACACCTATTTTTTTATGTAAGTCATAAAAACCTTGAATAATTGGATCGTTTACATCTGATGATTTAAGTAGTCTTTGACTGTGAATATTTAAATAATCATTGAGACTATCACTATAATGATGATTATTTATTCCTGTAATACGCACGCCGATACATTTTATACCCAAATCTTTTACTGCTTGTTCAACTGTGAATTCCATATATATATCCCTCTTTTCCTATCTTTATAGTATGATTAAAATATATATCAAAATAATAGTTTTTTCAAGCAAAATGTTAACGTGCTATTTTATTAATACTTGTGTATAATATAGACGAGGTGAGAAAATGGCAAAAATATTAATTATTGAAGATGAAGAAAAACTTCGTGATGAATTAAAAGTTTACTTAAAGAATAATGGCTATATAGTAGAAGTAATTACCTCTTTTGAAAAAACATTAGATAAGATGATTTCTTTTGATGGTGATTTGATTTTATTGGATATCAACTTACCTAATGTTAATGGACAGTTTTTATGTAAAGAATATCGAAAAAATTCATCAAAACCAATCATCATTGTAACAAGCCGTAATAATGAAATGGATGAATTGATCTGTATAAATTATGGTGCTGATGATTTTGTTACTAAGCCTTATAATCCCTTGATTTTATTAGCTAGGATTGAAGCTGTTTTAAAAAGAACTAAAGCAGCTTATGATAATATGCTTAGTTATCGAGATATTAAATTAGATGTATCAAAGAGTTTAATTATAAAAAATGAACAAACAATTGAATTATCTAAAAACGAATTAAAGATTTTATATTTTCTTTTAACTAATCGTGGTCAAATTAAATCTCGTGAAGAAATCATGACTTATTTATGGGATAGCGACATGTTTGTAGATGATAATACTTTGACAGTCAATATAAATCGTTTGCGTAAAAAATTAGAAGATATTGGATTAAAAGATGTAATTCATACTAGAAGGAAACAGGGCTATATAATTTTATGAAATTAAATGATTATTTAAAAAATCAAATAATTAATATTACGATTGCCTTTTTTACGATTGCTTTGGTATGGGTTATTTTGTGGGCTTTTAACTGTCCAAGGTTTTTAGTTTTTTATGTGCCGTTTTTAATTTTAATTTCATTTAGTTTGATTTGTGGGTATGATTTTTGGCGAAAAAGGAATTATTATAATCGCTTTATTCAATGTTTAAGTGAGCTGGATGAAAAATATTTAATTACTGAATTGATTGAAGAGCCGCATTTCATTGAAGGAAAAATAATGGTTGATAGCATTTATGAGATAGATAAAGCGATGAAAGAGCATCTTAACAAATCGTTGTTTTGTCAAAGTGAGTTAAAAGAATATATAGAAATGTGGTGTCATGAGGTGAAGACACCAGTAGCAACGAGTCAGATGATTATTGAAAATAATAAAAATGAAATAAATGATAGTATTAAAGAAGAATTGGTCAAGATCGATGATTATGTTGAACAAGTTCTTTTTTATGCGCGAAGTGAAAATGTTGAAAAAGATTATTTGATCAAAGAGGTTTGTTTACAGGATGTTGTAAATACAGTTATTAAAAGGAATAAGAAAGATTTAATTAGTAAAAAAATCAGGATTGATTTAGATGATCTAAATATAGTTATACCTAGTGATAAAAAATGGCTAGAATTTATTTTGCATCAGATTATTAATAATGCAATCAAATATAGTCAAAACCAGCCTTTTATTCATATCTATGCTCAAAAATATAAAGATCATGTTGAATTAATGATTCAGGATAATGGAATTGGAATTCTAGAAAGTGAAATTGACCGTGTTTTTGATAAAGGTTTTACTGGTAGTAATGGGCGTAATTTTAAAAAGAGTACGGGAATTGGCTTGTATTTATGTAAAAAATTATGTTTGCGTTTAAATCATCAAATCAAGATTGCTTCAAGTCATGGAAATACAGTAGTGACGATAATATTTCCTAATAATTCTTACATAACCTTACATTAATGTAAGGTTATGTTATTTTATTCGATGGAAGAAAAATATGTAATAGATATAATAGTTATTGAGGTGAAGATAAATGGAAAAAATATTAAGAATTGAAAGTATTGAGAAATATTATGGTAATAAAAGCAATCTTACTAAAGCCGTAGATAATATTACTTTTGATGTTGATGATGGCGAGTTTTTAGCAATCATGGGCGCTAGTGGTAGTGGGAAGAGTACGTTATTGAACTGTATTTCAACTATTGATAGGGTCACTAGTGGCCATATTTATTTACGAAATGAAGATATTACGAAATTAAAGGGCAATAAATTAACTAAATTTAGAAGGGATTCACTAGGTTTTATTTTTCAAGATTTTAACTTACTGGATACTTTAACATCATTTGAAAATATTGCTTTAGCATTAACGATTCAAAAAACTAATTATAAATTAATCGATCAAAAAGTTATTCAGGTTGCCAAAGCATTAGGAATTGAAGAAATTCTTAACAAATATCCATATGAACTATCAGGTGGTCAAAAACAAAGAGTAGCCTGTGCTAGAGCAATCGTTACTGATCCAGATTTGATTTTAGCGGATGAACCAACAGGTGCTTTAGATAGTAAATCAGCAAGAATGCTGTTAGATAGTTTAAATGTATTAAATTCAAAATTAAATGCAACAATAGTCATGGTTACTCATGATCCATTTACAGCTAGTTATGCTGATCGGGTTATTTTTATTAAAGATGGGAAAATTTTTAATGAAATAATTCGTGGTGAAAATTCACGTAAAGTATTCTTCAATAGTATTATGGAAGTTCAGACATTATTAGGTGGTGAGCTAAATGAAGTTATTTAATTTAGCGTTTAAAAATATTAAGAAGAGTATTAAAGATTATTCAATTTATTTTTTGACTTTGGTTATTGCGGTTGCTATCTTTTATATTTTTAATTCAATTGATAGTCAGACAGCAATGATGTCTCTTAATAAATCAAAGATGGATATGATTGAATCATTAGTAGATATTTTAAGTTATTTATCCGTTTTTGTTTCTGTTGTTTTAGGTTTTTTAATTGTTTATGCCAATAACTTTTTAATTAAGCGACGAAAAAAAGAAATTGGGATATATTTTACTTTGGGAATGTCTCGAGCAAAAGTTTCATTGATCTTAGTTTTAGAAACAATGATCGTTGGAATTGTTTCGTTGATAATTGGATTGATCTTAGGCGTCGTTTTATCACAGCTGATCTCAATATTTACTGCTAAATTATTTGAAGCTGATATGACTAAATTCGCATTTGTTTTTTCAAGTGATGCTTTATTATATGCGATTGTTAATTTTGGAATAATCTATTTGATTGTGATGGTTTTCAATATTATGACTTTAGGTCGATTTAAATTGATTGATCTATTATATGCAAATAGACGAAATGAAAAAGTTAAGATAAAAAATAGCTGGGTAATTTTTGGAATATTTATTATCTCGATAGCGATGATCGGTTATGCTTATAAAATCTTATATGATGGTGTAATGATGTCGGGTGGCTCAGACTTTTTAGTGATGATTATTTTAGGAGCACTAGGAACGTTTCTATTTTTCCTATCAGTAGCTGGATTTTTATTGAAAGTAGTACAGTTAAGAAAAAAGACATATTATAAAGGATTAAACATCTTTATTTTAAAGCAGGTCAATAATAAAGTTAATACTCATGTTGTTTCGACGACGGTAATATCATTGATGCTGCTTTTAACGATCGGAATTTTGTCTTCATCATTATCAATGGCAAATGCCATGAATGATTCATATCGAGACAACTGTCCAAATGATTTTACAGTATTAAGTAGTCAAGTTGATAAATTAAAAGATTTTAGAAATAGTAAAACTTATCAAGATACCATAAAGGATGATTATCAGTTTAGTTTTATTAAACTAGAAGGCATAACGCAAGGTGATTTCATCGCTGCAAAAAGCGATAAATATGCCAATATGGAATATGTGGGAAGGCAGCCAATGCAGGTTATTAAGGAAAGTGACTATAATCAGATTTTAACGATTCAAGGAAAAGATGAACAGATAGTTGATCTTGGTGATAATCAATATCAGTTAGTTGCTACTCTTCCGATGGCTTTAGAGTTTTATAATGAATTTCTTGAAGGTAATAATGCGGTTAAACTAGATAATATGACTTTAACTAGCAAGACTAAAAAGGTTGTTGAATTATCGATCATCAATGGTGAAGGTAATGAAGGATTTATTGTTGTAAATGATGCGATAGCTGAAAAATATGGTAGTGAGATGGATGGTATTAATAATTATATCGTAGGTAATTATACTCAAAATAATGAAACTTATGAAAATAAGTTTATCGAATCGATCGATCAGTTTAATCAGGATAATCAAGGAAAATATATAGTCTCATTTACACGGATTCAAATGAGTGATTCAGCGATTGGTACTAGTGCATTATTTACTTTTATTGGATTGTATTTAGGAATTGTTTTTGCTATTAGTAGTGGTACAGTTTTAGCGATAGAACAATTATCAGAATCTTCTGATAATAAAGAAAGATATCGGGTCTTAGGACAATTAGGTGCTAGTAGACCAATGATAAATCGCAGTCTGCTTTATCAAATTGGAATTACTTTTGTTTTTCCTTTGGTTGTAGCTTTGATTCATAGTTTTGTAGCTTTAAATGAGATAAGTTATATTATTAATCTAATGGTAAGTATTAATATTGCTGATAAAATTTTAATTACTAGTATTTTTATTGTAATTGTTTATGGTGGATATTATTTAGCGACATATCTTGCTAGTAATCGAATCATTAATGAAAGATGATCAGAAGGTAGAAAAGGAGGTTTCGATGTTGAAATCTCTTTTTCATATTTTGATGATATAAATATGAAGCAGCTTTACTTTAGATATTTAAATTGTTACTATTGATAAGGGGTGCGATAATGAAAAGAAAAGAACCAGTAATTAGTAATTTAGAAGAATCTTTATTTGATGATTGCGATCAGTATTATCAATGTTTATTTGTTGCAGATCCTCAAGATACTGTGATAATAAAAAACACTTCAATTGATGAATGTAAATTTGTGAAAATTGATTTTAATAAAATAAAATTAGTTAATACTCATTTAGTAGATTGTGTTTTTGAGGGATGTGATCTATCAAATTTAGAGTTTAATAAAATCAGTATTCATCGCTGTCGTTTTGTTAATTGTAAAATGGTTGGAATTGGTTTTATTGATTGTTCAATTAGAGACGTTTTATTTCAAGATATTCAGGGACGTTATATGAATATAGCTTTAGGAAATATGCGTAATGTTGAATTTAAAGATGCTTGTTTAGATGAAAGCAGTATTATGGAAGTGGATATGAAGCAGCTGGAATTTAATCATGTTAGTTTAATTAATAGTGAAATATTTAAGACTAGTTTATATGGATTAGATTTAAAGCGCGCCAATATTGAGGGAATTAGAATTGATATGTATAGTTTAAAAGGGGTTCATGTTGATATGTATCAAGCAATAGCGCTTTCAGGATTACTGGGAATAATTGTTGATTAAAGATAAGAAAATGATATTATTGACAAATGAAAAAAAATAATGACAAAAAATAATTCTGTGCTATAATGATGAAGTTATAAGAGAGGTCATGATGATGAAGATAAGAAATATTGCAATTATAGCTCATGTTGACCATGGGAAAACAACACTTGTGGATCAATTGTTAAAATTATCTGGTACATTTAGAGATAATGAACAAATTACAGAAAGAGCGATGGATAGTAATGCTCTTGAACGAGAAAGAGGAATTACTATTTTAGCTAAAAATACTGCGATTAATTATAAAGATTATCGTATTAATATTATGGATACACCAGGTCATGCGGATTTTGGTGGTGAAGTTGAAAGAATTATGAATATGGTTGATGGAGTATTGCTGGTAGTTGACGCCTATGAAGGAACAATGCCACAAACTCGTTTTGTCTTGAAAAAAGCTTTAGAAGCTAAAGTAAAACCAATTGTCGTTATTAATAAAGTTGATCGTCCGGTAGTAAGAATCCAAGAAGTAATGGATGAAGTATTGGAATTATTTATGGAATTAGGAGCTGATGATAATCAGTTAGATTTTCCAACAGTTTATACTTCAGCATTACAAGGAACATCAAGTCTTGATGCCGATCTAGCAACCCAAGTGCCTAATATGGATTGCTTGTTTGATATGATCATCAGTGAGATTCCTGAACCGTTAGTCGATGAAGAAGGACCATTGCAGTTTCAACCAGCTCTATTAGATTATAATGATTATGTAGGAAGAATTGGGATTGGTCGAATTCAGCGGGGAAAGATAAAAGTAAATGAAAGTGTAACTTGTGTGCGAGCTGATGGTAGTCATAGCCAATTTAGAGTTCAAAAATTATATGGCTTTTTAGGATTACATCGAATTGAAATTGAAGAGGCTAGTGCTGGTGATATTGTAGCTATTGCAGGACTTGCGGATATTGGTGTAGGTGAGACAGTTTGTACAACAGGAAAAGAGGAAGCTTTACCATTGTTAAAAGTAGATGAGCCAACTATTCAAATGGTGTTTGGAACAAATACTTCACCTTTTGCTGGACAAGATGGGAAGTTTGTAACAGCGCGTCAAATCGAAGAGCGTTTGCTTAAAGAAACTAATCGTGATGTTTCTTTAAAAATTGAAAGAATTCCTAATAGTGAAGAATGGATCGTTTCAGGACGTGGTGAATTACATTTATCGATCTTGATCGAAAATATGCGTCGTGAAGGATATGAATTACAAGTATCTAAGCCAAAAGTAATCATTAAAGAAATCGATGGTGTTAAATGTGAACCGTTTGAAGAAGTAAATATTGAAGCTCCTGATGATTGTATTGGTAATGTGATCGAGTCTTTAGGATATCGTCGCGGAGTATTAGAAAATATGGTCAGCAATGATGGCCAGACTAGTGTTACATATACTATTCCATCACGTGGAATGATTGGTTTTATGACTAATTTTTTGACGATGACTAAGGGATATGGAATCATCTCACATTCATTCTTGGAGTATCGTCCAATGGAAGGTGAAACAGTTGGAGAACGATCTTTAGGAGTTTTGATTTCAATTGATAATGGTCAGACTACAGCTTATGCTTTAGGCGGTGTAGAAGATCGTGGGGTAATGTTTGTCGGTCCTGGCGTTGAAGTGTATGAAGGGATGATCGTTGGTGAACATAGTCGTGATAACGATTTAGTAGTTAATGTTACTAAAGGTAAACAATTGACAAATACTCGTTCTTCTTCTAAAGATTCAACAGTTGTTTTAAAACGACCACGAACATTTAATCTTGAAGCTTGTCTTGATTATATTAATGATGATGAATTAGTAGAGGTTACTCCTAATAATATTCGTTTAAGAAAACGTTATTTAAGTGAATTAGAGCGAAAACAACAAAATCGATTAAAAGCGAAATAGATATATTATTTGATAAAAAAAGAGTCTTTAAATTTTGATGAATCTTATCAAAGTTTAGAGGCTTTAATTTTTTAATGGGTAAAATCGTAATAAGGGAATAATGGATGAATAAAATGGATTTGATTATTAATAATTGATGTAATAATATTATTTATTTAATGTTATTTTTGGATAGTCATTGACATTATTTGTTTAGTTATTTAAAATATATATTAGATGAGATGTTACTGTTAAATCAGGCATGACCTAAGTATAGATATAAGCAAAATGTTTTTGCTTGCTCTACTTAGGTTTTATTTTTAGAAAAAGTAACATTAATTCATTATTTAATTCAAGTACAAATAAAGAAATGGGGTGTAAAAATTAGAATTAGAATTTAGTACTTGACGTAGATAAGTAATAATGCTTGTTGAATTTATTTAAAGCGTTGATTTATTTTAAATTAAAGAAGGAGATTAAAAAATGAAGAGATTAGGGAAGAAGAAAATTATTTCATTAATCATGGTTTTATCAATGGTTATTACAACTATTTTTAGTCTACAAATATCTAATGTCGATGCATCAACTAATACTGAAAAAGCAAAAGAACTAGTTAGTAAAATGACATTAGAAGAAAAAATTGGCCAAAAATTAATGTTGTCTTTTAGAAGCGGCTGGACAATGGAAGATGGTACAAAAGTTTCATCAGTTCAAAATATTAATGATGAAATTTATAAAATCATTGGTGAATATGATATTGGTAGTGTTATTTTGTTTGCTGCTAATTTTAATGCAGATGCAACTGTAAATGTTGAATTAACCGATGGTTTGCAAAGAGCTGCAATGGACAAAGATTTAGGTAAAAACAATATTCCGTTATTGATTGCAGCCGATCAAGAAGGTGGAATTGTATATCGTTTAACAGGGGGGACGGCTTTACCAGGTAATATGGCTTTAGGGGCTACTGGTGATACAGTAAATGCAATAAAAGCTGGTGAAATTATCGGTAGTGAATTAAGTGCAGTTGGGGTAAATACCAATTTTGCACCAGATGCTGATGTAAATAATAATCCTAATAACCCTGTTATCGGATTACGTTCATTTAGCAGTAATCCACAATTAGCAGCTGAATTTACTTCTGCATATATTGAAGGAGTACAAAGTAAAAATGTAGCGACAACAGCTAAACATTTCCCAGGACATGGTAATGTGGCAACAGATTCTCATACAGGATTGCCTTCAATTAATTCAACTAAAGAAGAATTATATCAAACAGAACTAGTACCATTCCAGGCTGCAATCGAAAGTGGAACGGATATGATCATGACAGCACATATTCAATTCCCAAATATTGTTACTGAAGAACTTTACTCAAGTATTAAAGATGAGTTTATGAGTCCACCAGCAACTTTATCTAGAGAGATCTTAACTGATTTATTAAGAAATGAATTGAATTATGATGGAGTAATCGTAACGGATTCCATGACAATGGCTGGTGTAGCAAGTTATTTTGATGTAAATGAAAGAAACTTATTAGCTGTAAAAGCTGGGGTTGATATTTTGGATATTCCTTTTACTGATATATCTTCTTTGGCTGATATGAAAACGAAATTAATTCCATTGATCAATGCGTTTGTTGATGCTTATACTAAAGAAGATGGTTACAATGGAATCACATTATCTGTTGATGAGTTAGATAAATCTGTAGAAAGAATTTTAACTTGCAAATATAATAGAAATGTAATGGATTTGGTTAATGATACAACTACTTTAGCTGAAAAGAAAGCAATTGCTTCAAGTGTGGTGGGATCAGTCGAAAACCGCGAAACAGAAAGATTGATTTCTGCAAATGCAGTGACTGTAGTTAAAAATGAAAATGATGTATTACCTCTTAAATTAACTAATGATTCAAGAGTAGTATTTGCATCTACATATTCAAGAAATAATAATCGCTTTGTTTTGGCTTGGGAAAGAGCAAAACAGGCAGGAATTATTCCTGAAGGAGCAGATTATAAAATTTTACAACACTATAATTGGACAGGATTAAATGATAATGTTAATAGTGCAATAAATTCTGATGGTACTAATTTTGTCGGAACGAATAAAGATGTTTTAGATTGGGGTACTGTTCTTGTTCATGCTTCAGAAATTAGTAGCGCTGGTGGTATAGATGGTTATTTAGTTGCGTGTCCACAATTATTTACTAATTATTGTAAACAGAATGGAAAACAGACAGTTGTTATTTCATTAAATCATCCATATGATGTACAAGCATTCCCAGATGCTGATGCTATTTTAGCAGTATATGGTACTACAAGTGCTGGATTAGATATTACTGAATCATTTGGTGGTGGTACAGTAGGCGCAACAGCTGCGTTTAGTCCTAATTTAACTGCAGGTACTGAGGTTGTTTTAGGTACGTTTGGTGCTTCTGGTAAATTACCAGTAGACATTCCAAAATATGTTCCTGGTTCTAAAGTATATTCTACTGATGAAAATGTGTATGAATTAGGTTTTGGTATTGAATATGAGGCTCTTGCTAAAGAACCAGATAAAACAGCTTTAGTAGATGTTATTGACCAAGTAAAAGGATTAAAAGAAGCTGAATTTACAGCTGAATCTTGGGCTGCTGCGGTTAATGAATTAAATGAATTGCAAGTAGCGTTGCAAACAGCAGAAAATATTAATTTAACTCATAAATTAGCTCAAACGATCGTAGATGAAACTAAAAATAATTTACAAGAAAAATATGCTGCGGTTTTAGATGTATTAGTAATTAATAAAATCGATCAAACAGCATTACAAATTGCAGTAGATACAGCTAATACATTAAAAGCTCAAGGGGCATTAGATAATGTTGTACCTGCTGTAGCAGCTGAATTTGAAACTGCACTTGCTAATGCAGAGGCAGTTTTAGCTGATATTAGTGCAAATCAAGCTACGATTGACAGTGCCTTCTATCGTTTAGCTAATGCAATTCATATGTTAGAATTTGTAAAAGGTGATAAGAGTGCTTTAGAAGCCTTGATCAATGAAGCCGAAAAATATGAAGAAGAAAATTATACGACTGATTCATGGACAGCATTTAAAGAAGCCTTAGATGCAGCTAGAGATGTTATGAATGATGATAATGCTTTAGAAAGTGATGTTAATGAAGCGTTAAATAACTTAACAGAGGCAATTGGAAACTTAGTCTTAAGAGCTGATAAAACAAGATTACAAGAAGCATATGATATGGTAGATGGCTTAGATAAAAGTGTATATACAGAAGGAAGTGTTGCTAACTTAGTAGGACCAATGGCAAATGCTAAAGCAGTATTAGATAATCTAGATGCAACACAAGAAGAAGTAGATAGTGCATATGAAGCATTGATAAGAGCATACTTAGACTTAAGATTAATTCCAAATAAGGATCTATTACAAGAATTGATCAATAAAGCTCAAACATTAAGTAAAGCTAATTATACAGCAGCATCATGGAAGGTGATGAATAATGCGTTAGATGAAGCAATAGCAGTTCTAAATAATTTAGAAGCAACTCAGGAAGAAGTAAAGATGGCAGAAAGTGTATTAAATGATGCTTTAAATAATTTAGTAGAAAATAATGTATCAAAAGTTGATCCAATCAACACTGGTGATTCATCAGCAGTAAAAACCGGAGATAATACATTTGCTCTTCCAATGATGTTAACAGGATTACTAGCTTTAGCGGGCAGTGTAGTAGTGGTAAAAAAGAAAAAAGATTAATATTTATTAAATAGCCGTTAATAGCGGCTATTTAAATTGAGTTGATCTTTGTGCTACTAATATTTGATAAAACATTTTGATTTTTGCTAAAAAAAATAGGAAAATACTAAAAAAAGACCCTTATTTTAATGATTAAATTCAAAAATATATGATAATTACAATAAAATTTGCATAAATTTAAGTTTTATGATATTATAGATGTTGTAGAAACGGGGGATTGAAATAGAGATGAAATCAATATTTGAAGTACAATGCAGAGGTAAAAATGTTAATACAACTGAAATTGAAAAAATGGTAAAAGAGGACGTTAAAGCAAAAGGAGTTAAAATTTCTTCTATTGATACGTTGAATATGTACTATACACCAGAAACTTCTTCAGTGTATTACGTTGTGACTACTAAAGATGGTGAATCAATTAATAACGACGAACCATTAACAGTTGAGTAGTCTTAATATAAATATCCAGAATATATCCAAAAACAAAGAGCGGTATGTAATACCGTTTTTTGTTTTAGAAAATATTATGTCTGTTCGTTTATAATGCTGTTTCCACTGTTTTGTAAATGAAAGTAGAAAAATTGGAAGTAAAGAGGTGATTGAAAATGGCAAGAGAATTGTTTTGTCAAGCAGTATTGAAATTTGTACTTGGTTTAGTTCTTGTAAACATACTAATATTTTTTCCGGCTGGAACATTTTATTATTGGCATGCCTGGTTATTCATAGGAATTTTATTTATACCCATGTTTTTTGCTGGAATTGTAATGATGTTCAAAAATCCAGAATTATTGAAAAAACGTTTGAATGCTAAAGAACAACAAACAGAGTAGGATCTTGTAGTAAAACTCAGTGGTTTAATGTTCGTTTTGGGATTTGTCATAGCAGGATTAAACTTTCGTTTTAAATGGATCACATTACCAGAGTGGGTTTCATGGCTGGCAACTGTTATATTTTTATTTTCTTATTTACTTTATGCAGAGGGGTTAAGAGAAAATACTTACTTATCACGAACTGTAGAAATTCAACAAGATCAAAAAGTAATTGGTACAGGATTATATGGTATTGTTCGTCATCCTATGTATAGTGCGACGATTATTATGTTTCTTTCGATGCCACTAGTACTTGGTTCTATTCTTTCATTTATAATTTTTCTTGGATATCCTCTAATAGTTGCTAAAAGAATTAGAAATGAAGAGATATTGCTTGAAAAGGAATTAGAAGGATATATTGAGTATAAAAAGAAAGTGAGATATAGAATAATTCCATTCGTGTGGTAATTGTTTGCAATTTTGAAAAATCAAGATATATAAAGTAATCTATATCGTATTAAGAAAGTAAAGTGAATTATGGGTATTGGACTTTTTTGATGATAGGGAACGGATTTGAAAATGTTTTGTATTATCTTATATTTTTTATAAAATGATTTTTTAGCTGTTTGAATAAATTAATAATTTTTAAAGATTATTATTTTTAATCTTAGTGGTTAATCGACAAGAAACATGCTATAATTACTTTGTTTTAAGGAGTGGACAAAATGAAAAAAATTATAGCAGGTGTTTTGGCACTTTTATTATTTACTGCCTGTTCAGGTGATGATAATAGCCAAACGCTTTTTGTAGCAGATAAAAAAGGGCATTATGGCCTTGTTGATATAGATGGTGAAAAACAAACTAAGTTTATTTATGATAATTATGAATCAATAGGTAATTATGGATATATAGTAGTTAAAGATAAACAATATGGATATCTTTCATATGAAGGTGAAGAAATTGTTAAGATGGGTAAATATAAAAAATTAGAATCGATTGCAAATATGATCGTTGCTTATGATAAAAACGATAATATTTCGATTTTAAATAGTGCTGGTGAAAGTTTATACAAAACTAGTGATAAAACAAAAATAGTTTTATCCGGATTACCTATAATTCATGATAATAATGAATATGTAGTTCTTCATGATACTGGTAAAGTTTTGATAACTAGTAAGGATGAGATTTTAAGTAGTAATATTATTAATGATAATTATATTGCGGTATGTTTTGAAAAATCGTTGAAAATATATGATCAAAGTGATTTGAAAAAAGTTGTTGAGGTTAAATGTGGTGGTAAATATCAATTAATGTCTCATAGTAATAAAAAAGGATATCTATTTTATAATCGAGAAAGTCAAGAGACTTTAGCTTGTGATAATGATGGTGGTGTTATTTTTGAAGCTAAAATAGATCTTGATGATCTATATTTTGATAAATCAGATAATATTACAGGTGTAAAAAACCTAACAACATATTTATTTGATGAAAAAGGTACAGCAACAGCAATTAACAGTTACTATAACGATTTAGATAATTATGTTATAAAAAATACTGAGATGATATATGGGCCTCATAAATTTGTTTATAAAGGAAAAGAAATTGAAGTAAATAATATTCAATTAGATCCAATGGCTTCATATATTACTAAAAAGATTTTTCCTGTCTATGTAAGAGGCAAAGGATATATGTATTATGGATTTGATGGTAAAGAAGCTATTAAGACAGTTTTTACAAGTGCGGAAATTTTGATCAAAATAATTTAGCGGTTGTTTCTAAAGAGAACGATAAATATTATTTGATTGATCAATCAGGCAAAAAGATATCGAAAAAATATACTAAGATCATACATATTGGTGAAAAATATTATGCTGGTTTTATTTCTGGTAGTAAATATGAAGTAATTGATACTGATGGTAAAAAGGTTATTGATGATAATTTCATGGATGATGGTTATATATTTACATATGATAAAGTAGTCTATGGTATTTTTAATAAGAGTGGAACGAGTTATGTTTATGATATGGATGAACTAGAAGTGATTTTTTCGGTTGAAGGAAATCTAGAGTTTGCTGATGATGGGTATTTTGTTAAAGAAGATAGTGATGGTTATTATTCATTAAGTGGTGAAAAAATTTATACGAGGTAATGAGATGGGTTATTATGTTTATATGCTTGTGCTATTAGCACTAATGCTGGTAGGGGTAAAGTTTGTTTTTTGTGAGTTAGAAGGGCATATGGCTAAAAAAAGAGGCTTATTGAACTGGTACTTGAAATTAGCTGAGCCATTTAAATATGCACGGACAAGAAGTATTATTTTCATGTGTATCTTTTGTTACATGATTGTATCTACACAATTTATTTTTTCAATTGAATGGCTGATTGAATTAATTGGATTTGTGGCGGTGGGAGTTATTTTTGATGGTATTAGTCAAGTAGTTGGATATTATTATAATAAGATCCGTTTTAGAAAAAATATTTACAAAGCTGTTGCTGTCAAAGATGAGATCAATAAAGCAATGACATTATCAGATAGTAATCTGATCCAGCAAAGCATGCCAATTTATTCGAGTGCAGAAATAGTTTCAAGATATTTAAATGAACAAACACATTTGGCTGTTATTTCTTTAGACGGAGGAGAATACGTTTCATCATTTGAAAAACTGCCACCTATCACTTATACAGTTGAAGCGCAATATGAAAAAGCAGAAGAGAGGCTTGCTAAGCGAAATGTTAAAGTTACAAGATTAACAGATGAAGGTAAGCTGCCTTTTAAAGATGAACGGTTAGATGTTGTAGTAAATGAATTAACTAATTTTGATAAATATGACTTATATCGTGTAGTTAAGCCAGGTGGTTATATTTTAGTGAATCAGTTAGGTAGTGATAATTATCAAGAATTGATCAATGTTTTTCTTCCTTTTAAGTTGCATGGACATTGGGATTTAGAATCTGGTTCTAAAAGTCTTAGTGAAATTGGTTTAGAGATCGTAGATGGTGTTGAGGAACACGGGTATGTTCGTTTTAATTCATTGACATCTTTTATTCATTTTATGAAACGGATCACGCGTGTTGATGTTACTCAAGATCGATTTATGAATTTCTATGGTCAGGTCTTAAAACAAATAAAAGAAAAAAGTTATTTTGAGCTTACTACACATCGTTTTATGGTAGTGGCAAGAAAAAAAGAATTATAAAATAATGAAAATGACAAGTATTAAATTTCTTGTCATTTTATTGCTTTTAGAAATGATTGATGTATAATGATACTAACTTATTTTGCATAGTTAAGATTTTTGAAAAAATATTAGCTATACAAAGACGACTACTTTTATAGTAAGTTTCTTTTTATACACATTTAGGAGGAAATTGTGAAGAAAATATTAAAAATTGCAGTTACTATTCTTGTTTTATTTAATACAGCATGTAAAGCTGGTATTGATAATAATGTGATTAATACTGATATAGTAAAAGTTAAACATAATGGAGTATCTTCGCAAATTGTAGAAGTGGATGAAAGTGGTGAAGTGATTGAAAATGGGTCCGATGATACTAATACAATAAATAGTCAAGATACAAATTCAGGTAAAACAAATAATAAAAGTAAAAATTCAATTGATCGTGATAAAAGTAATTCTTCGACTGATCGTGGAAATCAATCTAGCAGTGAAAATAAAAATACTAGTGAAATACAAGATTTTAAAGCAGATGAACAAACGATCAATGTCACAATTGCAATTGATTGTAAAACTATTCTTGATAATTTAGATGATTTAAATCCTGGGTACAGAGAATATCTTCCTAAAAATGGTATAATTTTAGATACGATTTCTTTAAAAATAAAAAAAGATAGCACAGTATTAGATGTATTGAAAACAGTGGATCAAAACTATAAATTAAATTTAAAAACTCGTAAGTCACCATACGGTACGTATATTTATGGAATCGGAAATATTGAAGAAAAGATTTGTGGTGATACAAGCGGTTGGATGTATAGTGTAAATGGTAGTTTTCCTGGAAAGAGTGCAAGCTCGTATCGTTTAAAAGAAGGGGATAAGATCAAATGGCGATTTACATGCAAACCGGGAGATTTAAATTAGAAAGGAGATTGATATGGTCATAAAGAACTTTAAAGAAAGTCATCCCTTAGTACTGTTCATTTATTTTTTATTGATTATTATTTTATCAATTATTCAGCGTAATTATTATTTGATTGCGTTATTAACGATTTCAGTAATCATAGTAGATTATTTTTATAATCAGAATAGCTTTTTTAAAGATATGAAATATTTTATAATTCTAGTTTTGATTATTACGATTACTAATCCACTTTTTGTAATGGAAGGTAAAGATATAATATATCAAAATAGTTATATTATTATCACACGTCAAGCACTGATTTATGGATTAGTATTTGGAATGTTATTAGGCAGCATGCTTTTATGGTTTAAAATAATGAAAAAGTGTATTAGTGATAGTCACATTGTTTATTTATTTGGTTCTATTTTACCAACGTTAGGCTTAGTAGCTGCAATGAGTTTTAATATTATTAATAAGTTAAAGAATCAGTATCAAAAAATAAAAGAAGCTAATTATCATATGCCTGCTAAAAATAAATTTATTTATTATCGTGATGTAGTAGTAATTTTAGTTACTTATGCTTTTGAATCTTCATTAGATATGATGAATTCAATGATTGCAAGAGGCTATGGTAAGACTAAAAGAACAAGTTTTCATTTATATACTTTTAGAAAAGATGATTTATTGAAGTTATTGATTATTATTGGACTTAGTGTGATTTGTTTATGGGGTTATATTGGTTATTATCATGAGTTTTATTATTATCCCGATATTCAAGTTTATCATTTTAAAATGATAGATATCGTATTCTTTTTAGCGTATTTATTATTAGCGATTTTTCCAATATGGTTAGGAGGAAAGAGAGATGTATAAGATTGAAAACTTTAGTTTTATTTATCCTAAAGGAAAAGAAGTAATTCAAGATATTTCTTTTGGTGTAAATAAAGGTGACTTTGTTGTGATTTCTGGTAAAAGCGGTTGTGGAAAAACAACATTGTTGAAGCATCTTAAACCGTCATTGAAGCCTGAAGGTGAAATGAGGGGAACGATTATCTTGGATGAGGAAATTGAAAATGATGATACAAAGATAGGTTTTGTTTTTCAAAATCCTAATGATCAAATCGTCATGGATAAAGTTTGGCATGAAATTGCATTTGGCTTAGAAAATATGGGTATTCTTCTAAAACAAATGAAACGTAGAGTCGGAGAAATTGTTAACTATTTTAACCTGCAAAATATTATTAATAGAGATACACAATCATTGTCTGGAGGAGAAAAGCAACTAGTTAATTTAGCTAGTGTGATGGTGATGAATCCTAAAGTTATATTGTTGGATGAGGCTACTGCTCAATTAGATCCTGTTAATCGTGATGAGTTTATCAAAATAATAAAACAGATCAATGATGATTTTAATGTAACAATCATTTTTGTTGAACATCAATTAGAAGGATTGTTAGATGTTGCTAATCGTTTGATTGTAATGGATGAAGGAAAAATTGTTATTGATGGTGAGATAAAAAAAGCTGTAGATGAAATGTTAACTAAAGAAATATTTGTTGAATCATTGCCTGATTATGTCAGAGTATCTTCTTTAACTAAACAACTATGTTTATCTGTTAAAGATGCTAGAAAGGCGTTAATTGATTTTGATGATTTTGATATTAAAGAGATAGAGGATGTTGATACAGGGATTTTGATGGAAATAAGAGATTTGAATTTTGGTCATGATGATATTGTTTTAAAAAATCTTGATTTAGATATTAGACAAAATGAAATTCTTTCGATAGTTGGTGCTAATGGCAGTGGAAAATCGTCATTTCTTCGCTGTATTGCTGGTTTAGTTAAATATCAGGGGAAAGTAACAAAAATCGGTTATGTTGATAAAATTGGTTATTTACCACAAGATCCTACAACTTTATTTTTGAGTGATAAAGTAATAGATGATTTGCTGGCGGTTGATGAAAGTGAAAAAAGTGTGGATATCCAGTTGAATAATTTAGGTATTAGTGATTTAAAAGAAAAGCATCCGTTTGATTTAAGTGGTGGTCAAAAACAATTAGTAGCTTTAGCTAAAGTGCTTTTAACGCAGCCGCAGTTATTGTTATTAGATGAACCAACAAAAGGAATTGATGCTTTAAGCAAAGAAAATCTAGCGGCTTTGATTAGAGGTTTAAGCAAACATATGACGATCGTTGTAGCTAGTCATGATTTAGAATTTGTTGCTAAGATAAGTGATCGTGTCGCAATGATTTTTAATGGACAGATGGAATCAGTTGATACAATGAGAGAATTCTTTAGCCAAAATTTGTTCTATACAACAACGATTAATAAGATCATTAGAGAAAATAATCCTGAGATCGTTTTATTAGAGGACCTTGGCTTATGAAAATAACAAAGAATGCAGTTGTTTTGATCTTGACGGTTTTAATAGCTTTGCTAGGAGTAATTTTATTTAAAGATGAAAGATATAATTTAGTTATTATCTTGATCGTTATGTTATCATGTGTACCGTTTTATTTCAAATATGAACATGATAAACCTAAAACAAGAGAAGTGGTAGTTCTTGCAATCATGATTGCCCTTACTGTGATATCACGAATTATTTTTATGATTACACCTAGTTTTAAGCCGGTGACGGTGATGGTGATAATTTGTGGTGTGGTTTTTGGTCGTGCTTCAGGGTTTATGTGTGGTTCATTATCGGCACTGTTATCTGATTTTGTGTTTGGAATTGGACCATGGACACCATTTCAGATGTTAGCATGGGGAATTATAGGATATATTGCTGGTATATTTGGTAAGCGGCTTTATAAAGATAAATATTTTTTATATGGTTATAGCATTGTTTGTGGAATTGGTTATTCATTGATTATGGATTTGTGGTCAGTTCTAGCGATAGAGAATAGTTTTAATTTAACGAGGTATTTGGCAATTATCATGACATCGCTACCAGTGATGTTAGTATATATTGTTTCAAATATAATTTTTATGTTTTTATTAAGTAAGATAATGTTTCAAATCTTACAAAGAGTAAAAATAAAATATGGAATAACGGAGGGAAAAGTTTAATGAAGAAAATTCTAAGTTTAATTGTATCATTAGTTGTTATGGTAACTATTGTTGTACCGGTTAATGGACAATCATATGCTTTAACTAAAGCACAAAATTATTGGTTGAATAATAAGGAGCTAAGTGGAATAGATGCAATTTTAACTGTTGAAGCACTTGGTTTAGATGTTGAAGATAGTAAAAATGGTTTTGTTGTTGATTATGATTTTGCAGCTCCTGTAAATAGTTATGGTGAAGAAATTTCTTATGAAGATATGGATTGTGGATATTTATCAAAAAATATCATGGCTTTAGCAGCATTGAAAAATGATCCTGCAAACCTTAAATTAGCAAATGGTTCAACAGTAAATTTAATTGAGATTTTAAAATCAAAAATAGATGACGAAGGTAATGTTTTCTATGGTAGTGGGAATCCTGAGTCTAGTACTGCTTATACAATGTATGCTTTGTCAATCGTAGATCCTGATTATGATCTTAGTAAATTGGGTGCAAAATTAGCAAGTATGCAGTTAAGTGATGGCTGCTGGGGTTATAATGGTGCCTGGGGTGGTCCTGATATTACAGGATGGGCTGTTGGGGCATTATCATTATGTGGCGATACATATCAAAGCTCAATTGACAAGGCTTTAACATATTTTATTTCTATTCAACAAGCAGATGGTGCTTTTGTACCAGCAGGTGAATGGAGTGTTGCTAATAGTAATACACAAGGTTGTGTAGTTTGGGGATTATTGGAATATGATGAAAGCATCATAAAATCTGGTACGCTAAAAAATGCTTATGATATGTTAATGACATTTATGTTAGATGATGGATCTTTTGCATATAAAGCCGATGAGGATTATGGTAACAGCTATTCTACTGTACAAGCTGGTTTAGCGTTAGGGGTTTATGAAAATGGTTCATTGTTTACTAATATTCGTAATCAATATTTAGGTGATGAAGATTTACAACCTGAAGAAACCGAAAAAGAAAATGAGCCAGTAAAAACACCTGTAAATGATAGTGATGTTCCGACATCTGTTGAAACAGGAGATGGTGCTTTGATTATGACAAGTATGGTTGTTATGATCGTTAGCGGTGGAGTTTATCTTACAGTTAAAAAATATATTTAATTTACTCTAAATAGCGGTTTTTAAATCCGCTATTTTTAAAATTTATATAATAAATAATGTCATTAAAATTGAATTTTTGTTGATATACAGCGATAATTTGTAAGCGCTAAATTTTGTTCAAAAAGTACTTTAAAACAGACGGTTTAGGTGGTATAATTAGTGTATAGAAATTTTAAGGAGGAGTCATAAAAATGGCAGAAAAATTATCTTTTGTAGTATCTGATCCAGTTGGATTACATGCTAGACCAGCTACTATCTTAGTTAACCAAGCTAGTAAGTTTACAAGTGATATTAAATTAGTTTATAATGGTAAAGAAGTAAACTTAAAATCTATTATGGGAGTTATGTCTTTAGGTGTTCCTACTAAAGCAACTGTAGAAATCATTGCTGAAGGTGATGACGAAAAAGATGTAATCGTTTCTATTGCTAAAGTTATTAAAGAACAAAAAGTAGCAGAATAAGAAGTCTTTGGACTTCTTTTTATTTGTAGGAGGATAATATGTCAAAGTCAGTTAAAACAAATGCTTTAAGATTGTTAGATAAAGCTAAAATCAAATATGAAATAAAAGAATATCAATATGATGAAGAGCATTTAAGTGGTGAACATATTGTATCTCAAGTAGACATGAAAGCAAAAGATATTTTTAAAACTTTGGTTTTAAAAGGAAATAATGACTATTTGGTTTGTTGCATTCCCGTACTTGAAGAAATAGATTTAAAAAAATTAGCCAAGCTTTCTAAACATAAAAGTGTTGCAATGATTCCAATGAAGGAACTTTTAGGAATTACTGGTTATATTAGAGGTGGCTGTTCACCGGTTGGAATGAAGAAGAAGTTTGACACGTATTTTGACAGTTCGGTTGATGAATGTAACAAAATAGCTTTAAGCGCTGGAAAACGCGGCTATCAAATGGTTGTTGACGCTAAAGAATTAATAAAATATTTAGATGCTGTAATTGGTGATGTAATTAAGGAGTAATTATGATTCAATGTTATTATGGTGATGGAAAAGGAAAGACGACAGCAGCGATAGGTCAGGCGCTAAGAATGGCAGGTGCTGGTAAGAAAGTAATTGTGATTCAGTTTTTAAAAGATGGTAATAGTAGTGAAAATATAATGTTGAAAAAATGTGGAATAAAGGTATTTGCCAAAAAGATGCCGGAAATGTTTATTGATATGAGTGATTCAAAAATGATTAAAGAAGTTAGTGAGCAGGTCAATAATTTATTTTCAATGATTGATGAAAATTGTGATGGAATTATTTTAGATGAATTATTAGATGCTTTGACTTTGGGGCTTATTAATGAGGGGATGGTATATGACCGTTTGGTTGCTTTAAAAGATGACCATGAAATAATTTTAACGGGAAGAAGACCTAGTCATAAGCTTAAAATGATTCTTGATTATTCTAGTGAAATAAAAAAACATAAGCATCCCTATGATAAAGGAATAATGGCAAGAAAAGGAATTGAGTATTAGAAGCAAATTTGCATTTAAGAAAGATAAAATATCGTAATTTCATGAACAAAACAAGTAGTCAAAATTAAGGAGATTTGTTATAATTAATACAAGAGGTGAAAAACATGGATTATAATAATGAATATCAAAGATGGGCAGATTGTGAAAACTTGGACCCATCATTAAAAGCAGAATTAGCTAGTATGAGTGGAAAGGAAAAAGAAGATGCTTTCTATATGAATCTAGAATTTGGTACAGCAGGTATGCGGGGAATCTTAGGTGCTGGTACTAATCGGATGAATATTTATACTATTAGAAAAGCTAATGTCGGTTTTGCAAAATATGTATTAGGTTTACCTGAGGGGAAAGAAAGAGGAGTTGCAATTGGATATGATAATCGTCATATGTCATATAAATTTGCAATTGAAAGCGCTAAAGTATTAGCCACTTATGGAATCAAATCATATATTTTTGAAAGCTTGAGACCAACTCCAGAGTTGTCTTTTGCAGTTCGCTATTTAAAATGTGCTGGTGGTATAATGATTACTGCAAGCCACAATCCTAAAGAATACAATGGATATAAAGTTTATGATGATACTGGATGTCAATTAATTCCTGAATGGGGAGATCAAGTTGTTGCTTATGTAAATGAAGTTAAAGATGAACTTGCAATTGAGGTAGTTAGTGATGAAGAAGCTTATCCATTTATTACATGGATCGGTGAAGAGGTTGATGAAGCATATTATAAAGAAGTAATGGCAATTGAAATTAATCCAGGAATGGATAAGAATGATTTCAAAATTGTATTTTCACCACAACATGGTACTTCAAATTTACCAGTTAGAACTTGTTTGACACGTTTAGGATATGATGTTGTGCCAGTGTTAGCACAATGTGCACCTGATCCTGATTTTTCAAACACTGCTTCACCAAATCCAGAAGTAGCTTGTTCATATGATCTTGCAATAAAAAAAGCAAAAGAAGTAGATGCTGATGTCGTAGTTATTTGTGACCCAGATGGTGACCGCTTAGGGGTTGTCGCTAAACATGATGGTGAATATGTATTGATGTCTGGTAACCAAAGTGCTGCTGTATATCTTGAATATATTTTAAGTGAACTTAAAAAACAAAATAAATTACCTGATAATGCGGTAATGTATAATACAATTGTTACTAGTGATTTAGGAGAATTAGTTTCTAAATCATATGGTGTTGAAGTAGAAAAAACTTTAACAGGATTTAAATTTATAGGTGATAAGATTCGTAAATATGAAAAAACAAAAGAAAAAGAATTTGTTTTTGGATATGAAGAATCTTATGGATGTGTAGTTAAAGATTTTGTTCGTGATAAAGATGCTGTTCAAGCAGTAGTAATGGCTGCGGAAGCAGGTAATTATTATAAAAAACAAGGTAAAGATTTAATTGATGTTTTAAATGAATTATATGCTAAACATGGTACATTTAAAGAAGTCAAATTGCTTTATCTAAAGCAGGAGCTGCAGGTGCTGCAAGAATTAAAGAAATCATGGATAATTTACGTAAAGATGCTCCTACAGAAATTGGTGGTGTCAAAGTTGTTAAAGCTGAAGATTATGGAAATAGTACATGTAGTGATGGAACAACAATTGATTTACCTAAATCTAATGTATTAAAATATTATTTAGAAGATGGTTCTTGGATCGCTGCTCGTCCTAGTGGAACGGAGCCTAAATGTAAATTCTATTTCTCAATTAAGGGAACAGACGCTGATGATGCAGCAAATAAAACAGAAGTTTTCCAAAAAGATATGATGAAAATTATCGGTGAATAATAATCCTAACAAAAAAGAGTTGATTTAATTACAATGTCGGCAATTTAAGATGTTGATGATTTATTATGATTATACTTTTTAAAATGAAAATGAGAGTGTAAAATATTTTGTGTAAAAATCCTCCTTGGGTAGAATTGAATTAACTACCAATAGGAGGATTTTAATATGAGCAAAAATATATTATAGATGAATATGGAGTAACTTTTCCAAATGATATTATTAATTCATTAAAGGATTTATTAGGTGAAACCTTTTTGGAAATGATGAATGCTGAATTTGATAAGCATATGGGTTACAGTAAATATAACCAGACAGTTGAAGTAATGGCGTTTCGAAAAAAACAGTTAAGACTACCCAGAGTGAAATTGATATCAATGTCTTTCATGACAGAAATGCTAGTTTTGATCCGCTGATTATTGAAAAATATAACAGAGATATTTCTGATGTTGACAATAAGATTATTAACTTATATGCCAGAGGAATATCCACCAGAGATATAAGTGAATCTGTTAAAGATCTTTATGACGTAGAAGTCAGTACTGTAATGGATGATATATTCTATTTTTGGATTATATTTGAATATAGTAGGTTGTTGAAAACAGTTATTACTATGATAATGTTATAAAAAATAACGCTTTAATACTCAATGCAGTTGCTCATAATTCTATCATTGGATGATGCACTTTACACAAAATTATTTACAGGGTCAAAATAGGAAATGATGTTACGGAAGTTGATTAAAATAAACAAAGAAATAAGAGATTATACAGAATGCATTGTTTTAGGACTATCACTTAGATAATGTTTTTTCAGTTCTAGCATAATATTACAGTTGTTTTGTATTTTCTGTTTATTGATAGATTAAAAATAGAAATAACAAATTTTTTATGTATGTCATCCACGGTACTTTTTGTAACAATAGCTTTTATAAATTATCAGGGAATGAACGCTGAACAGATTGCCTTTAATATTTGATGGTCTTTTTTGATGAATCAGAAGTATATTAAGTTACAGAATTTATATTATGAGTTTCTACAGGATACAATAAGTTATTACAGAAAGAAAGTTAATATGAAAAAAAGATATGGTGACAATAAAAGAAATTTTTGAAGCAATGTATCTGAAAGAGTATGTTGTTAGAAGATTTATTAGAGAAAATAAGATTGTTTATTTTATAAGTAGGAATAATGTGTATATTAATTATCACTATCTAAAAAAATTGTGTATTTCAATGAATTAAAAGTATAAATAAAATATTTTTTATAGAACTTTTGATATATACGATGTTTTTAACCTTTTTGAAATGATATAATTTATTTTGCTTTTTTCATTTTTTTAAAGATAAACATTACGAATATGTAGCTTTATATGGGATTAAAATCTATGATTTCATCAAGAAAATATTTTATCAAGAATTTTATAATTATATTTACTTAGTAAAAAATTTTTTCAACGATTTTAATATGAAGTATTGTTTTGTTAAATAATGTTATAATTTCTTTATGTGGAAAATGTTTATGTAGAATTATATATAACACCAAGTAAATATCGTTCATTAATATTTTTTAATTAGTTAAGGGGGAAGAATCATGTTTTGTGATTATCATGTTCATACAAATTATAGTGATGATAGTGAATATTTAATGGAAGATGTTGTAAAAGATGCTATCGAGCTAAAGATGAATGAAATTTGCTTTACTGATCATGTTGATTATGGGATAAAGGTTGATCAGGAAAACTTAACTGAGGAAGAAAAGATAGAATTATCTAAAGGGGATGAATTTGCGCCGTTGAATGTCAATTATTTTCAATATTTTAAAGAAATAAACAGACTTCAAAGAAAATATTCAAAAATAAATTTAAAAAAAGGGATGGAATTTGGTATTCAAATACATACAATTCCTATGTATCAAAAATTATTTAAACAATATGATTTTGATTTTATTATTTTGTCTTGTCATCAGATAGAAGATCAGGAATTTTGGACACAAGATTTTCAAAATGGAAAAACTCAAAAGGAATATAATGAAAGATATTATCAGGAAATTTTAAATGTTATTAAAAAATATAAAGATTATAGTGTTTTAGGACATCTTGATTTGATCGTAAGATATGATAAAGCAGGTGTTTATCCTTTTGAAAATATTAAGGATATTGTTACTAAGATATTAAAAATTGTTATTAAAGATGGCAAAGGTATAGAAGTTAATACTTCATCACATCGTTATGATTTAGTAGATTTGACACCGTCAAGAGATATTTTAAAATTATATAAAGAATTAGGTGGAAATATTATTACGATAGGTAGTGATAGCCATAAAAGAGAACATCTAGGTGCTTACATAAAGGAAACAAAAACAGAACTAAAAAAATTAGGTTTTGAATATTATTGTACTTTTGAAAAAATGAAACCAGTTTTTCACACATTATAAAAGTCAACTTTTGTTGACTTTTAATCTATGTAATGTTCTATTTTATGATTAAGATTTTTCTCGTAATCTCTATTAAAATAACATGCATATATACAATCCAATAAATATTGTAAGGAAATACGTGAAGAAAAAGATGCAATTTTTTCTTCAGAATCTTCATAAGATGAAAAATAAAGATGATAATCAACATATTTTGCAATAGGGATTTGAATCGTAGAAGAAATAAGAATCATCGGAATGCCTTTTTCTTTTAATGTTTTAACAATATCTAAAAGATAAGGGGTTCTTCCAGCATAACTAATAATCATTACAATATCATTTTTTTGACATGATTGAGTACGCCAATGCTGATAAAAATGTTCTTTTACAACATCGACTTTAACTCCAATTTCTAACATATTCTGTTGAAAACTTTCTGCCATAAAATAATTACCAATAGAAGGAAATATAATAATATTTTGAGCATTATATAAAGCTTGAATTATTTTTAAAAAGATATCTAGATCTATTAAGTTGAATGTTGATTTCAATGTTTGGTCATAAAGTGAAAGCATTTTAGACATGATTTGGTGATGTGTATTATGCTTATGGAAAGGATAATTATAATCAACAGCATGATTTTCTGGTTTGCGATTTTCAAGTTGTAATGAGATCTGTACTTTTAATTGATTAAGACCAGAAAGTCCTAGTTTTTCAATAACTCTATAGATGGTAGAGGCAGAAACATAACTGCTTTTTGCAAGATGTTGAAGATCAAGTTTTATAACATTATGAGGATGGTTAACAATATATTCAGCAAATATTTTTTCCCCTTCAGTAAAGTTATTGACTTGTTTTATTTTTGTGAAAATATTCATGTTACATCATCCTTTCTTTTATGTTTATTATATTAAAACACACTATGATTTTATTTCATAGTGTATTTCAATTTATTCTTTATTTTTTATCTTTTTACAAGATTCTCTTTTTATTAATGTACATGGCAGTATCATTTTTACTGGCAGCTCATCTTGTTCATTTAGTAAGGTATATAATAACATAGCACCATATTGTCCCATATAAAATGCAGGGGCGTGAATGGTTGTAAGGGGTGGATTTGTATAATTTGCATCATCGATATCATCAAATCCAATAATAGAAATATCATCAGGTACATTAATATTATTTTCTTTAAGTGCTCTCATAGCACCGATAGCAATGGGATCACTAGCGGCTATGATGGCTGTAGGAAGCTTTTTGCTCTTGATCATTTTTGACATCATATTATATCCTGATTCTCTAGAATAACGCTCTATATATACATAACCCTGATATTGTATATGATTTTCTTTACAATATTTTTCAAAAGCTAGATATCGAAAATCTTTATATTTTGTTGAAAAATCTAAGTATTCATTTCCTCCTAAATATCCTATTTTTTTATGATTTAATGAAGTTAGATAATTCATCATATCATAGATAGCATTTTCAAAATCTAGTGAAATAGTATTATGATTGATTTTTGATGTTTGCATATCAATAAAAATAATTTTTCTTGAAATACTTTTGAGTTCTAATATTTCATTATCAGAAAATTTTCCAATACAAATAATTCCATTTACATTTTTTAACTTTTCAATATAATTACCATCACTTTTGAATATGCGGATAATATCTATATTATCTTTAGAACAAAAATTTTCTACACCATTTCTAATTTTCAAATAAAAGGGATCATCCATTTCCTGTTGTAAAGAATACCATTGTAATATACCAATAGTAAAATTTAATTGTTTGTTTTTTGCTTTTTTTACATAATTAAGCTTATTAACGGCATTTCGTATATTTTGCTGTGTTTCTTCAGGAAGGATTAAAGATGTATCGTTATTTAAAAATCTTGAAACTGTTGCTGATGAAACACCGGCAAGGTTAGCGACATCTTTTAAAGTAGCCATATACTTCACCCCTTTCGATTTACTATGTTATATTATATCGAATTATTTTCTATTTGTATAGAAATTCCATGCTGTAAAAATAATTTGATTTATATCAGTATATTTTGGGTTCCAATTAAGAATTTCAAAAGATTTTTTATTATTTGCAATTAATTTTGCTGGATCTCCTGCTCTTCTTTTACAAATATTAACTTTAATATCCTGTTGTGTTACTTCTTTAACGGCATTAATAATATCTAAAACAGAATATCCTTCACCGTTTCCTAGGTTAATAATTTGAGAAGAATTTCCTTCTTTTAAATAGTTTAATGCTTTAATATGGGCATCGGCTAAATCACATACATGTATATAATCACGAATGCATGTACCGTCTTTTGTGTCATAATCGTTGCCAAACACATTAATTGCTTCTCTTTTACCTAAAGCTACCTGTAATATTAAAGGGATTAAATGAGTCTCTGGATTATGTAATTCCCCAATTGATCCATTTGGATGGGCACCACATGCATTGAAATATCTTAAAGCTACAAAAGACATTCCATAAGCAGCTACACACCATTTCATCATATGTTCCATAGTTAATTTTGTTTCACCATATGGATTTGTAGGATTTGTGTCATCAGTTTCTTCAATAGGAATTCTCTTAGGTTCACCATAAGTTGCTGCAGTAGAAGAAAATACAATATGTTTAACGTTATGTTTTTTCATAACTTTTAATAATACGATCATACCATAAACATTATTATCATAGTACTCTAAAGGCTCTTTCATGCTTACTCCAACTAATGAATTTGCGGCAAAATGAATGACTCCTTCAATATTTTCCTTTTCAAATACGTTGCTTAAGAATATCTCATCTCTTAAATCCCCTTGATAGAATTTTGCTTTTGGATGAATTAATTCTTTAAATCCAGTTTGCAGATTATCCACTATGACAACATCATTCCCCCTTTCGATTAATTCATAAACTGTGTGACTGCCGATATATCCAGCACCACCTAAAACTAAAATACTCATAATTTTATTCCTCCTTTTCAACATCATAATAAATCTTTAGTAAAATAATGTCAATATATTTAGTAAAATATATAAATAATATTCAGTAAAATTATTGACATAATTTACTAAAATATCTATAATATCACGCGAGGAGGAACTAAGATGAATGAAAAAATTAATCAACTTATTAATTTTGCTTTAAAAAATGAAATGATAAAAAAGGAGGATGAGTATTATTCAATAAATAAGCTATTAGATTTACTAAAAATAGATCGATTTAAAAGATGTGAAGTTGATGATATCTCTTTATATGATATTTTGGATAGTATGTTGAAATATGCATGTGAAAAAGAATTGATAGAGGATGATATGACGAATCGTGATTTATTTGATACATGTATTATGGACTGCATTATGCCTAGACCAAGTGAAGTTGTAACAAAATTTAATGAATTATATAAAATTAGTCCACAAAAGGCGACAGATTATTATTATGATTTATCTATTCATTCAAATTATATTCGAAAATCAAGAACTGATAAAAATATTAAATTTAACGCTTATTATAAATATGGTGATATTCAAATCTCGATAAATCTATCTAAACCAGAAAAGGATCCTAAAGAAATAGCAAAAGCAAAACTTGTAAAAAGCAGCGGATATCCAAAATGTTTATTATGTAAAGAAAATGTAGGTTATGCTGGACATATGAATCATCCAGCTAGACAAACTCATCGTATTATTCCGTTAAGTTTGAATGATAATCAGTACTTTTTACAGTATTCACCATATGTATACTATAATGAACACTGCATTGTATTTAATAATGAACATATTCCAATGAAGATAGATGAAAATACTTTTAAAAATCTATTTAGTTTTATTAAACAATTCCCACATTATATGTTAGGAAGCAATGCTGATTTGCCGATTGTTGGAGGATCGATTTTAACTCATGATCATTATCAAGGCGGTAAGCATCATTTTCCAATGGAATATGCTCAAACAATTAAAGAAATTAAAATTAAAGATTATGATGTAAAGGTAGAAATGATTAAATGGCCATTATCTACTTTAAGATTAACAGGAACTAATGATGAAGAAGTGGTCAGATTATCAACTTATATTTTAAATAAATGGATTCAATATAGTGATGAAGGTTTAGATATTGTTGCATTTACAAATGGAGAAAGGCATAACACAATCACACCTATTGCAAGAATGAAAGATAACCAATATCAAATTGATTTGGTTTTAAGAAACAACCGTACAAGTGAACAATATCCTGATGGTATCTTCCACCCTCATCAAGAACATCATCATATTAAAAAAGAAAATATTGGATTAATAGAAGTTATGGGATTAGCAATTTTACCAGCTAGATTAAAGAATGAACTTGCGGATTTAAAGGAGTGCTTATTAGGAAAGAAGAATATTGAAGATTTTGATGCATTAAAAAACATATTGAATGGTATGAGTATTTAAAAACTATTTCTATTGATGAAAAGAACATAGATAAGATATTAGAACAAGAAACTGTAAAGAAATTTGTGAGTGTGTTAGAAAATGCGGGGGTTTATAAAATGAATGAAGAAGGAATTAATGGGTTTACAAGATTTGTAGAGTATTTAAATGAGTAAATTAAAACTATATAAATGAAGAAGGGTAAAATTTTTATATTTTAAGGCATGGATATGGAAGCAAAAAAATTATTAGAAAAATTTAAAAATAATGAATTTGATGAATTATTAATTGATGTATATGACGATATTCAATTATTAGAATATCAAAATCATAGATATCAAAATGCAATTCAACAATATATTGAATTATTTGGAAATAATGATGTAGAAATTTATAGTGGTGCGGGTCGTAGTGAAATAGGTGGAAATCATACTGATCATCAACATGGTCGTGTATTAGCGGCATCAATTAATCTAGATGCTATTGGTATTGTTACAAGACAGGATGGAATTATTAAAGTTGTTTCTGATAATTATGATATTGACCCTATTAATATTGATGATTTAGAAAAGAAAAATAATGAAGAAGGTACTTCTGAAGGGTTGATTCGTGGTGTTGTTTCTGAGTTAAAAAATTTAGGATATAAGATTGGTGGATTTAACGCATTTATTACAAGTGATGTATTAATGGGGGCAGGTTTGTCGTCTTCAGCTTCGTTTGAAATATTGATAGGAACAATTATTAATGGATTATATAATGATATGAGTATTGATATGGTAACGCTTGCTAAAGTTGGACAATATGCAGAAAATGTTTATTTTAAAAAACCATGTGGATTGATGGATCAATGTGCGTGTGCAGTCGGGGGATTAATTAGTATTGATTTTAATGATGCTGCAAAACCGATTGTTAATGCTTTAGATGTTGATTTTTCTAAGTATAATCACAGTTTATGTATTGTTGATACAAAAGGATCACATGCCGATTTAACTAGTGAATATGCTGCAGTACCACAAGAAATGAAAGATGTAGCAAAAGTTTTTGGTAAAGAGGTTTTAAGAGATGTTGATGAAAAAGAATTCTATGAAAGAATAACTGAAGTAAGAGAAAAATGTACAGATAGATCTGTTTTGCGGGCAATTCATTTTTTTAGTGAAAATAGAAGAGTTGAGCAATTAGTTGATGCTTTAAAAAATGATGATTTTGATAAATTCAAAGTATTGATTCAAGATTCAGGTAATTCTAGTTATAAATTCTTACAAAATGTGTATGCTTCATGTGACTTACAAAATCAGGCAATATCTATTGCATTAGCAATGTCTGAAATTATTTTAGGAGATTATGGTATTTGTAGAGTTCATGGTGGTGGATTTGCAGGAACAATTCAAGCATTTGTAGCAGATGAATATGTTAATACATATAAAGAAGAAATTGAGAAAATCTTTGGTAAAAATTCTTGCCATGTTTTAAAAGTAAGAAAGTATGGGGGAAAGAAAATATTGTAATAGATAAAGTGTTTATTAATCAGTATACTTATCTTCTTTAAAAATTATTTGATAATTATATCTAATACGGTCAAATCAATAGATTTAAAGAAAATATAAATATGGTGAGGGGAATCTATGAAAAATATATTAAAATTAGATTTAAAATATGCAGCTAGTCAAATTTTCTATTATGGAGCTGTTTGTGCGATGACGGGATATGCATCAGTATATCTATTAGATAAAAAGTTTAATAATTCGACGATAGGAATTGTTTTAGCTTTATGCAATGTTCTTGCTGTTGTTTTACAGCCAATATTAGCATCATTTATTGACAGAAATAAAAATATTGAGCTAAGAAATGTTATTTCAATCATTATGATAGGTATTATTATTTTATCAATGATTCTATATGTTTTTCCCATAAACTGGGTAATCATCTTAATTTTAACAGTTTTTATTTTTTCAATGATAACAACTATTATGCCTCTGATGAATTCTTTAGCTTTTATCTTTGAAAATATGGAATTAAAATTAATTACGGTTTTGCTAGAGGATTAGGATCTGTTGCTTATGCATTAACATCTATGATATTAGGTTATATCGTAGAAAGCTTTACACCGGGCATTTTACCATTATTCTATATCTTTTTTAGTGTTTCTATGTACATTGTTGTTAAAATGTTTGTTCTTCCTAAACATCAACACTTTGACACAATAGAAGTAGATGCTGTTCAAAAAGAAGATAGTGGTAGCCAATTATCATTAATAAGCTTTTGTGTAAAATATAAAAAATTTATAACTTTCTTATTTGGTTTTATCTTAGTCTATTTTGCACATACGATCATTAATTATTTCTTTATTCAAATCATTATAAATATCGGTGGCACAAGTAGTGATATGGGTAATGCTGTTTTTTTAGCATCATTGTTAGAACTGCCAACAATGACATATTTCACAAAACTAAGTAATAAGATAAACTGTGGACGATTGATTAAATTTTCGATTATTATGTTTTTATTAAAACATGTTATTGCTTATTTAGCCACAAATATGATGATGATTTATATATCCCAAGTATTACAGCTTTTTGCATATGCTTTATTTATTCCGGCATCTGTTTATTATGTCAATCAAAAGATTGCGATTAATGATCGAGTAAAAGGACAATCAATGGTTACAATGGCCATGACTATAGCAGGTGTTTTTGCTAGTCTTATAGGAGGAATGTTAATTGATAGTATTGGAGTTCATCTTGTTTTGATGGTTGGAGCAATTGTTTCAACTATAGGAGCAGTTATTGTTTGTTTAACGGTAGAAAATGTTTAAAAGATCTTGATGTTTTTCGAAAAGATTATTATCAATAAAGGTGATAAGAGTTTTAGGAGTCCATTCGATATAGAATGACTCCTTTTTATATAAAACTATTTTTTCTGATTTGTCATTTTTTTTATTTATTTTGGGAATATTTTTTCAATATCAAGACTAATGATAAACAAAGAATAAAAAATGATACTATTTTTGTGTTAGGAGGGATAAAAGAAGAGTTTATCAAAATAAAAAAGGTCTAAAACATAGACCGTTATATCATGTTTTTCTATATTCTGAAGGAGAAATAGAGTATTCTTTTTTAAATATTTTTGAAAAAGCTAATTGATCATCAAACCCTAATGAATCAGCAATAACTGAAATTGGTAAATCAGTTGTTTTTAAAAGGGCTTGGGCTTTTTTTAGTTTTAAATTTTTTAAATAGTTTTTTGGGGAAATATCAAATTTATCATGAAACATTTTTGTTAGATAATTTGGATGAATTCCAAATTCTTTAGCAACATCTTTGATTTTAATTTTTTCTGGATAATTTATATCTAAATAGTGTTTGACTTCATCAACGATAGACTGATTGTTTATTTTCTTTTCATCTAAACCAATATCTTCAAATAACATAGATATAATATCTAGTAAGATACTATTACATTTAAAATAGCGACTAACTTTATTTCTTTCTAGTTTGAGAATCTCAAAAATCGGGTTTTTATATTTATTGATATCTAAATTATGAATAATAAATACATCTTCAGTCGAGTTCATCAATTCATAAGTATACATTTGAGAATTGATACCAGAAAAGTTTATCCAAACATAGCACCATGGATCAATTGCATCTGCTTCATAATAGCATACTTTTCCTGAAGGAATTATAAATGCATCGCCCTTAGATAAATGAAAGATATGTCCATTGATATGAAATTCTCCTTTCCCGTAAAGTACAAAATGGATCAATTGATATGAGCGGAATCGTGGACCACAGCTATGACCTGGTCGGCATTCTTCAAATCCAGCACTATAAAAAGATAAGTCAGATATAGAATTATGTAAAAAATGATTTTGTGTCTCCTTATATTCTTTCATGATTTTATTATAAGTGAAAATCTTAACTTTTTCTATATTTATTTATGAAAATACCATATTAAAGAGCTATCTAGTATTATTTAATATAAATATAAAATTAGTTTTTAGAGCTGATTTGGAAATTGTTGTAAAGGAGGAAAATAATGAGTATAACATTTCACAAAAATAATCATTTTGTTCATATGAAAAATGAACAGATAAGTTATATTATCGAAATATTGGATAGAAAGTATTTAGTTCATCGTTATTTTGGAAAATCGTTACGTGAATTCCACGATAATGAGCAGTTCTATTATTTTAAAAGAGCATATACAACAAATGGTGATTTAAGTATGGAAAATGCATCTTTTGATGATATTCCTAGTGAATTACCTACTAGGGGCAGAGGAGATTTTAGAACACCTATTTTAGCAATAGTATTAGAAAATGGCATTGAGTATCTTGATCTTCATTTTAAACAATGGAGAATTGTCGATGAAAAACCGTTGTTAGAGGGATTACCTAGTACATTTGCTAATAATGATGAAGTCGAAACATTAGAAATTGTATGTGAAGATGATATTGCTAAAGTTAGGGTTTATTTATATTATTCAATTTTTAAAAGCAAAGGATTAATTACAAGACATCAGAAAATTGAAAACTATGGTTGTCAAACCCTAACTATTCAGGATGCAAAAAGTATATCTTTAGATTTACCACATCAAAAATATGATTGGATTTCTCTTTATGGAACACATGCTAAAGAAGCTAATATAGAGAGATTTGCATTGCATCATGGAATTCAAAAGATTGAAAGTGTTAGTGGAAGCAGCAGTCCTCAGCATCAACCTTTTTTTGCTTTAGTTTCACCTGAAACTAATCAATTTCATGGCGAAGTATTTGGATTTCATTTAGTTTATAGTGGGAATTTTATTGCCCAGGCTCAGGTGGATCAATTTGGCAGAGTAAGAGCACAAATAGGAATTAATCCAGATACATTTACATGGAAATTAAAAGGGGGAGAAATTTTTACAACACCAGAAGCAGTCTTAAATTATTCTCAAAATGGTTTAAATGAGATGAGTCAAAATTTTCATTGGTTATATCAGTATCATTTAATGCCTAAACGATTTGAAAATATGGAAAGACCTATTTTGTTGAACTCATGGGAAGCAATGTATTATGATGTTTCACTTGCAAAAATTGATCGACAAACAGATTTAGCTAAACAGATTGGTGTAGAGCTGTTTGTTCTTGATGATGGCTGGTTTAGAAGTGGTAATACGAGTGAAAGTGCAATTGGTGATTGGAAGTGCAATGAAGCAAAATTACCTGGTGGGATTAAAAGAGTTTCAAAATTAGTTCATGATAAAGGTTTGAAATTTGGTTTATGGTTTGAACCAGAAGCAGTTAGTAAAAATAGTCAATTATATGAAAAACATCCTGATTGGATTTTAAATGTTCCACAATACTCACCTGTAGAAGGAAGACATGAATATTTATTAGATTTATCAAGAGAAGACGTAAGAAATTATATTATAAATATTTTTGATGAATATTTAAAAGACGGATATATTGATTATGTTAAGTGGGATATGAATAGACCTTTAACAGACGTTAATTCTTTATTATTAAATAAGTGTCAAAAGGGTGAAATTTATCATAGATATGTTTTAGGATTATATGAAATATTAGAAAAAATCACAACAAGGTATTCAAATGTATTATTTGAAGGGTGTTCTAGCGGTGGGGAAGTTTGATCCAGGAATACTTTATTATGTAGGTCAAAATTGGTGTAGTGATAATACAGATGGTTTTGATAGAGTACACATACAATCTGGATTTGGCTTACTATATCCGCCAATATCAATGGGGGCACATATCAGTATAACGCCAAATCATCAAACTGGTAGATGGACATCATTAGATACACGTTATAAAGTTGCAAAATTATTTAATTTAGGATTTGAATTAGATTTAGAGCAATGTTGTCAAAGTGAATTAGACGATATTTGTAATCAAATTATTGATTATAAGAAGATTCGTCATCTTATTTTAAATGGCTTGTTATACCAGCATGATACGTTTCATGAAAACTATGTCATGTGGTCTTTATGTGATAAAGAGGGTAAGGAATGTATTGTTATGATATTTCAAAAATATTATACACCGCTTAGTGCTCATGGATTATTTAAAATACCTTATTTAGATGCTCATAGTAATTATTGTGAATTATCAACTCTTCAAATATATGGTGGAGATGAATTGCAAAATATTGGTATATCTGTACCTTTAGCAAAAGAGGATTTTCATATTTTTGAATTTCATTTTGTTAAAATTTAAATATGTATTGAAAATATTAGTTTTTTCCATATTTTAATGAAAAAACACTATACAAAACAATTGTTGTTAAAGTTAAAATATTGTCGAGTTAACAAAGAATATGCATATTTATAACTTAGAAAGGAGTAGACATGAAAAAATTGATTTTAGCATCACATGGAGAACTTGCAAAAGGGATGAAAGATACAATGAAACTATTAGCTGGTATCGATGATGGCATATATGCCTTTTGCTTTCATGATGGTGATGATGTGAAAGATATATTTAATCAGGTTAATGCAATAGTAAATGAAGAAGATGAATTTGTTATTGTTACCGATTTGCCAGGAGGAAGTGTTAATACTGTATTGACACCATTAGTTAAACATAAAAATGTACATTTGATATCAGGTATGAATACAGTTCTTGTATTAACGCTAGTATTAAATTTTGATGTCAACACAAGTAGTATCTTGGGAAATATTGAAGAGGGTAAAAAGTCATTGGTTTATATCAATGAAATGTTAAAAGAAAATAAAGAGGAAAGTGGGGATTTTTTTGATTAAATTAATGAGAATTGACGAACGTTTAATACATGGTCAAGTTGCAGTTGTTTGGAGTAAACATTTAGGAATTAACAGAATTGTTGTTGCTGATGATGAAGTTATTAAAAATGAAATGCAAATGATGGCTTTAAAGATGGCTGTTCCTAATGGGGTGAAAGCAAGTATTATTTCAAGTGATAAGGCCATTGCATTATTAAATGATCCACGTGCAGAAAGCTTGAAAATTTTATTGATTGTAGGAAATCCTGAAACAGCATTAAAGATGATGAATAATGTAACAGGTATACCTGCGGTTAATGTAGGGAATTATGGAAGAATGTCACAGCTTAAAGAAAATAATGAGGAAAAAGAACAATTAGAGAAGAATTTATTTGTGACGTCTTCAGATAAAAAAGTATTTAATGATTTGATTGAATTTGGTATAGATGTCTATTATCAACCAGTACCAACTGATAAAGCAAAAGTGATAAAATCAATGATTTAATTGAGGAGGGAAATTATGGTTATTGAAGCATTATTAATTGGATTACTCATGTTTTTAGGGATGTTAACAGATACAGGATTAGGGGATCCGATGATTAAAAGACCACTAGTTATGGGAACATTAACAGGGTTAGTATTAGGGGATTTACAAACAGGTATTATTACAGGGGCATCATTAGAAGTAATCTTTTTAGGAATTACTTCTATTGGTGGAGCATTACCTTCAGATTCGTTTACAGGTTCTATTTTTGGAACAGCATTTGCTATCTTGTCTGGAGAGGGAATAGAAGTTGCTATGGCATTAGCTGTACCAATTAGTTTATTAGCTACAACAATTACAACAGTTGTTAATATTGGATTTGCGGCTATGATGCCACAAGTTGATAAATATAATGAAGAAGGTAATCAAAAAGGTGTGACTGCTATTCATTTGGCTTGTATGATTTTAAAACCATTAGCATTTGGTGTTGTTGGATTTTTAGGAATAATGTTAGGAGCTGAAGCTGTTTCAACATTTATTGATGCTATTCCTGATGTTATTATGAATGGTTTAACAGTAGCAGGACAAGCATTACCAGCATTAGGGATGGCAATGTTATTAAATATGTTATGGGATAAACAAATTGCTGTATTCCTTGTTTTAGGATTTGTGCTATATGCATACTTAGAATTACCTCTTATTGCTATTTGTTTGGTAGGTTTGGTAATTGCAATATATACAAGTTATAAAGATATGCAATTAAATAATTTAATGAAAAATCATAGCACATCTATGGCTGTAGATAATACTGATGAGGAGGATTTCTTTAATGATTAAAGTAAAAGAGGGTTTATCTAAAGAAGATAAAAAAATGTTAAATAAAGTATTCTTAAGGTCATTTACAATTTTTGCAAGCTGGAATCAAGTAAGAGCAAGTGGTTTATCTTATGAATATGCTATGCTTCCAGTTATCAATCGTTACTATAAAACAAAAGAAGAACGTACTGAAGCCATGAAACGCAGCGCAGGATATTTTAATATCAATTCAGCTTTATCAACTTTTCCATTAGGATTAGCAGCCAGTATGGAAAAAGAAAATAGTGAAACAGAAGATTTTGATACATATTCAATAAATGCTGTTAAAGCTAGTTTGATGGGTCCTTTATCTGGAATAGAAGATTCATTTTTTTGGGGAACTTTCCGTGTTATTGCTGCTGGTATAGGTATTTCTTTAGGACAACAAGGTTCTATATTAGGTCCAATTATTTTCTTACTTCTTTATAATATTCCATTTATTTTAACTCGTTATTATGGAACATATTTAGGATTTACTTTAGGAAGTAAATATATTAAAGAAGCATATGAAAATGGAATCATGGCTATTATTACAAAGGGTGTAGGTATATTAGGATTGATGATGGTTGGTGGAATGATCTGTCAAACAGTTGGTTTAAATACTATATTAAATTTCAATCTAGGTGGAATTGAGTATAAGTTACAAGAGATTCTAGATCAAATTTTAAAAGGTATGTTACCATTAGCAGCAACATTTATTTGTTTTGGATTAATTAGAAAGAAAGTAAATCCGAATTTAATTTTAATAGGTATTATTGTAGTAAGTTTTGTTTTAAGTTTATTGGGCATTTGTGGATAATAAATGCAAAAAATGTTTGGGTATTTTTTGCTATTAATTATATAAGATTTATAATATTGTCTAATGTTATAAATTATCTGTTAAAAAATCTGAGATATTTTCTCAGATTTTTTAATTATTTTAATTAAATATAAGGCAAATATTTTTATTTAATAATTAAGATAAGAAAAAATAATTTTAAAATCTCATTATGTTATTAGAGAAATTTTAAAATTAATCCAAAAATCTTGTTATAGTGATATTGATTAAAATATTAAAAAAGAATTTGAAATTTTTTTTCAAAATACTTTAAAATACTTTTAGTCGTGTAGCGAAATATATGCAAAGCGTAATTATAAGGTCACTTATATTACGCTTTTCTTTTTTGTTATATTAAAGCAAACGATAAATTATTTTTAGGAGGAAGAAAAATGCCAAAAACTAAAAAACAAGGTATTATATTTGGAATCATTATGTCAATGACAATGGCATATGGAATGGAAGTTTACAACGTTGCAATTAAAGAAGGTCTTCATTTAACTAATGGCGGGTTCAGCAATATGACAAATAGTGTTTTTCTTGATGCATTTTTTGAAGCTGCTTATATGTGGATTTTTGTCTTTATATTCTCTAATTTATGGGGAAATAAAATAGGTCATGCATTAGCTGAAAAGATTATTAGACCTGAACAGGATAATCCTTTTTTTATTACTCTTATTATTTCAGCCTGTACAGTTCTTATTATGTGTCCAACAATGAGTATGATAGCATCTATATTATTCAATGTAATTCTTGCTGGTAGTCCTATAACTCAGCTTCCAGCTATATGGGTAGGAACGCTTATCAAAAATTTCCCGATGGCACTTTTATGGAATTTATTTGCTGCTGGACCAATTACAAGACTGATATTTGGAAAATTAGCACATAAAATTAATTAAGTGAAGAAAATTATATTAGAAATATAAAAATATTTATTTAAAGAAATCATCAAAAAGGAATAAGATTAATTAATCTTATTCTTTTTTTGCTTTAGATCAAATATTGTAAAAGTTTAATTGTATTAAGAATTTTTGTTTATACAGCGTATTGAAAATAACAATGTGTTTAATCTAGAGTGGTGTGAAAGCGCTATCTTTTTTTAGTGGAATTATTTTTATAATATGTTATAATGTTTGTGTCTAAAATTAATAAAGGGGGAGTGACACATGCTCGATGATTTTTTAATTCACGTATTTCATAAAGGAAATACTCTTGAGGCGTACAAACTTTTTGGTGCCCATTTTGAAACTAATAACCATAAAAAAGGTGTCCGCTTCACCGTATATGCACCTAATGCACGCAGTGTACAAGTTGTAGGTGAGTTTAATGACTGGGATGGAAAAGATCATTATATGGAAAAATATAGTGATGGTGGTATTTGGACTTTATTTATTCCTGGCATTAAAGAATATACATTATATAAGTATCGAATCGAAACACAGAATTTTGCGACTGTAGATCGTGCGGATCCATATGCTTTTTATAGTGAACTTAGACCTGGAACAGCGTCAAGTGTTTACAATATCGAAATTTCGATGGTCTGATAAAAGATGGATGAACAAGCGCACTAAGAATTTTGATAAACCAATGAATATTTATGAAGCAAATATTGGTTCATGGAAGATGAAAAAGGATTTTACAGATGAAGAAGATGGTGAATTCTATACTTATGAAGAAATGATTGATTTATTAATACCATACTTAGTAGAAAATCATTATACTCATTTAGAGTTAATGCCATTAACTGAATTTCCTTTTGATGGATCATGGGGATATCAGGCAACAGGATATTTTAGTATTACTAGCCGTTATGGAAAGCCAAAAGGACTTATGGCTTTCATAAATGCTTGCCATAAAGCGGGTATTGGTGTTATTATGGACTTTGTTCCAGCCCACTTTGTAAAAGATGGTCATGGATTATATAAGTTTGATGGTGGTTTTGTCTATGATTATCCTGATATCAATCGTCGATATACAGAATGGGATAGCGTTTATTTTGATGTTGGACGTGAAGAAGTTCGTAGTTTTTTAATGAGTAGCGTAGGTTTTTTAGCAGAATATTTTCATATCGATGGAATTAGATTTGATGCAATTAGTAATTTGATTTATTGGAAAGGAAATAAAGAAGCTGGTATAAATGATGGCGCTCATGAGTTCATGAAGCGTATGAATAATCATATGAAAGGTTATTATCCAGGCGTAATGTTAATTGCAGAAGATTCTAGTGATTTTCCTGGCGTTACAAAATCACCTGATATAGGTGGTCTAGGTTTTGATTATAAATGGGATTTAGGCTGGATGAATGACACTTTGAAATATATGAAGCTAAATCCAGTTTATCGTAAATATGATCATAATTTATTAACTTTTTCAATGGCTTATTTTTATGGCGAAAACTTTATTTTACCATTCTCTCATGATGAAGTAGTTCATAGTAAGGGAACTATTATTGATAAAATATGGGGGAATAATGAACAAAAATTTGCGCAATTGAAAACATTATATACTTACATGATGATTCATCCTGGTAAAAAATTGAATTTCATGGGAAATGAATTAGGTGAGTATAAAGAATGGGATGAAAAGGTTTCTTTAGGATGGAATATCTTAACATATCCAATCCATGATTCATTCCATGAATTTATGATAAAATTAAATGAAGTATACAAAGACCATCTTTGTATGTATCAACAAGATTATGGTATGGATGGCTTTGAATGGCTTGTAGTTGATGATTCTAATCAAAGTGTTTTTGCGATTGAACGTAAAGATACAAATGGTAATTCATTGATTGCAGTAATGAACTTTACAGAAAATAAACATACTGGATATATGATTCCAGTTAATAAGCCAGGAAGCTATAAAGAAATTTTAAATAGTGATAGAGATATTTATACGGGCGGTAATTTTATAAATAAACGCGCTATTAGAGCTAAAAAGGGACAGGTTTTAAACAAAGACTATTATATACCAGTAAATATTGCGCCTTTTGGCAGTATGATCTTTGAATACAAACCAATTAATAGTAAAACTGATAAATAAGGGGAAGTAAAATGTTTAAGACAAAAGAAGAGTTTAAGTATGAGTTTTCAAAAAGAATTATTGAAACATATGGAAGAACAGTAGAAGAATCACATCTTACTGAAAAATTCTTAGTATTAGAATTAATGGTAAGAGACTATGCCTCAGTAAATTGGGCAACTAGTAAAGCTTTAATTCGTAATAATTATCAAAAGCAAATGCATTATTTTTCTATGGAATTTTTAATGGGTCGTCTATTAGTCAATAATATGATGAATCTTGGTATTTACGATATTGCAAAAGATGGACTTGCGGAATATGGAATCAATATCCATGATTTAGAGGAATTAGAATCTGATGCTGGACTAGGAAATGGTGGTTTAGGAAGATTAGCTGCCTGCTTTATGGATTCTCTTGCTTCACTTGCTTATCCTGGTCATGGACATACAATTCGTTATGAATTTGGATTATTTAAACAAAAAATAGAAAACGGATATCAAATTGAATTGCCAGACCAATGGATGCAAACAGGATTTAATTGGGAAGTAAGAAAACCTAAGCATCGTGTTCCGGTAAAATTCTTTGGAAAAATTGTTTATAACGAAACTACTGGAAAATATGAACACGTGGATGCGGAAGAAGTTTATGCGGTTCCTTATGATGTACCAATTATTGGTAATGGAACTACAACAACTAATACTTTGAGATTATGGGAAGCAGAAGCTAGTGATAATATTCCTGCAAATCAAAACTTTAGACAATACATCCAAAATGTACGTGATATTTGTCAAATGCTTTATCCAGATGATTCAACACCAGCTGGGAAGATGTTGCGTTTAAAACAAGAATATTTTTTCACATGTGCAGGATTAAATTCAATTGTAAAAGCTCATTTAAGAGTTTATCCAAATATGAATAATTTCCATGAAAAAAATGTTATTCAATTGAATGATACTCATCCAGTACTTGCAATTCCAGAATTAATGAGAATTTTAATTGATGAAAAAGGTTATGAATGGGATGAAGCTTGGGATATTACAACTCAAACCTTTGCTTATACAAATCATACTATTTTAGCTGAAGCTTTGGAAACATGGCCAATTGATTTAATGCAGTCATTATTACCACGTATTTACCAGATCATTGAAGAAATTCATCGTCGTTTTATTGGTTATGTAAAGATGGTAAGTAATCGTGATGAAGAATTGTTGAATCGTGTTATGATTCTAAGAGATGGTACAGTATATATGGCTCGTCTTGCTATTGTGGGAAGTTTTAGTGTCAATGGGGTAGCTAAGTTACACTCTGATATTTTAGTTCAGCGTGAATTAAAAGATTTTGCAGTTTTATATCCAAATAAATTTAATAATAAAACTAATGGTGTAACACATCGTCGCTGGCTAGCATATTGTAATCCAGAACTTGCTTCATTAATTAATGAATATATTGGTGATGACTGGATCAAAGATCCTGATAAGTTAGAAAATTTAATGGATCATGTTGACGATACAGTTTTACAAGATCGTTTCTTAGAAGTAAAACGTGAAAGAAAACAAATTTTAGCTGATTATATTTTAGAACATAACGGAATTAAAGTTGATGTTGATAGCATTTTTGATATTCAAGTAAAACGTCTTCATGCATATAAACGTCAATTATTAAATGTACTACACATTATTGATTTATATTTTAGAATGAAAGATAATCCAGATTATCGAATTGAACCAAGAACATTCATTTTTGGAGCTAAAGCGGCAAGTGGATATTATTTTGCTAAAAAAGTAATTAAATTAATTAATAGTGTTGGTGAAATTGTAAATAATGATCCAGAAACAAATAAATATTTAAAAGTAGTTTTCTTGGAAAATTATGGGGTAACTTTAGCTGAAAAGATCATGCCAGCTGCTGATGTTTCTGAACAAATCTCTACGGCTGGTAAAGAGGCAAGTGGAACAGGTAATATGAAGTTCATGATGAACGGTGCTATTACGCTTGGTACTTTAGATGGTGCAAACGTAGAAATTTCACAACGTGTTGGTGATGAAAACTGCATTATCTTTGGTATGAAGGATCATGAAGTCAAAGATCTACAAAATAGTGGTACTTATAATGCTTGGGATATTTATAATAATAATCCGCAATTAAAACGTGTTATTGATAGTTTGATGGATGGCACATTTATTGCAAACCGAGAAGAATTTAGAGTTATTTTCGAAGAATTAATGAACAAAAATGATGAATATTTCGTATTAGCTGATTATGATGCATATTGCAATGCACAAGCAAAAGTAAGAGATCTATATCAAGATCGCTCTCACTGGGCAAAAATTTGTTTAATTAATATTGCTAAAAGTGGTTTCTTCTCTTCAGATCGTACTATTCAAGAATATGTTGATGATATCTGGCATTTAGATAAAGTGAAGTTTTAAAAATATAAAAATTTAAAAGAGCTGATTTATAAAATCAGTTCTTTTATCATTATCATCAATATAAGTTTACCAGGCGTAATTTCTTTGCAAATTCCCAAAACTGTTGGGAGAGTAAGAGTTTAAGAGATTTTTATATGAAATTATTAAAAATAGAATATAGCTGGTAAAAAAATAGAAAAGTGTTGATATATAAAGGTTTTGAGGTATAATAGAACATGTAAAGTGGCTTATTTACTAGGGGTTTAATAACAACATAAGATGTATTGAAACAATTTTGTTAGAATTTTTATTTTTTCATTTTTATAAAGTTTAATAACAACATAAGATGTATTGAAACTAGAAATAACTATGATATGCTTGCAGGGTTCAAAGGTGTTTAATAACAACATAAGATGTATTGAAACTACTGTTCTAATACATAGTAATTTTTATAGACCAAGTTTAATAACAACATAAGATGTATTGAAACGATGGATTATTAACGTTTTTCTCGATAGAATTCACGTTTAATAACAACATAAGATGTATTGAAACCCGGGATTTGAACTTAATAAAGAGCATACATCAGTAGTTTAATAACAACATAAGATGTATTGAAACTCAATTATAACAATACCTCCGTTCCATGTTGCTAAGTTTAATAACAACATAAGATGTATTGAAACTTTTGAATATCATATAAATAATATTTTTCCATTCTAGTTTAATAACAACATAAGATATATAAGAATTTAATTAGTTTTATAAAAAATATAATATGCTTGTGAAGCCTTGTTTAGGGGCGTTTTATTTTTTATTATTGATAAATATTTTTTGAACTCAAAAGATGTAAATAGATTCTTTATTTTAATTTTTGTTTTTAATAAAGAAAAAACTTATACTTTTTGGTTATTTAGTTTAAGATATAAATAATAAGTATAATTTGACCTGAAAAATTGTATAATAAAAGGAAAGATAAGTAACGTTTATTGCATTGCCTTAGTTAAAAATATAAGATATAATGAGGTAGAAAAATGGGGTGAAATTATGGAAAAAAGTGCCGTTAGAATGATTGCACAAGTAGTAGCTTTGAAAAAAATAGAAGTATTACTCTTGAAAAAATATTATGAAGGTAATAGCCCAAGATTTTATTTACGTGATTTAAATAGCGGTGATTTAAAAGAAATAAAAATTTCAGGTAAGTATATAGAAGAACAATTTGTACATTACTATTTCGATGATATTGAAATAGATTTTTGTCATGTTTATCAAATTGTTGATGCTTATGGATTAACAGAGATACTGCAATATACTAAGCTTGTTTGTGACCATGAATTTTTAAAGCAAAATTATTATGATGGTGATGATTTAGGGTGTCACTATCGCCCTGGATATACAACATTTAAAGTATGGGCTCCAACTGCTTTGCAGATGAAGGTTTCAATTACTAAGAATAATAATACTTATACATATGAAATGCAAAGAGTAGATAATGGTGTGTTTTATGCGAAAGTATCTGGTGATTTTGATAATTGTCAGTATGTATATTTAGTTAGACATCATGAGGGTTTCTACCCTGCATTAGATCCATATGCATATAGTTCATCTTCAAATAGTTTAAGCAGTATAATAATAGATTTAGATAAAGTTAAAATAGATTTAAATCGTGACAAGCTTCCAACATTAGTAAATAAAACGGATGCTATTATATACGAGGTTAGTGTTCGTGATTATACAATGTATGAAAATAGTCTAAGTGCTTATAAGGGAAAATTTAAAGGAATATGTGAAGAAGGGTTAAAGACCAAGCATGGTAATAGTGCGGGATTAGATTACCTAGTTGAACTAGGGATTACCCATTTGCAATTAATGCCAATATTTGATTTTGCAACAGTTGATGAAAATAATCCTGAATTATTATATAATTGGGGCTATGATCCAGCTCAATATAATGTTCCTGAAGGAAGTTACTGTAGTGATCCAAATGATGGTTATAGTCGTGTTGTTGAATGTAAGGAAATGATTTCTAAATTACATTCTAAAGGTATAAGAGTTGTTATGGATGTTGTTTATAATCATATGTATGATGTAAATGCAAGTGCGTTCGAAAGATTAGTACCTGGATATTATTTTAGAAAAAATCATGATGGGACGCTATCTAATGGTTCGTGGTGTGGTGATGATTTAAATAGTCAGGAACATATGGTAAGAAAGTATATTCTTGACATGTCTAAACGCTGGCAGCAGTTTTACGGTGTTGATGGTTTTCGTTTTGACCTGATGGGAATAATTGATATTACTACAATTAATCAAGTTTATGAAATGTGTTCAAGCTATGATAAATCATTCCTTATCTATGGAGAAGGCTGGAATATGCCAACAAATTTACCAGATGAAAAAAAAGCTATGCAGGACAATCATGCTAAGATGTTAAATATTAGTTTTTTTAATGATGAATTTCGTGAGGTCATAAAAGGTGGCAGCGGTGATTTTGTTTTGGTGAATAAAGGGTTTATTACAGGAAATCTTTATGAAACAGAACATGCTAAAAATATAATCTCTGGATTAAATCGTTACTCAAAACCAGATCAGTCAGTTAATTATGTTGAATGCCATGATAATGCGACTGTTTTTGATAAATTATATATATCAAATGTTGAAGAAGGATTATCGGGAATTTTAAATCGTCAGAAAAATTTGACAATCATGACATTATTAGCTCAGGGAATTCCATTTATTCATGCAGGACAGGAATTTTATCGCACTAAAGGCGGAATATATAATTCGTATAATACTTTAGATAATATAAATTGTATAAATTGGGATTTTAGAGATATCTATAAAGATGATATTGATGATATTAAAAAAATAATTCAGTTACGTAAAAACAATAAATGTTTTCGATATGCAACAAGAGAAGAAATTGAAAAAAATGTTTTAGTTGAAAATATAGATTATAAGATGGTAAAATATACACTCAAACAAGATAGTGGAGAATATAAAGAATTTATAATTTATATTAACCCATCTAGTTTTACTTTTGATTATCAGGAAAAAGAATATAGTTGTATCTATGGCAATATAAATGATAGTCAAATTGGACCTAAAACTATTGTTGTTCTAGCAAAGTAAAGGAGAAGTAAATGAAGTTAATTGTAGGATTAGGGAACCCAGGTAGAGAATATGAGGGAACCCGCCATAACTGTGGCTTTATGGTAATAGATAAACTAGCAGAGAAATTAAATGTTAGTGTTGATCAAAATAAATTTAAAGGTTTATATGTAAAGTTTAAATATCATGGTGAAGATGTAATTTTATTGAAACCGCAAACATATATGAATCTTTCTGGTGAGTCTGTTAGTACATTGATGCAGTTTTTCAAAATAGAAATAGAAGATTTATTAGTTATATATGATGATTTGGATATGCCAGTAGGTAAATTACGATTACGAAAAACAGGTAGTGCTGGTGGTCATAATGGAATAAAAAATATTATTGCGCATTTAAATAGTCAGGATTTTAAAAGAATTCGAGTTGGTATTGATAGGCACAAATATATGAAAGTGGTTGATTATGTTTTATCACGTTTTACCAAAGAAGAAACCGATGCTATTAATCAGGGAATTGAAAATGCAGTTAATGCTATTATTGACTATCTTGATCATGGTTTCGATTATATAATGAATCGGTACAATTAGAGGCAATTATGAAACAGTTAGATGATATTTTAAGACAAAATAAGGCTTTTAAAACTTTATTGAATGGTAAAGGAAACATCATTGTTAATGATATTAATGATGAGGCACTATTAATATCTAGTGCCTTTTTGACATTGAAAAAGGACATTGTAGTTGTAAAACCAAACCAGTATGAAGCTAATATGTTATATCAGCAAATTATGTCAATTAATGAACATGATACTTTACTATTCCCGGTTGATGAATCATATCGTATAGAGGCTTTAGCAGCATCACCGGAATTATTAGGTCAAAGAATTGATACTTTGTATCAATTAACTACAGATAAACCTAAAATACTTATTACCCATAGTCAGGCATTAGTTCGATATTTACCAGCTAAACAAATATTTAAAGAAAATTGTTTGGATTTAAAAGTAGGAATGCAAATAGATATTTATGATTTACAAAAATATTTATTAAAAGCAGGTTATCAAAGTGCTATTAGAGTAGATCAGCCATTCTATTTTTCAAAACGTGGTGGAGTAATCGATGTATTTTCAATTCAATATGAAACACCAGTTAGAATTGAATTCTTTGATGATGAAATTGATAATATTCGTTTTTATAATCAAAATAGTCAAAGAACAATAGAAAGCGTTAATGAAGTTACAATTATTCCTGCTAGTGATGTATTATATGATGAATCAGAAGTACCTGCAGTTATTGGCAAAATTAATGATTTAAGAGATAAACAAGCAGAAGAATTAGATGAAGTATATTTAGATGATTATTTAAATAAAGTTTCTATTGATCAAGAAAATCTTCGTAATCATGATACAAGTTTTACTATGTATAACTATTTTAATTTATTTAGACAAACAGCAAGTATTAAAGACTATCTAAATGATCCTTTGATTATTCTTGCAAATAGTCAAGATATTAATTTTGCTTATAAGAATTATCTTGAAGAAAATCATTATTATTATCATGAATTAATAGGAATTGGTAAAAGTATAGAGGGTTTGAATTTATTTAGAAATCTTTATGAAGTAATTGATGATGCTGTAATTGATTTTAAATCTTTTGCAACAAGTGAAAAAGATGTTTTATTTAATGCTCGAGCAGTTATGATTGATAATCAAGATGAAAAAATGCTAATTAATCAAATTAGAACATATTTAAAATTATCTAAAGTAGTAATTGCTTTAGATGATGAGCATCAATTACGCTTAATATGCGAATTATTTGATCGTTATGAATTATTATATACATTGGTTGGAATTAAAGATGAATTATACCCAGGATTGAATATTACAATTAGTAAATTTGGTTTTGGAATAGAATTAATTGATGAAAATATTGTTATAATTAGTGCAAATGAATTATTTAAAACAAGGAATATTAAAAAACCAAAATATTTTAAATACAAAAATGCTAAAGTATTAAAAGATTATCAGGAATTAAATGTAGGAGATTATGTGGTTCATGATAACTATGGAATTGGACAATATTTAGGAATTAAAACTTTAGAGGTGCAAGGGTATCATAAAGATTATTTATATGTAGCATATGCTCAAGATGATACATTGTATATTCCTGTTGAACAGTTTAAATTAATTAGGAAGTATTCAAGCGGTGAAGGCAAAGTACCCAAAATCAATAAATTAGGCAGTTCACAGTGGCAAAAAACTAAAGCTAAGGCTAGAAATAAGGTTGATGATATTGCTGATAAATTGATTGAAATTTATTCTGCTAGAATCAATCAGCCAGGTTATGCTTTTCCTAAGGATAATGATATGCAGCTTGAATTTGAAAAAGCATTTGGGTATGAGTTAACTATAGATCAGGCTCGTTCTGTTGAGGAAATCAAAGCAGACATGGAAAAACCTCAGCCAATGGATCGTTTGTTGTGCGGGGATGTAGGATTTGGTAAAACAGAAGTTGCACTAAGGGCTGCCTTTAAGGCAATTTTGGGTAACAAACAGGTTGCTTTTTTATGTCCAACGACAATTTTATCAATGCAGCATTATAAAACAATGACTGCTAGATTTAAGGATTTTCCAGTAAAAATAGCATTATTGAATCGTTTTACTTCAACTAAGCAGAAAAAACAGATTCTAAGTGATCTTAAATTAGGAAATATCGATTTGCTGGTAGGAACACATCGGATATTATCTAAAGATGTCATTTTTAAAGATATTGGTCTTTTATGTATTGATGAAGAACAGCGTTTTGGAGTTAAGCAAAAAGAAAAAATTAAAGAGTATCGAAAAACAATTGATGTTTTGACTCTTACGGCTACACCAATCCCTAGAACATTGCAAATGTCTTTGATGGGAATTAGAGGATTATCACAAATTGAAACGCCACCTAAAAATCGTCAACCAGTTCAAACTTATGTAATTGAAAAAAATAATGTTTTAATTAAGCAAATTATTGAACGGGAATTAGCACGTGATGGACAGGTTTTTTATTTATATAATCGAACTAATCAGATTGCAAATGTAGCATATAATATTGAGTTAATGATCCCAGGGGCTAAAGTTGCGATTGGTCATGGAAAAATGGATAAAAATGAATTAGAAGATGTAATGATGCGTTTTGTAAATAGAGAGTTTAATGTACTTGTTTGTACTACAATTATAGAAACTGGAATAGATATTCCTAATGCTAATACAATAATTGTTGAAAATGCAGATAAGTTTGGGTTAAGTCAGCTTTATCAAATAAAAGGTCGAGTAGGGCGGAGTGATCGAGGCGCCTATGCATATTTGTTATATAATCCAGCTCATGTATTGAACGAAGAGGCTAGTAAGCGTTTAAAAGCAATTAAAGAGTTTACTGAATTAGGTAGTGGATATAAAATTGCGATGCGAGATCTTGCAATTCGTGGTTCTGGGGATATTTTAGGTGGTACACAATCTGGTTTTATTGATTCAATTGGATTTGAAATGTATATGAAAATCTTACAGGATGCAATTAATCAAAAAATGGGTAAAAAAGAAGCAGAGGAAAAAGAAGTTAGAAGTGTTAATGTTAATGTAGAAGGGTATATTCCTCATGATTATGTTTCTAGTGATATTGAAAAGCTGGAATTATATCAACGTTTGGATAATACTAAAACAATTAAAGAAATTGATCATTTAAAGAGTGAATTTATTGATTACTATGGTAAATTACCTAAAGAGGTGATTGCTTTGATTGAAAAGCGAAAGTTAGATATTTTAGCAGCCTCTAAAATTATTGATAAGTTAGAAGAGAAAAAAGGTAAAATGGAAATAACTTTTAGCAAAGAATATAGCAAAAATGTAAAAGGAGATCAGTTGTTTGAAACAGTAAATCGTTTATTTACTAGACCGATGTTTAAACAATTAGATAATAAAATTATGATTGTTTTACCAAAAGGTGATCAATGGTTAGAAAGGATGAATCAGCTTATTACTGTATTGAATCATTAGATATATATATTGTTTTAGGTTATTTGAAGATATTAAATTGGCATTTGTTATTGACTGAAAAACAAATTCCTACTAATCATGTAACTATTGGTAAATACATTAAATATTTGTGCAATGCTTTTATTTTTTATGATATCAAACGATATGATATTCGTGGTAAAAAATATCTTGAAAGCTCTGAAAAGTTTTATTTATGCAACACAGGTATCCGATTCGCAATACTTGGAAGTAGAAATATAGATTATGGTAGAGTTTATGAAAATATGGTTTGCATAGAATTACTTCGTTGGGGTTACGATGTATATGTTGGTAAACTTTACCAAAAAGAAATTAATTTTGTTGCTCAAAGAAATAGTGAAAAAATTTATATTCAGGTAAGCGATAATATTTTAAATGAAGATACATTCAAAAGAGAGTATTCTTCATTACTTCGAATCAAAGATGTATATCCAAAAATCATCATAGCTAGAACTAGACATCCTAAATATAGCTATGAAGGAATTGAAATCATTAATAATATTAAAGATTGGTTATTAAAAGTATAAATTTGAATTTGTTTGTTGATTGATAATTTTTATGGGAGATAAGATAAATGAGAAAAATAAATGATGTTTATATTATGAATATTTCAAATTGGGGTGGAAAAGAATAAGAACATACTTTTTCTAATAAATAGACTATGAAATTTAAGGAGAATAATGAAGTATGAATAAATTAACTTTAAGACCTATTATGTCTGCTGAAGATAAGGATATATTTATAAGTGAAATTCAGGAAGCTTTTCAAAAATCTTATGTAAAAGAATTTGGAGAATTTGAAAAAACAATTCTTCCAATAAAAGATATTGAAGAATCATTTGAAACCAAAGGCTCAGAAGCATACATTGCAGAAATTGGCGGAGTAAGAGTTGGCGGTACAATAATAGTAATAAATGATAAAACTAGGTACAATTCACTTCATCTTTTATATGTGAAGTCAGACACACAAAATGTTGGAAATGGGTTTAAGATATGGAAATCAATCGAAGAATTGCATCCTGAAACAAAGATTTGGGAAACGCATACACCATATTATGATAAACGAAATATTCATTTTTATGTAAATCGTTGTGGTTTCAAGATTGTAGAATTTTTTAATCCAAAGCATAAAGATTCACATCAAACAAGTGATACTGCTGGAAATATTCCATCAGAAAACAATTACTTTTTTAGATTTGAAAAAGAAATGAAGTAAATAAATTAGAATTTAAGGTGAAATTATGGCGTCAAGTAAAGAATATTTGGAATTTATTTTAGGGCAGTTATCTGAATTAGAAGAAATTACATATCGTGCTATGATGGGAGAATTTATTATCTATTATCGTGCAAGATTGTCGGTGGTATTTATGATGATAGGCTGTTTGTCAAACCAGTAAAATCAGCAGTTAGTTATATGCCAACAGCTTTGCATGAGTTACCCTATGAGGGAGCAAAAGAAATGTTGTTAATTGATGGAGTTGATAATAAGGCTTTTTTGACAGATTTGTTTAATACTATGTATGATGAATTATCAGCCTCAAAACCGAAAAAGAAGAAATAAATTTTTCATTAGATAAAAAACTATACTCTTTGTTTATTTGGGATAAATATTTTTTTATTAAAATAAATATATTGAAAATGATTATAAAAATAGAGTAAAAACTTAGGCTTATTTTATCCTATGTTTTTACTCTATTTTTTGTTAATTATTATTATAATTGTTTAAAATTGTATCAAAGTCTAAACCTATTTTAAATCCTAATGTAAAATAATCATCGATACAATTTTGAAAAGCTTCAAAACTGTAAGTATCAATTACTTTTAAGGCACTTTGATAAACTTTAATCAGTTGATCAGCAGCATTATTAGTATCACTAATTTCTTGATAATTTTTTAGATTATCGACATGCAATTCAAATCCTACAGACATTAACATATGTAAACCGTCAATATAATAATCTAATAGTTCTTTATCATTAGTAGAAGAACTATCCCAAAAACTAAATATTTTGGACTCTTCACTAGCTTTTGCTAATTCACAAAGAAAAGCTAGTATCTTAGTTTTAACTTTATCTTTGTTTAAAACACTATGATCAAAATTATTAACTAATTTTAATTCATTAGTTACATGTTCTTGATAAATCTTATTTATTTCATTCATTATAGTAATCACCTCTTAATAATTATTATACTCATCTTTATGACATTTTAATGAATTACGATAATTCTATATAGTCATTTCTAATATATATTTTTTTATATGTATTATTGGTTAAATCCTGGATGATCGATAAAAACGATTCATCTTCAAGATAACAATTATAGCTAACTTGTTCAAGATATTCAACATTAATACATTTTATTTTATGCACTTTAAGTAAATGCTCGAATTTTTTAGTATATGAATAATCAATTGTTATTTTGTATAATGGTACACTGAATTTTTCTACGATATCAGCCTCTTTTAAAGCATCAGCGACACTTTGACGATATGCACGTGTTAATCCTCCAGCACCTAATTTGATTCCGCCAAAATATCTAGTTACAATAGCAATAATATTAGTTAAATTATTTTTTTCTAAAACATCTAACATAGGAAGACCAGCTGTACCACTAGGTTCACCATTATCATTTGCTCTTTTTTGATTTCCTACAATATAAGCAATACAATTATGAGTTGCATCATGATATTTTTCTTGATATTGATGAATAATTTTGTCAATTTCTTCTTCATCATTACAAGGAATCAAAGTACAAATAAACTCGGATTTTTTAATTACCCATTTATAAGTTGTTATTTTACGTATAGATTTCATTAAATCCCCCATTTCTTTATTATCATAACATATATTACTAGAAATATGATGATAAATTTGATATATTAGTAGTATAACTATAGGAGGGAATAATTATGAGTAGAATAGCAGTTTTAGCAGATAGTGGATGTCAATTGCCAATTGGCTCATTAGAAGAGCAAGGTATTTATATTGTTCCTTTAACAATAACTATGAATAATAAAACGTATTTAGATTTAGAAGAAATAACAGCTTTAGATGTTTTTAATAGAATGGAAGAAACTGGAGAAATAGTTAAAACATCACAGCCTTCAACTGGATCGATACAAGCAGCAGTTCATAAAATTAAGGAAGCTGGTTATGATCATATTATTGCTTTATCAATTGCAACAGGGTTATCTTCAACTTTAAATGGAATGAAGTTAGCTTGTGATATGGTAGGGATACCTGTTACTTTAATTGATACAAAAGGTACAGCTAGTAATCATCGTTATTTAGTTAGGGTTGCTAAAAAATTGATCAATGATGGTAAAAGCATAGATGATATTGGAAGTATCTTAACTGCTATGGTAGAGCAGTCAGGGACGTTGATCATGGCTCCAAATTTAGATCATTTAAAAAAAGGTGGTCGGATTACTCCAGCAGTTGCAATGCTGGGAAACTTATTAAAAATTGTTCCAGTAATGAAATTAAATTATAATCTTGGTGGTAAAATAGATACTTTAGATAAAGTCAGAACAATAAAAAAAGCAAATTTAAAAATCATTGAACATATGGTTGAAGTATGTGGTGTTAATAATCAGGATTATATTATTGCTATTGAACATGTGTTAGTTGATGAATTAGCACAATCAATGAAACAAGCATTGATTGATAAAATTGGAAAATGCCAGGTTATAGTAAGAGAGTTGCCTGCTGTGGTTGGTGCTCATATGGGAGTTGGCGGAGTTGGGTATCAATATATAAAAAAATATGAGGGTTTATCATGGAACGAATAACAAGTTTTAGTGTGGATCATACAAAATTGACAAAGGGAGTATATGTTTCTAGAATAGATGGTGATTTGATTACTTATGATATTCGAATGACTGACCCTAATGTTGAGCCGGCTTTGGATCCTAAAGCAGCTCATACAATTGAACATATTGGTGCGACATTACTTCGAAACGGCAGCTATAAAGATAAAATTATTTATTTTGGTCCTATGGGCTGTATGACAGGTTTTTATTTAATTACTAAAGAGTTGGATTTAAAAATAGTTAATAATTTAGTTAAAGATGTATTTAGACAGATTGCTTTATGGGATCAAGATATTCCTGGAGCAAAAGCTGAAGAATGTGGAAATTATAGTTTTATGGATTTAAATAAAGCTAAGGAGTCAGCTAAATATTTTGTTGATTCACCATGGCAGCATGAGTATTATTATTTATAATTAATAGGTAAAATATTATAATTAAGAGATAATATTTTACTTTTTTTT
>BAHP02000074.1 GCA_000508865.1 Clostridiales bacterium VE202-01
TTAAAATAAAGGCGATGCATAAATAATGCATCGCTTTTTGTTGGAAATTAGGATATAATGACAAAGATATGACATTTGTCACTTAAAAAAATATCAATATTTAAGTATAACATTATTGGGATATTTTATGCTGAAATTAAATTTAAAGACATTAATGCCGATATAAAGATTGTAAAAATAATTATGATTTTTTATAATAAATGACCTTCTTTCTAAAGTATGTTTATGTTTTTGAATTGCACTTCTAAATCAAGACAACGACAACCTCGCAACAAAGACAAGTAAGAAACACTGCTATAACAAACTCATTTGGGTATAAAATCATGTCTTGAACAGGGGATTAAGTATTTTTGAAGCGAAACATAACACGATGGTCACAGCAGTAAGAAATAAAACTTAAAACGAAACTATTATCTTAAAAAATCCTTAATTCAAGCTTCTATACATATTATACGAGTGGGTATGAACGATGAATATAAATATGCAAAGTAATCAAAAGAATATTAGAAGAATGATTGTGTTTCTTTGTGTAAGTATTGTATTGATGATCATATGGTATTATTGTTATCCAAACTTTAAAACAGATATGAATCAATATCGTTTTGGAGCTACATATATGACGATGAATAATCCTTTTTTTACGGTGATAAATAATGAAATAAAAAAAGGAGTTGAAGCAAGAGGGGATATATTGATCACATTAGATCCGATTCTTGATGTTGATAAACAAAATGAACAAATTTTGGATTTAATTGAACAACAGGTTGATGTTATATTTGTTAATCCAATCGATGCCAATAAAATAACAGTAGGTTTGGAAGCTTGTAAAGAAGCAAATATACCAGTAATTGTAGTTGATGCTCCTGTTTACGATGAATCATTGGTTGATTGTTCAATTGCATCTGATAATTATGAGGCCGGTGTTTTATGTGCTGAAGATATGATGTCGAAAAGAGAAAGTGCAAATATTATTTTGTTGGAACATATTAGTGCTAAATCAGCAGTTGAAAGAATCCAGGGTTTTTTAGACACGATCGATGGAAATTCTAATTATCAAATAATTAATCGTGGTGATTGTAATGGTCAAATTGAATTAGCGATGCCGCTGATGCAGTCAATGTTAAAACAAACACCTAATGTTGATGTAGTAATGGCATTAAATGATCGCAGTGCTTTAGGTGCTTTGGCAGCTATTGAATCTGCAAAAAAAAGTAATGTTTTGGTTTATGGAGTTGATGGATCACCAGATGTTAAAGAATTGATCAATAATGGTTTGATTCAAGCTACTGCGGGGCAATCACCGATTAAAATGGGACAATTAGCATATCAAAAGGCAATGGAATTATTATCAGGTAACGAAATTGAAAAAGAAATCGTAGTACCAGTTGAATTAATTAATAGTGATAATATATCTAATTATGATTTAGCGGGGTGGCAGTAATGATATATAATGAATATCGTTCCGTATCTTCAATCAAAAATATGATGATTGTTATTAATTTTATTATTATTTTATTTGATGCGAGTATCATTTTATTTTCAACTAAATATGTGTGTAATAATTTAACGGCACGTAGTTTTCTAGATACTTTAGCATATTTACCAAACAATCCATTAAAAGTTTATATGTATTCAATGGTTGGTTATTCGATTTTAGTTGTTCTTATGCAAGTTAGAAAATCAGAAAAATTTAAACTTAAACAGAGTTTGTGTAACGCTTTAGAATTATTTTTATGCTTTTTTATCATTTTTAATTTATATATGGGTTATAATGGGGTAAGCTTATTAGTTTTTGCAGATATTATTTTTAATACTAAAAACGGTCGTAATACAACCGTCATTATAGGACTTATTTTAGTGATATTTTTATTATCGAACTATGATATTATTTCAAATGTTATCCCTATGGCTTCGCTTGATAGTTATATTAGGGTATATGATGCTGCTACCAAAACAGCATTATTAGCGACTAAAAATATTTTAGAATCAACAAATTTAATTTTATTTATTATGTTTTTAATTGTCTATATTGCAAATCAGATCAAAGAAAATGAAAATATTGCTAAAGAATTATCAATGATCAATGAAGTGAATAAACAATTGAAAAATTATGCTGCGGTTACAGAAAAGATTGGTGAAAATAATGAGAGAAAACGTTTAGCTCGAGAAATTCATGACACTTTAGGACATGCTTTAACAGGAATCGCGGCTGGAGTAGATGCTTGTATTGCAATGATCGATATCGATCCAGCACTTACTAAACAACAGTTAATAGTTGTTGCTAAGGTCGTTAGAGAGGGAATCGGTGATGTACGGCGTTCTTTAAATAAACTTCGTCCGGGAGCTTTAGAAGAGCATACTTTAAAAGAAGCTGTTCAGAAAATGATTCAGGAATTTAGTGATGTCTCTGATGTTAAGATCGATTTTGATTATCAATTAGAGAAAATTGATTTTGAAAATACTAAAGAAGATATTATTTTTAGAATTGTTCAAGAAAGTATTACTAATGCTTTGAGACACGGTCATGCTAATGTTATTGAAATTAAAATTTATCAAGAAAATTCAAATTTAATAATTTATATTAAAGATAATGGTTTGGGTTGCAAAGAAGTAAAAAAAGGTTATGGTTTAAAACAGATGCAAGAAAGAGTTGCTATTTTAAATGGTACTTTGAAGTATGATGGAAATGATGGATTTACTGTTGAAGTAGTTATTCCAATGAAAGAAGGAGAAAATTATGATTAAAGTTCTAATTGCTGATGATCAAGAATTAATTAGAGAATCATTAAAAATTGTTTTAAATACGCATGAAGATATCCAGGTTATTGATACAGCTGGAGATGGTTTTGCAGTCTTAGATAGTATTAAAAGAAATATGCCGGATGTTATTTTGATGGATATTAGAATGCCACGAATGGATGGAGTGTATTGTACTAAAACAGTTAAGGAATTGTATCCAGATATCAAAATTATTATTTTAACGACTTTTGATGATGATGAATTTGTTTTTAGTGCTTTGAAATTTGGTGCTAGTGGTTATCTTTTAAAAGGAGTATCTATGGAGGGGCTGTATCAAGCTATTAAAACGGTTATATCTGGTGGGGCAATGATCAATCCTGATATTGCAACAAAAGTATTTAGATTGTTTTCGAAAATGGCAAATACTAATTATGCAATTAGTGTTAATGATAATAATGTTAATAATTTAAGTAATGCGGAATGGAAAGTGATTCAACAAGTAGGATTTGGCTTATCAAATAAAGAAATAGCCCAGAAATTGTATTTATCTGAAGGAACAGTTAGAAACTATTTAAGCTCAATTTTATCAAAATTAGAATTACGGGATCGAACTCAGCTTGCTATTTGGGCTGTTCAAACAGGACAGACAACAAGGAATTTAGATCATGATTAAAGCAAATAGAGTAAAAATAGTTATTTTGGTTATTTTGATAATTGGTGGCTTTATATATTATAATAATCAAAAGAGAGTTCTGACTATTGGTATTTTTGCGGGAAGTAATTGGGATGTTCCTACTTTTGATTACTATAAGATGATTGATGAAACAATTGCTCGTTTTGAAAAAGAGCATCCAAATGTAGAAGTAAAATATCAAAGTGGTATTTTGAAAGAAGATTATTCATTATGGTTATCACAGCAGTTATTAACCGGAAATGAACCGAATCTGTATATGATTTTAAATGAAGATTTTAATTCTTTAGCTTCTTTAGGAGCTTTGAAAAATCTTGATCAAATAATTAAAAGTGATAGTGATTTTGATGTTGATAAATTTTATCAAAATACACTTGAAATAGGTAAGTATCAAGGTGTTCAATATGCATTACCATACGAAGTTAATCCAACTTTAATGTTTGTAAACAAAACATTATTAGAAAAAGAAGGAATCAGTTTACCTGAAAATGATTGGACATTAGATGATTTTTATAATATTTGTAAACAAATAACAAAGGATACTGATAACGATGGGATAATTGATCAATACGGGTATTATAATTATACCTGGTTAGATGCAATTTATGCTGGAGGAATAAATATATTTAATGAAAGTGGAACTTCATGTGATTTAAATAACACTAAAGTCAAAGAAGCAATTCAATTTATTGAAAAAATAAATTTGCTTAATCAAGGATTCAATGTTACTTCAAATGATTTTGATCAAGGAAAAGTAGCTTTTGCGCCAATGCAATTTTCTCAATATCGTACTTATAAACATATCCATACCGTGTTAGTAAATTCTCAACTTTTGAATGGGATGTAATTGAAATGCCCCAGCAGACAGATGCTTATTTAACACAATTATCATCGCTGATGATTGGTCTTTCAACGAGATCAAGTAATGGTGATTTAGCTTGGCAGTTATTAAAAGAATTTACATATAATGAGACATCACAGCAGGATATTTATAAATATAGTCAAGGAGTTTCACCTTTAAAATCTGTAACTGAATCTGAAGATATATTAAAATTATTAGAAGAAGATACGATGGGTGATAGCAAGATTGATATGAGTGTATTGAATAAAGTAATGGAATATCCTACGATCAATACAGGATTCAAAAAATATGAAGCTGTAATGAGGATAGCTAATAATCAGATTACAAGGGCTTTGCAAAGTAATGCAGATCTTGATACTACATTGATTGCATTACAAAGAGAAATAAATAATTATTTAAACGAATAGCGACTGCTGTTCGTTTTTATTATGAAATAAATATCTTTCAAACACGAATATGACATTTGTCATATTCCGAGTGACAAATGTCCATTAAAAGTAGTGACAATGCTCAGATGTATTTAATGAAGTAACTTGATAAGATATAAGTGTCAAAAGAAAGGGAGGTCAAAAATGAAATACGTAGTATTAGTTAGTCACGGAAACTTTGCTAAAGGATTATTAGATTCATTAGAAATGTTAGCAGGGAAACGTGAAGAAGTTATTGCAGTTGGATTAGAAAATGGGATTACAGCTGATCAATTTGCAATTGATTTTGCTGAAGCAATTAAAGTAATTCCTAGTGATGCTAAAATTATTTTATTAGCAGATTTAATTGGTGGATCACCATTAACAACTGCGATGAGTGTTTTATCTTCATTAAATCAAATGGATAATACACTAGTATTAGGAGGTATGAACTTAGCATTAGCATTAACTACTGTATTGATGAAAGATACGTTAGATGATGATTTACTTGTTGCCTCAGTAACTAGCGAAGCTACTGGTGCAATCAAACAATTTGTTCTAGAAACAAAAGATGAAGATGATGACATTTAGGAGGAAAGAAAATGGCAGTTACTTTTGTAAGAATTGATGACCGTATGATTCATGGTCAAACTTGTACTAGATGGGCGCTTGAATATCCATGTGATGGAATTGTAGCAGTTGATGACAATGCTGCTAATAATCCGGTTTTAAAAGCTGCTTATAAAGCTGCAAGTGGAAAAAAGACATTTATTTGGACAATGGCAGATTGGAAAAAGAAATGTCAAAAAGTATTAGATAGTAATGATAATTATTTCTTAATTACTAAAAATCCATTAACAATGGAACAAATTTTAGTTGAACAAGGTTTTGTTCCTAGCGATGTTAAAACAGTAATCGTAGGACCATGTAATGATCGTGAAGGAGCTACTAAATTAGGAAATAATCAATCAATTACTCAAGAAGAAGCTGATGCATTAGAAAAAATTATGCAAAAAGGTTATTCTGTAGAATTTGCTTTGGTAAAAGAAGAAGCAATTGGAAATTGGACTAAATTTAGAGGACAATTCGGTTATAAATAAAAGAAAAGGGGATTAATATTATGGAAATAAGTTGGTTACAAGCAGCGATTTTAGGAATCTTTGCATGTTTATCAAGTATGCCTGGTCTTGGGGGTACATCACTTGGTAACTATACATTAGGTAGACCTTTAGTTGCTGGGTTAGTATGTGGAATTGTTTTAGGGGATGTTACAACTGGGGTTATTGTTGGTACAGCGATGCAAGTTCTTTATATCGCTTTAGTAACACCTGGAGGAACAGTATCTGCCGATGTTCGTGCAGTAAGTTATATTGGTATTCCTTTAACAATGGTATTCTTAAAAGCAGGTGGAATTGATCCTGCTAGTTCAGATGGTTTAGCAGCTGCTCAAGCTTTAGGAGCATTAGTTGGTACAGTTGGTACAGTATTATTCTATGGTACAGCTACTATGAACTTATTATGGCAACATATTGGGTGGAAAGCTGTAGAAAAAGGTGAATTTAAAAAATTATATGCAGTAGATATGGTTTTACCTTGGATTTCTCATATCGTTTGTTCATTCTTACCAGCATTAGTTATGTGTAAATTAGGGCAACCTATGGTTGAAGCAATTCAAACATATTTACCAATGGATGGTATTGCTATGAAAACATTATTCACAGTTGGATCTTTACTTCCAGCAGTTGGGGTTGCAATTTTATTAAAACAAGTAGCTAATTCATTAGTTGATTTCGTTTATTTCTTCTTTGGATTTGCTTTATCAGCAGCTTTAGGTTTAAACTTAGTTGTAGCTACTGTAATCGGTGGAGTATTTGCCGTAATTAATTACAAAATTAAGATGATTAGTATTGAAGCCAAAGCAGCTGCAGCAGCTGGTGGTTTGGATGATGATGACGAGGAGGATATTTAAGATGAAGAAAATATCTAAGAAAACATTAAATAAATCATTTAGAAACTGGTATTATGGAAATTTAACTTGTTTCTCACAAGAACACATGCAAACATTTGGTTACTTAGTATCAATGTTACCAATTGTTGAAGAATTATATGATACTAAAGAAGAACAAAAAGAAGCAATGAAAACATATACTGCTTTCTTTAATACAGAACCACAAGTTGGAGCATTGATCGTTGGTGTTACTGCTGGTTTAGAAGAATCAAAAGCTAACGGTGAACCAATCGATAGTGAAACAATCAACGGTTTAAGAGCTGGTTTGATGGGACCAGTAGCCGGAATTGGGGACTCATTAGTAGTTGGTACTTTAATTCCAATCTTACTTGGAATTGGGATGGGATTAGCTACAGGTGGTAATCCAATTGGTCCTATCTTCTATATAATTGCTTGGAATATCTTAATTACATTTGGAATGAAATTCCTTTATAATAAAGGATATGAAATGGGTGGTAAAGCTGTTGAATTCTTAGTTGGTGAACAAGCTAATGCCATTCGTGATTCAATCGTATTATTAGGTACAGTAGTAATTGGTGCTGTAGCTGGAGCATGGGTTAATATCTCTACTTCATTTACAATGACTGCTAGTGGTGCCGAAAAACCATTCTTAGTTTTAAATGATTCATTAAATTCAGTATATCCAAATTTCTTATCTGGAGCATTTGTAATTTTATGCTGGTGGTTAATGACTAAGAAAAAATTAGCACCTACTACAGTAATGTTGATTTTAGTTGTAATTGCATTTGTAGGGGTATTAGTCGGATTCTTTGATCCACAACTTTCATATTAAAATTCAGGAGGACTATTATGAATCAAAAATTAAAAGAAGCATATGTTGAAGAAGTAAAATATCAAACCAAACAAATTAATCGTTTAAAAATATGGTTAAGAAATTTAATAATTATCTCCTCCCTTATAATAATTATCATTTTCTTTGCTAAAAGTAGTTCAATCATTACAATAATTTCATATTTTGCTTTAGTGGTAACAATAATAGCTTTATTAACTACTGGTTTAGCGATTCGTAATGGTTCAATGAATGTAAAAAATATCTTGAATAAAATAGAAAATTCATAAGAAAGTACAACAAGTCTATAAGTAAGAGATTGAGCGATGCTCGATCTCTTTTTTGTTATATGATTTAAAATGTAATACAATAATATTACAAATGTCATATAAATTGATTACATTTGACAATTAATTATTTACAATAAAATAATTATAATATTCATATAAATCACAGAAAGGGGATAGAGATGAAAGCTAAAAAGATTTTAAGCTCATTGTTAATTTTATCAATGCTATTCACTAATTTAACAATTGTTAATGCTGCTGGTGGCGATGATGAAAAAATAAGTGTTCCTGAAGGAACATTTGTCAGCAATGGTAGTGATGAAAAGAATTTTGTTACTAACCTAGAAGGCGTTGAAGAAAATAGCAATTGGCAAAAAAGTGATATTGGAATCACAGGAATTTCCGATGGGGATTCATTTTTATTGAGTGAATCTGAGGGAGACAATTTCGTTTATGAAGCTGATGTTAAGTTTAATGAACGAAAAGGAGCTGCATCTTTAGTATTTAGAGCAAGTGATGATCTAAATACTAAAAATATGTATGTAGCTAATGTAAATGGTGAAACAGGTGAAGCCAGATTATTTAAATTTGAAAAAAATGATGTTGTAGATTTAGGTAAATCTAGTTATATTTCATTAACTGAAAATAACGAATATCATTTAAAAGTTACTGTTATTGATAAACATATGGTTTATTATATCAACGGTGAGTTAGTTATGAATACTGCTGACTATACGATGAATACTAGTAGCAGTGATTCTCATTATGGTCAAAACGATGTAATCAGTGAAGGTTTATTTGGTTTACTTACTTGGAATGGTAATGTAACTTATCAAAATGTTGAATACACTCCTATTACTGCTGACAATTCACCAAGATTAACAGGTTTAACGATTGCAAGCAATGATGGTAAAGTTGATAAAGATATCCAATTTGCAAGTGGTCAATATGTTTATATTACTTATGTTAGTAATGCAACAACATCAGTAAAATTATTACCTGAAATTGGTAATGACAGCATAATTACTGCTAGCGATGAAGATGGTAATCTTGTTGATATCAACAATTTACCAGTAACAAAAGATTTACAAACATATACTTTAACAGTAAGAAATGGTGATGCTAAAGTACTTTATCGAGTTCGTGTACATCGCCAACAACCAGATGAAGTATATTACAACGAAGATTATCGTGGTCAATACCACTATTCAGTAAAAGATGGATGGGCTAACGATCCAAACGGAATGGTATTTTATAATGGTGAATATCATTTATTCTATCAATATTATGACAGTGATAAATGGGGACCAATGCACTGGGCTCATGCAACTAGTACAGATTTAATTCACTGGGAAGAACATCCAATTGAATTCTATCCAGATGAATATGGAACAATGTATTCAGGATGTGCAGTAATTGCAAATCATGAAACAGCACCTGAAGTTTTTGCTGAAGGTGAAGAAGGAATCTTCTTCTTTATCACAGCTAATGGTACAAATGGTTCTGATGGACAAAGAATTATTGGTGCCTATAGTAAAGATGGAAAGACATTCCATAAATATGATGAAGGAAAAGTATTATTAGACTGGAAAGATGATCCACTATATAATACAGCCTTTAGAGATCCAAAAGTATTTAGATATGAAAATAAATGGTTCATGGTAGTAGCAGGGGGACCATTAAGAATCTATTCATCAGATGATTTAATCAACTGGAATATTGAATCAACATATCCAGATTTAAATACAGAATGTCCAGATTTATATCCAATAGAAGTAACAAACGAAAATGGAGAAAAGACTGGAGAAGTAAAATGGGTATTAGATCGTGGAGGTCGTTTATACAAGATCGGTGACTTTAAACAAGTAGATGGTAAATGGACATATATTCCAGAAGAACAATATGCAAGTACAAATGCAAATGGTATGGGTAATGATGTCAATGACGGTATCATGAATTTTGGAATGGATTCATATGCAGCTATGACTTATTATCAAGGTGATTTTGGAACAGCTGATGAATTTATAGGTCATGATATCATTGCAATCAACTGGATGAATACATGGGATAGTAGTTTCTGTAATACAATTCCTGATGTTAATGGTAATACTGCTTTTAATGGAACATTTAATTTACAGTTAAAATTAGGTGTAACAAAAGATAGTGAAGGTAACTATTACTTAACTCAAACACCAATTAAGCAATATAACGATTTACGTGATACAGAAAATGCAGTAGTATTAAAAAATGAAACAATCAATGAAAACAATGAATTATTAAGCAGTTTTAGTGGTGACAGTTATGAAATCGTTGCTAATTTAAAACCTGATGCTAACAGCACAGAAGTAGGGTTTAAAGTAAGAACAGGTGATGATCAGGAAACTGTTATCAAATATGATATTGCAAATAATTTATTAACAATGGATCGAACTAAATCAGGAATTTTGATTCTAAATGATGAAAGAATCAATGTAAACAGTCAAGCAGTGACTAGAAATGCTGATGGTTCAATCGATTTACATATTTATGTAGACCGCAGCAGTGTAGAAGTATTTACAAAAGATTATACTGTAGCTGGAGCAATGCAGATCTTCGCTAGTCCAGTAAGCCAGGGATTAAGTGTATACAGTAAAGGTGGTAACACAACTGGAAATATCACTGTATATCCATTGAATTCAATCTGGGATAAGATCACACCAACATCACCAATAGCAGTAGGACTTGATAAAACAAGTTTTAACGGTTATGTAGGAGATGAATTCACATTAAATGGTTGGGTATCACCAAGTGAAGTATCACAAGATATCGTATACAGTGTTGATAACGATAGTGTTGTTTCATTAGTACAAGATGGAAACAAAGCTACGATAACAGCATTAAGCAGTGGAACAGCAATCGTAACTGCTGCATCAGCAACAGATCCAAGCGTAAAAAAAGAATGTGTGGTTCAAGTTCGTGAAAACAATTTCAAAACAAATTTAAGTGATTTTACAGCAGTATCAGGAAACTGGTATATTGATGGAGAATCATATTATGGAAGTCATAGTGATAATGCCTTCTTATTTGCAAACAAATTGGATACAGATGAATTTAAATATGAAATCGATGCAACATATGAAACAGGTATTTTAAATTTCATTTTCCAATCACAAACAACAAATGTTTGGGATGGAAGTTATGCATTACAATTAAACGGAAATACAGTAAGATTATTTGATTTCAAAGGTGATTATACATTTACAAGTACAGATACATTAGTAAGACCAGAAGATAACCAATATCACATTGAAATCAATGTTAAAGGAAATAACATAGTAGCAACAGTTAATGGTGTAGAATATATCAATTATGAAGTTACAGAAGCAGATCGTCAATATAGCAATGGATATGTAGGATTAGGATTATATAATGCTACAGCTAGCTATCAAAACTTCTATGTAACAACTGATACACCAGTAACTAAGATTACTACTAAGATTGATGATTTAACTCCAGCAATCAATGCAAGCTTAGAAGATATCAAATCATTATTACCACAAACAGTAACTGTTGCTGGTGATGATAATCTTGATAAAAAAGATCCTGTAGCTATTGATTGGGACTTAAGTGCAGTTGATGTAAATACACCAGGTACTTATGTAATTACAGGAACTATCGATGGTGGTATTACAACAACAGTTAATGTAACAATTCGTACAAATGTTTGGCTAACTGCTCTAGCTAGCAAAGAATATAGTCAAGCAGATTATACAGTTTTAAGTTATCAAAATTATTTAGAAGCTCTTGTAGCAGCAAATGATGTTCTTGCAAATGCAAATGCATCACAAGATGAAATTGATCAAGCTACAGTTAAATTAAACGTAGCAATCTTAAGTTTAGTATCTATCAAAGACTTAAATGAAGCAGTAAATAAATATCAAGGTTTAGATGAAGGATTATATACTAGCGAAACTTATCAAGCATACTTAGATGCTTTGAATAATGCTAAAACTGTATTAGCTAAAGAAGACGCTACTCAAAGTGAAGTTGATGAAGCATTAGCATCATTAAATCAAGCAGTTGAAAGTTTAGTTAAAGTTGAAGCAGATCCAAAACCAGGTGATACACAAAAACCTACTAACCCTCAAAAACCATCAGTACCAACTGGTGATGAGTTTGATATTAGTGGTTATGCTATATTATTAGGTTTAACAGTTGTAGGACTAGGTTTATTAAAGAAAAAAAGAGTTTTAAATAAATAATCTGAAATTAGAGTTAGTACTCTATATTAGGTAATCAAAAAGAGATTTCAAAACTATTTATTAGTATAAGAAATCTCTTTTTTTAGTAAAAAAACCTAAATAACTTTTTTTCCAACAAAAAATTGTTACTTTTGTCATATAAAATAAATTACATTTGACCCGTAATAAATAATGATCAAATGAAGTATACTATTTACATAAATTGTAAAGAAAGGGGATTATAATGAAGATAGGTAAAAAATTACTAAGTTCAGTATTAGTTTTATCAATGCTATTTACAAATTTAGTTATTGTTAATGCTGATAATGTAATGAGTGATGAAAAGATTCGTGTACCTGAGGGAACTTTTGAAAGAAAATCAGAAATTTTAAGTGATTTTGTTTCCAAAAGTAATGGTACGGTCACTAAAGGAGATGATGGTGTCACCTTAAGTAAAAATAATGATGGAGATCATCATGCTTTATTAAAAGATGGGGAGATATATAAAAGCTTTATTTATGAAGCTGATGTTAAAATTATTGATGGGATAAGTGCTGGATTAGTTATTGGAGTAGATAATCCAGACAACGTATCTAGTTTTTGGTATGCAGTTAATTTTAATACTAATGGAGATGCTGATTTTGCTCGATTATTTAAAGTTGCAGGCGATGTTACTAATTATACATGTATTTCAAAAGACGAAGCAACTTCTAAAATTGATTTTACTCAGACAGTTCATATGTATGTTGAAGTTGATGAAAATGGAAATTTTATTTATAAATTATCAGATGCTAATAATCAAAATGTTATTAAAAGAACCGGAACAATTGATAACTGGAATGGTGGATATATTGGTTTATTAACATTTGATAGTGAAGCAAAATTTAGTAATATTAAATTCACAGATACTAGCAGTAAAAATTTTGAAACTGATTTAACAGGTATCGAGGAAAATAATTATTGGAAAATCGGTGATATTGGAATCACTGGTATTTCTGATGAAGGTGCAGATTCATTTTTATTGAGTAAATCTACTGGCGATAATTTCGTTTATGAAGCTGATGTTAAGTTTAATGAACGAAAAGGAGCGGCTTCTTTAGTGTTTAGAGCAAGTGATGATCTAGAAACTAAAAATATGTATGTAGCTAATGTAAATGGTGAAACAGGTGAAGCCAGATTATTTAAATTTGAAAATAATGCTGCCATTGATTTAGGCAAATCTAAATATATTTCATTAACCGATAATAATGAATATCATTTAAAAGTTACTGTTATCGATAAACATATGGTTTATTATATCAACGGTGAGTTAGTTATGAACACTGCTGATTATACGATGAATACAAGTAATGATGATTCTCATTATGGTCAAAATGATGTGATCAGTTCTGGTGAATTTGGTTTACTTACTTGGAATGGTAATGTAACTTATCAAAATGTTGAATATACTGCTATTACTGTTGACAATTCACCACAATTAACAGATTTAACGATTGAAAGCAATGATGGTAAAGTTGATAAACAGATCCAATTTGCAAGTGGTCAATATGTTTATATTACTTATGTTAGTAATGCAACAACATCAGTAAAATTATCACCTGTAATTGGTAATGACAGTATAATTACTGCTACTGATGAAGATGGTAAAACTGTTGATATCAACAATTTACCAGTAACAAAAGATTTACAAACATATACTTTAACGGTAAGAAATGGTGATGCTAAAGTACTTTATCGGGTTCGTGTACATCGCCAACAACCAGATGAAACGTATTACAATGAAGATTATCGTGGTCAATACCATTATTCAGTAAAAGACGGATGGGCTAACGATCCAAACGGAATGGTATATTTTAATGGTGAATATCATTTATTCTATCAATATTATGACAGTGATAAATGGGGACCAATGCACTGGCTCATGCAACAAGTACAGATTTAATTCACTGGGAAGAACATCCAATTGAATTCTATCCAGATGAATATGGAACAATGTATTCAGGATGTGCAGTAATTGCAGATCATGAAACAGCACCAGCTATTTTTGATGAAAATCAAGAAGGAATTGTTTTCTTTATCACAGCTAACGGTACAAATGGTGCCGATGGACAAAGAGTTATTGCTGCCTACAGTAAAGATGGAAAGACATTCCAAAAATATGATGAAGGAAAAGTATTATTAGACTGGAAAGATGATCCACTATATAATACAGCCTTTAGAGATCCAAAAGTATTTAGATATGAAAATAAATGGTTCATGGTTATTGCAGGAGGACCATTAAGAATCTATTCATCTACTAATCTTGTTGACTGGAAGATTGAATCAACATATGGAGATTTACATACAGAATGTCCAGATCTATATCCATTGACAGTAACAGATGAAAATGGAAAAGACACTGGAGAAGTAAAATGGGTATTAGACCGTGGTGGTCGTAAATATAAGATCGGTGACTTTAAACAAGTAGATGGTAAATGGACATATATTCCAGATTCTCAATATGCAAGTCCAAATGCAAATGGTATGGGTAATGAGGATAATGATGGTATCATGAATTTTGGAATGGATTCATATGCAGCTATGACTTATTACAAAGGGGATTTTGGAACAGCTGATAGTTTTAAAGCTCAAGATATCATTGCTATCAACTGGATGAATACATGGGAAGCAGGATTCTGTAACGCAATTCCAGATGCTAATGGTAATACTGTGTTCAATGGAACATTTAATTTACAGTTAGAATTAGGTGTAAGAAAAGACAGTGAAGGTAAGTATTATTTAACTCAAACACCAATTGATGCATATCAAGAATTACGTGATGAAGCAAATAAAGTAGAATTAAAAGATGCAACAATCAATGAAAACAATGAATTATTAAGTGACTTTAGTGGTGACAGTTATGAAATAGTTGCTAATTTAAGACCTGATACAAACAGTACGGAAGTAGGATTTAAAGTAAGAACAGGTGATAATCAGGAAACTGTTATTAAATATGATTTAACAAATAATTTATTAACAATGGATCGTCGTCAATCAGGCGTAACAGTAGTTAATGAAGATCGTATCAACGTAAATAGTCAATCAGTAACTAAAAATGCTGATGGTTCAATCGATTTACATATTTATGTAGACCGCAGCAGTGTAGAAGTATTTACAAAAGATTATACAGTAGCTGGAGCAATGCAAATTTTTGCTAGTCCAGTAAGCCAGGGATTGAGTGTATACAGTAAAGGCGGTAATACAACTGGAGATATCACAGTGTATCCATTGAAATCAATCTGGACAGATAAGATCACTCCAACAAAACCAACTGCAGTAGGGCTTGATAAAACAAACGTTAACGCTTATGTAGGTGATGAATTCACATTAAATGGTTGGGTATCACCAATTGAAGTATCACAAGATATCGTATACAGTGTAGATAACGATGGTGTGATTTCATTAGAACAAGATGGAAGTCAAGCTAAGATAACAGCATTAAGCAGTGGAACAGTAACTGTAACTGCTGCATCAGTAAAAGATCCGAGCATTAAAAAAGAATGTGTGATTCAAATTCGTGAAAACAACTTCAAAACAAATTTAACAGATTTTACAGCGGTATCAGGAAACTGGTATATTGATGGGGAATCATATTATGGAAGTCATAATGATAATGCATTCTTATTTGCAAATAAATTGGAAACAAATGAATTTAAATATGAAATCGATGCAACATATGAATCAGGTATTTTAAATTTCATCTTCCAGTCACAAACAACAAATGTTTGGGATGGATGTTATGCGTTACAATTAAACGGAAATATAGTAAGATTATTTGATTTCAAAGGTGATCATACATTTGAAGAGAAAAATACATTAGAAAAACCAGAAGATAACCAATATCATATTGAAATCAATGTCAAAGGAAATAACATAGTAGCAACGGTTAATGGTGTAGAATATATCAATTATGAAGTTACAGATACAGATCGTCAATATAATGAAGGATATGTAGGATTAGGATTATATAATGCTGCAGCTAGCTATCAAAACTTCTATGTTGTTACTGATGAGTTAAAAGTATCAGTATTTAATGGTGAAAGTGATAAAGCTGAATATACTTATTATGACAGTAGAGCAACTGCTACAGTTACTGCTGAACAAGTAATAGGAAAAAAATTCTTATATTGGGTCAATGAATATGATAGAATCATTTCGTATAAAGATACTTATTCATTTATTGTCGTTAACAATACTGTTTTAAAAGCTGTATATGGTACAGATGATACAACCGTAGAAAAAGTGCCATCTATTGTTATGGATCCAAACTGCACTATAACTACGGTAGATGGTAAATATCGTTTAAGTTTTAATGGAAAATTATTCTTGCCAGAAGATTATAAATTAGTAGAATTTGGGATGTTATTTACACCAGTAGCAGAACCAGATAAAAATGGATTTGTTATTGGTGGTAGTGTAACGCCAATGCAAAAACTAGTGGTCACAAGCAAAAATAGTGAAGGACAATATGTAGTTAACATTAATAATGTTAAAGCTGGAGTTGCACGAAGCGGTAGAATGTATATGACATATAAAGATGCTGCTGGCAATACAACAACAATATATAGCGAGGAAATTTCTAAAACTGGAATTTTACCTGCAATTAATTAAAGATAGGAGCTGTTTAAATGAAAGAAACTTATGAAACACCTTTGGTTGAAATAGTGAAGTTTGAAAATGATGATATTATTACTACTAGTAGTATAGACAATGATTTTAATGATGAAGATTTTGGTTGGGATTAGATTCATATATTAGTTATAGAATGAGAAGCAGTTCTCATTCTTTTTGTTTGGAAAATATAAGGGAAAAAGTATTGCTTTATTATTTGACAGGATATTTATTATTAAGTAACATAGTTGCAATGGAGGTGTGGTATGTTACTAATAAATAAGACGTTGATAAAAATGTCCAAGGGAATTAGAGGTTGGATTGTTGTAATAACGGGTTTAAAGATATTGACATTAGTGGGTACGGTTATGTTTGCTAAAACATTGGCATCTTTTTTAGGTGATTTGTATAATCCAGCTTTGACAAAAGATGATTTAATTGGTGCCATCATTAGTACTTTAATTGCTTCTGTCTTGATTTTGGTAGCTGATTTATTGACGGGGGAAGCGCAATATCGTTTAGAGGCTAAAGCGAGAGTTCGATTACGTCAGGAGATATTTAATAAGATGTTAGAGCTGGATGTTGGTAAAATTGAACAGATCGGTGCTAGTAATACAATTAGTGTAATTGGTGATGGAGTGGAATCGATGCAGGTCTATTATACAAAGTATATGCCTAGTCTTTTGTATTGTTTTTTTGCACCTGTTTACTTGTTTTTTCAATTAAAGGATACTTCATTATTGATAGCTAGTATCTTATTGGTTATTTCTTTATTATTGCCGTTATTAAATAATTATTTTAGGCAGACAATAGATAGGTTGAAAAAAGCGTATTGGACAAGTTTTCAGGATTTAACAAGTTATTATCTTGAAAGTTTAAAAAGTTTAGTTACTTTAAAATTGTTTAATCAAGATGATAGACGGTATCGATCATTAAAGGAAAAAGCTGATGATTTTAATGTTAATACGATTTCAATCATGAAAATAAATTTTGTTTCATTTTTAGTGTCTGATGGATTGATTTATTTAGGAATCGTTATAGCGGTAATCGTTGCTTGTTTGCAATTAGATAATGGCACGATTGATTTATCGAAAGCAGTCTTGATTTTAATGCTGTCATATAGCTTTTTTGCTTCAATCAGACAATTGATGAGTGCGGCTCATGATGCTTTGACAGGAATTGCAGCAACTAGTAAAGTTGATGAGATCTTAAGTTTGGATACATCAAGAAAACAGTTATCAATCGTTGAAAGTGATGAAAAAATCAAAACAGAATATGATCAGGAAACTTTAACTTATTTACGTAACTATCAGGGAATTATAATCAAAGATGTTGATTTTAGTTATGATCATAGACGAGCAATATTGAAGAATTTAAATATTGAAATTCTTCAGGATAAGATAACAGCAATCGTTGGTAAAAGCGGTTGTGGTAAAAGTACGGTTGCAAATATGCTAATGCGTTTTATTGATCCGGATACTGGTTATTTGTATTTTGAAGGGACATGTTATTATAATGAAAGTCCTGAAGTGCTTAGAAAAAAGATTATCATGGTGCCACAAAAAGTAAGTATTTTTAGTGGTAGTCTTGAGGAAAATCTAAAAATCGCTAAAATAGATGCTCCAACTTCTGAATTAATAGATGTATTAAAACAGGTTAATTTATATGACTGGTTAAAATCTTTACCTGAAGGCTCGTCGACAGATCTAGGTGATAGCGGCGCTAAACTTTCAGGTGGTCAAAAACAGAAGATCGGGATTGCATGCGCCTTGTTAAGTGGGGCGCCTTATATAGTTTTTGATGAGGCAACTTCTAGTGTTGATCAAAATAGTGAAGATGAAATCTGGCAATGTATCAATAGATTAAGTCATACGAGAACTTTGATCATTATTTCTCATCGTCTATCAACGATTCAACGAGCTGATTAAATCATTGTCTTGAATCAAGGAGTTTTAGTTGAACAGGGCAGTCATGAAGTGTTGTTGCAAAATAAAGGTGAGTATTATCAGTTAGTCAAAGAACAGGAAATCTTAGAATCACATGGAAAGAAGAGGTTGAATTATGAATCGTAAGCAATCATTATTTACTCTTACTAAACGGTTGTTGAAGATTGCTTCAACAATGAAAAAATATTTTATTATTTCAACGATCGTCAGCATTTTAGGAAATGCTGCGCAAATGGGATTAATGGGGTTTGGAGCTGGTTTTATTTTGAGTGTTGCTGGTAAACTGTCGCTAAATCGTAATCTTTATTGTGGCTTGATGATCATCAGCGCTGTTTTAATTGTCGTGTGTCGCTATTTAGAAGGTTATTTTTCTCATGTGGGAGCCTATGAACTGCTTGCTAAAATGCGCATTGATATGTTTGGTCGATTAAAAGCATTGGCACCAGCGGGGTTGATTGATTATACTAGTGGCGATATCATGTCTCGGGCGATGTCAGATATTGAAAGTATCGAGTTCTTCTTTGCTCATACGATCGGACCTTTGTTTACCGTTATTTTATTACCAGTAATTACTTTAGTAATTGCAGGAAACATTGATATGTTATTTGTATATGGTTTATTACCGATATATCTGATCGTGAGCCTTGTTATTCCCTTTTTAGCGATAAAGTTAGGACGAAATATCGGTATTAGCTATCGCTTTAAATTAGGTAAGTTAAAAACTTTTTTATTAGATAGTGTATATGGTTTACCAGAAATTCAAATTTTTGATTATGGTAAAAGAAGAACAGAAGAATTGAAAAATGTCAATCAGGATATCAATCAGACGACTCATAAACTAGCTTATCATCGGCAGCTGGTTATTTCTACACCATCGTTTTTTATATATTTAGCACGAATCATGGTCATTGCGATTGCTTCGTATTTAACTTTGCAAGGTGAGCAGAATATAACCGCGATTATTATTTTATCGTTTGTTGTTTCGGCATCGTTTTCTTCGACTCAGTCTTTAACAACTGTCGTATCTAGTTTGTTGGAGACATATGCGGCAAGTCAACGTATCTTTGATTTAGAAGATGCATTGCCTTTAGTTACAGAAGCTGCTGATTCTAAAAAACTGGAAAGAATAGATAAAATTGAGTTTGTTGATGTTACATTTAAGTATCCTAAAACTAATAAGACGATTGTTGAAAAAATGAACTTAGTTATTAATGTTAAAGATAAAATTGGTTTGATTGGTCAAAGTGGAATTGGTAAATCAACATTAATTAGGTTATTATTGCGTTTTTATGATGTTGATGAAGGAATGATATTGATCAATGGAATTAATATTAAAGAATATTCTCTTAGAGATTTAAGAATGCGTATTGGAACTTTAGAACAAGAGACATTTATTTTTAGTGATACGATTGCTAATAATATTGCTTTAGCTAAACCTAAAGCGAGTAAAGAGGAAATAATCAAGGCTGCTAAAATGGCAGGGATTCATGACTTGATTATTTCGTTACCTGATCAATATGATACAGTAATGACAGAAATGCAAAATCGTTTATCTGGTGGTGAAAAACAGCGCATCGGAATTGCGCGAGTGCTGTTAGCTGATCCTGATTTTTTAGTAATGGATGAACCAACAAGTAGTTTAGATGTTATTAATGAAAAGGGTTTATTAAAAACGCTTGATGAACGATTTAAAGATAAAACGTGGTTGATTGTTTCACATCGACCTTCATCACTTACAGATTGTAATCGAATCATTAGTTTAGAAAATAAGCAAATTAAAGAATTAGAAGGAAAAGCATAAGGCTTTTCCTTTTAATTATGATAGAATAAGAATGAGGTGAAATTAATGAAAGAAAGTATGAAGTTTTTGACAAATCATTATCAATTAAGAGAATTTGTTTTAATTAGAATGTTAGAAATCATTGAACAAACTAAAACGGCGCAAAAGGTGGAGTAGTTTTTTTTGGTGATTCGATTACACAATTTTGTGATTTAGATAAATTTTATTTTGAAATAGATAATAAGTATAATTGTGGAATTGCGGGAATAACTTCAAAAATATTATTAAATTTTATTGATGAAAGTGTAATCAAATATCGTCCCAGCAAAGTAGTTATTATGATTGGAACAAATGATTTAGGTAATACTGTAATGGAAAGTCCTAGAGACATCGCTTTAAATGTAAAAGAAATGATTGAAATTATTCATTATAATTGTCTGGATGCTAAAATATATCTTGTTTCAGCACTTCCTTGTTTAGAAAAATATCATGGCTATAAAGCAGAAAAACAAGGGATGCGAAGTAATGATATATTAAAAATGATTTTTAAAGAATATAAAAACGTTATTCCTTATGAATACGTTACTTTCATCAATGCTTATAGTTCAATTTGTAATAAAAAAGGAGAACCGATTGAAGAATACTATGTCGATGGTTTACATATCAATGAAAAAGGTTATGAAAAATATACGGAGTTTATTAAAAAAAGTTTATTGAAATAGAAAAATGACTTAATAATATATAAATGATATAATAGGTTTAAAATTAAGATATATTTTATATGCGAAAAAGTTATTTTCACATTAGTATCGTATAAGTACAATTTTCGCACATTTTAATGAAAT
>BAHP02000073.1 GCA_000508865.1 Clostridiales bacterium VE202-01
AAAAAAATAAAACCGTTAATAAATATTTTATTAACGGTCTATTAATTAAATTTTTTGTAAAAACGTACGATAAGCTAAATAAGCTTCGTAGACATCTACTTTACTAACAATTTCCATTGGAGCATGCATATTCAATACCGCTACTCCAGCATCGATTACATTCATATTATAGTTACCTAAAATATAAGCAATCGTACCTCCACCACCTTGGTCAACCTTACCAAGTTCTGCAGTTTGATAATAAACATTAGCTTCATCAAGAACATTTCTAATCTGTGCCATATATTCTGGATTAGCATCATTAGAACCACTTTTCCCACGAGATCCAGTATATTTATTAAAAACTATTCCTCTTCCTAAATAAGCTGCATTTTTCTTATCATTAACACTCAAATACAAAGGATCTACACCAGCACTAACATCACTAGACAACATTTTTGAATTAGCTAACGCTTTTCTTGTTTTTACAAAACTATCAACACCTTGCTTAGATAACAATTCACTAATTATATTTTCAAAAAATAATGAGTGTGCCCCGGTTGCTCCAACGCTACCAATTTCTTCTTTATCCACTAAAATAGCACAGCTAGTATATTCTGGGATATCCATATCTAAAATTGCCATTAATGATGTATAAGCACAAACACGGTCATCATGTCCATATCCAGCGACCATACTACGATCGATTCCATAGTCACGAGCTTTTCCGCTAGGTACGATTTCAATTTCTGCACTTAAAAAATCCTCTTCTTCAAAATCATATTTTTCTTTTAAAATATTTAAAACATTAGCTTTTACAGCATCTTTTTCTGTATCTTTTAGTGGCATACTTGCAAAAGTAACATCCAAATCTTCTCCTTCAATTACTTTTGCTGCTTCTTTTTTTAACTGATCAGCTGATAAGTGAATCAATAAATCACTAATTCCTACAACTGGGTCATTTTCATCCTCACCGATATTTACATTTATCACAGTCCCATCTTTTTTCACCACAACCCCAATCATTGATAAAGGAATTGTCACCCATTGATATTTCTTTACTCCACCATAATAATGAGTATCTAATAAAGCAAATCCCTCACTTTCATATAATGGATTTTGTTTTAAATCTAATCTTGGTGAATCAATATGTGCTCCTAAGATTCTAAGACCATTTTCAATTGATTGTTTACCAATCACAAATAAAGCAATATTTTTATTCATATTAGTAACATATACTTTATCCCCAGGTTTTAAAATATCAACATCATTTAAATCTTTATATCCAGCTGCCATCGCTTTTTTAACAGCTTCTTTAACACATAATCTTTCTGTTTTTCCTTTTGTGATAAAGTCCTTGTATCCTTCATTAAAATTCATTATTTCTTTAATTTGCGTTTCATTATATTTTTCCCATGCATTTTTTGCGTACATATAAATCTCCTTTCAACTTTGTATATATAGTATACCAATTTCAATAAATTCTCAATCATAACGAATGTAAAAACTGTTATATTATTGAATCTTCAATAAATTCCACATTTAAATCAATAAAGCTACTGATTATTTATCAGCAGCTTTATTATTCCGATCAATTCTTTCCTCTTTAATTATTTCATAAAGCATCGCACTATCTTCTTTTAACACATGTTCCCGTAACTCTTTAACTTTAATAGTTAATAAACTACGACCAAATTCAATTTCAATTTCATCGCCAACTTTAAGTCTTGTACTAGGTTTAGCGACTTTTCCATTAACCTTGACTCTTGAACTTTCACTTATTTCTTTAGATAATGTTCTCCTTTTAATAATTCTTGAAACTTTCAAAAATTTATCTAATCTCATCTTATTTACTCATCACCGCAGTAATCGCTGGAACCACTTGTTTTTTACGAGAAATAACTCCTTTTAATGTTGCCTGATAATCAGTTAGAGAGATGTCAAATGCCTGTTCCACTAATTGAGGTTTAGGTCCGGCAACAAAAATTTCACTATTTGCATTAATAATATCTGTCAACAATAATAATGTGAAATCCAAGTTATTATCTTCCGCAAATTTATTCATATAATTCAACATATCTTCTTTATATGGCAAGAATCCTTCAATATCCATTGAATTAACCTGAGCCACTCCGACAGTTCCTTCTTCAAATGGGAACTTTTTAAAATCTTGATTAAAAATTTCTTCTACTGTTTTACCAACTAATGAAGTACCTGCTTTGAACATTTCCATAGCAAATTCTTCAATTTCAACACCAGCAATTTTAGCTAATTTGCGTGCTGTTTTAGTATCAACAGGAGTGCATGTAGGTGATTTGAATAACAAAGTATCAGAAATCACAGCACCCAATAATATTCCTGCAATTGATTGCGGAATTTCAATGTCATTTTCTTCAAAAATCTTTGTTACGATCGTAGCTGTTGATCCTAAAGGTTCACCTCTAAACAATAATGGTCCAATCGTTTGGATATCCGCTACCCTATGATGATCAACGATTTCTAAAATATCCGCTTCTTCAATACCTGGAATTGACTGTCCTCTTTCATTATGATCAACTAAAACAACTTTTTTTCTTAAGCCCTTTAATAACGCAAAACGCGAAATACTTCCAACACAACGATTATTTAAATCTAATACTGGATAGCTTCGATATCTCGTTTCACTCATCACTTCTTTAACATGATCTAAAGTATCATCAGTTGTAAATAACTTCAAATCACCTTTTTGCATAATATATTCAACTGGAATTGCCTGAATAATTTGCTGTGATGTTAAATATGTATTAAATGGTGTCGAGATAACACTAATTCCTTTTTCCTTTAATCTTTCCAAGACTTCTGTTTCTACATCCAAAGACCCAGTTAAAATGATCAACGAAACTTCAGCATCAATCATAGAATTAACAGCATCATCACGATCTCCACCAATAATGATAATATCACCTGGCTTAACCCGCTTTTTAGCTTCTTCACCACGCATTGCCGCAATATGTAAGTCACCTTCTATAAATCTTAAATCACGATTTAGATAAAGGACTGATGCTTCTAAAGTATCAATAACATTTTCAATTGGCGTATGAGCATCTTTTAATAAACTACTATCCCATTTTTCCATATAACCTTCAACAATATTAGAAGTTGATAATAGACCTAATAACTGGCCATGATCATCTAAGATTGGTGCTGATTTCACATTTTGCTGCTTCATCAATGACCATGCAGTTTTTAATGTTAATTCTTTAGAAAAAACAGTTACTTTATCATAATTTAAATCTTCAACTTTTTGTTTAACTGTTTTAAGCAGTACCGGAATTTCTACATTAAATCTTTTTAAAACATACTCCGTTTCCCGACTAATCTCACCAAGTCTAACGGGAACTGCATTATAACGGTTGATTGCTTTCAATAAATACGCATATCCAATCGCTGAACAGATAGAATCTGTATCTGGATTTCTATGACCACTTACATAAACTAATTCTTTCATTTTAACCTCCTATTTTTCCATCTTTTTTAAATAACGATATACTGTTGGTTCTGAAACAGCTAACTTTTCTGCAACTAGCACAATAGCACCTTTCACTTTAAAAGTTCCTTTTTCTTGTAAATACTTAACAACTTTTATTTTTTCATCAACATTTAAACGTTCAGCTAAAAAATAACTTGGGAATCCCATCTTCTCCAAACATTCTTTTATATACATATCGATCATCTCATCTAAAGGAGAAGATAAGATTTCAACTGGATTATCCATTCTAAATTCAATATCTTTTTCATCTTTGATTCCTAAGATCTTTTTAATCGTCGATGTCAAATACTCTAAATCAGAAATATTTACATTAACACATAACATCCCTACTGGCATTTCTTTACCATTTTCTTTGATAAAATATGTTGCTGAACGCATTAATTTACCATCAGGTCCAGTTGTTTTATAGTTCAATACATAATCATGATCTAAGTATTGTTTTTCTTCCAAATAGTGCAATGATAAATTTGATAATTTAGCACCGATTTCTCTTCCAGAATTATGATTATTTGCAATTGCAACTATTTCTTGTTCTTTAGAAGTTAAATCGTGTAAAGCTATTTCTACATTATCACCTAAAGCTTTACCTAAAAATTCTGTCATTGCAGCATATGGTTCCAAATATTTATACATTTTTATTAATCACTCCTCTTTACTGCAATTATACACGAATTCTAAATAAATTAGTAGCATTTTTTATCATGATAATAAAAAATATAGTTTTTAACCAATAAATTATCATTGTAATAATACTAAAATAATTTCTTCTATTAATTCTCTTCTTCAAAAATCAGCCAGATCATACTTGTTTTTAAGCGTACCAAAGTATACAAATATCCCCACAGCTACCGTTATTAAAATCATGAATAAAGCAGTAGCCAAGTTTTCATTATAAATATTTTCAACTAATATTTGCACAATAATTATCCCTACTCCTATAGTTGTGACTAATGAATATTTTTGTTCAAACTTACTCTGTTCATTTTCACTATAAAAATCCTTTAATTCATTTTTTTGCTTTTTAAAATGTGCGTCTATCATTCCAAAATAAACAAAGCATATTACCCCTATCAAAACAAAGAATGATAGTAAAATTTGGCAAACAAACTCGTATTTAGTATTTTCCGGGAAATAAATCCCTGTAAATAGAGATACACAAATTCCTAGTAAAATAAAAACTGTGCCAAAAGTATATGCCTTAGCCATTAAATTATAATGTTTTTCATATTCTTGTTTACTGGTAGAATCATAATTTAATAAATCATCTATTGTACAGCCAAATATTTCGATTAAAGAAATCAACGTTTCCACTTCTGGTAAACCACTATCATTTCCCATTTAGATACTGCCTGTCGCGATATGTTTAACTGTTTGGCTAACTGTTCTTGAGATAACCCCTTTTTTAAATTATTACTTAAACCCATTTTTATCACCTCATGCATATCTTAAATGAGCAAAGATTTTATTACTACCAACAAGCCATTGCCTTTATCAATTTTTTAGCAACTTGGAGTTGTAATGACCAAATCATTGATTTTGCCACATTTCTTTAGTTATTCCATAGTGAACAGCATCCTGATAAACACCTTTTACCTTTAATTCCTGAATTCCGATTCCCTCAAATTTCATTCCACATTTTGCCATTACTCTACCAGAAGCTTCGTTAATTTTATAATGCAGTGCTTCAACTCGATTTAGTTTCAAATCCACAAAACAATGTTCCAATATTTTCGTCAAAACTTCGCTCATATAGCCTTTATTCCAATAATCATGATCTAACAAATATCCAAAACCTGCTTTATCATTAGCTTCATCAAGTCTAATATCTATTGCTCCAATACATAAATCAGTATCCTTTAAAACAATTGCATAAATACCGGCACGACTCAAATAATAATCATCAATACTACTCATCGCTTCTTGTTTAGTTGTTACTCCAGCCCATTCAAGATATTTTAGCACTCTAGGATCACTTCCATATTTATAAACAGCTTCCCAGTCACTACGCTTAAACTTTCTTAACCTTAATCTTGGTGTTTCTAGTGAATCTTTAATTCTTTCTACATACATTTTTAAAACTCCTTCCCTATTTGATATGCACGTTTTAAATTTTTTTCATAATTAGCTTCACGATTAGGATAATCTCGCGACATCCGATCAAAAATAACCATTTCTTTTTCTTTAGCACGATCATTAATGCGATCCCCCAGCATTACGGTTTTCATTGCTTCCACCTGTTTTTGACGAAGTTTTTCCGTTAAATCGCCACCCATTGTCACTAACATCAATACTTTGTCCAGCTGTTTCATTTTTGCTTTGCTGCCATAAGCAAAACCATAAGTCCAAACCCGCTGGAACCAGCCCACTAACTTACTTGGTGCTTCAGTCCAAAAAACCGGATAAATAAATACTAAGGCATCACTTTCATTAATCAGCTGCTGGTGTTTTTTCACATCTTCAGGGATATCTAATTTATCATTATAAAATGCTTCTCTTAAATACTCTGCCTCACTAAACGTTTCTTTAAAATTCAAATCATATAGATCTAATAAACAATATTCATGATTACTTATCTTTAATCCTTTAATAAATTCATCTCTCACCCTTGAAGTAAAACTATTATTACTAGGATGACAGTATATAATCAATACTTTCATAATTACCACCCCTTCCATTATAACAAGAAATATGAGAAAATTCTTATTTATTTATTATCAAACTTTAAGGCATCAAATTAAAAATTAAGGTATTATATACATGAGGAGGAAATAAAGATGCAAACATTTCTAAAGTATAAAAAACAAATAATTTTGACTATTTCCATAATAATTCTGATGATTATAATATTTGGTATTTATATCCTCCATGTGACGTTACAAAACATTGAATATTCAAAAAATCAAGCTCATGTAATTGCTCTAAATAGATTTCCGGGAACAATTATCTCATCAAATATTGAATACGAAAATCTTCAAACTTATTATGAATTAAAAATCAAAAATTCTAATCAAGAAATAATCGAAGTAATTATTGACGCTAAAGATGGAACCATTACAAGCTATGAATACAAGGAGGAATAATAAATGATTTTAATTATCGAAGACGAAAAAAACATGTCAGATCTTTTAAAACTAGAACTTACACATGCAAATTATTTATGCGATCAAGCTTTTGATGGTGAAACTGGTCTGATCAAAGCTCTTAACCAGGATTATGAACTGATCCTCCTTGATTTAATGTTACCAAGAATCAACGGCATTGAGGTATGTCGACGTATCCGCCTAGAAAAACAAACACCAATCATTATGTTAACAGCTCGCGATGAAGTAATTGATAAAGTTAACGGTCTTCAAGCTGGTGCTGATGATTATCTTGCAAAACCTTTTGCAATAGAAGAGTTATTGGCAAGAATCAACGCATTACTTAGACGGATAAAAATCCAAAGTAATGTTCTTAAATATAAACACAAAGATCTTGAAGTTGATGTTATAAAACATCAAGTATTATTTATGAAAAAAGAAGTTTCACTTACTACAACAGAATTTGATTTATTAGTATTATTAATTAAAAATAATGGCAATATTGTTACAAGAGACGAAATTTTAAATGAAGTATGGGGCTATGAAAAAAGTGTTTCAACAAATGTCGTAGAAGTTTATATCCGCTATCTAAGAAACAAACTGCCGGATATTAAAATTGAAACAATTCGCGGAATCGGATATCGTTTAATATGAAAAAAAATCACTCTTTTCGCTTTCAATTAACTTTCTCTACTTCATTGATCATTATGATCTTTATCAGTTTTTTCAGTTTGATCTTGCTTATATATATGTCTTATTATCTTTTGATCATTAGTAAAATCTATGCTATGGATGAAGCAGTAATGACTCCAATTGCCAGTATCATTATTATCTTGTTGATCATTCTAACTATAGTAGCACTAATAACTAGTATTATCTGTGGCATAACAATCAGTGATCGATATTTAAAAACTGTAAAAAAATTTACAAATAGTATTCAACAGATAAAAAAGGAAGGTTTAAAACACCGTCTACAAATAGATAACAACGACGAACTCGGACAGTTAGGAAAAGAATTTAATGATGTTTTAGATCAGCTTGAAAATTCTTTAAATCAACAAAGTCAATTTGTTAGCGACGCATCTCATGAATTAAAAACACCTTTAGCTATCATTAAAGGAAATCTAGATATGTTGAGACGCTGGGGAAAAGATGATCCAAAGGTTTTATCATCAGCGCTAGAAGTCTCTAGTAAAGAAGTTGATCGTTTAGTTACATTATGCAATGAATTATTACATTTAACTAGAGAAATAAAAGTTAAGTGTGATAAAAAAATTGATATTGTTCCCATTATTTATGATACAGTTGAAGATTTCAAAAAATTAAACCCTAATATCATTTTTACAGTCACGATCGATTCCCATCAAGAAATCAAAATTAATGAAGAGCATTTAAAACAGTTATTAATAATTTTAATAGATAATGCTGTAAAATACTCTAAACATAATGAAATCAGAATTGAAATCCAGTATTTAGAAAATCAGCTTAAAATTAAAGATTATGGGATTGGGATCGATAAAGATAAAATAGATCATATTTTTAATCGTTTTTATAAAGTTGATGAATCAAGAGTTCAAAACAATAACAGCTTTGGTTTAGGTTTAGCTATCGCTAAAAGATTATGTGATTATTATGGTTATCAAATTAATGTTATCAGTAAAATTAATGAATATACAGAATTTACAATCAATTTAAAGGAGAATGACTTATGAAAAAATTAATGACTATCTTATTTATTACAATAATTTTAACAGGATGTACAAATAGTTCGGTAGAAGCTATTTCTTTAGATGAAGCACAGGAAATTGCATTGAAAGCTATTGACGGCAAAGTTACCAAAGCCAAGAAAGAGCGTGATGATGGTATTGATTACTATGATTTTGAAATCATTAGTGATAATCAAAAATATGAAATTGAAGTTGATGCTAATACTGGCAAAATAATTAAAAATGAAAAAGATACTGACTATGTTCCTAGTTCTAATGAAGCATCTCAAAATAACAATTCTCAAGCGACAACCATTAGCATTGATGAAGCCCAAAGAATTGCAATGGAAAAAGTTGGTAATAATGGATACTTAGTAAAATGTGAATTGGACATAGATGATGGTATCCAAAAATATGAAATAGAAATTAAAAACGGTAATATTGAATACGAAATCGATATCGATGCTATTAGCGGAGAAATTATTAAATATGAAGAAGATCGTAATTAACAACTCTAACTTTCTAAACATAATAAAAGTGTTTTACTAAAACCAGTAAAACACTTTTTTCATCCTTATAGATTCTATCCTTATTTATCACGAAGATATTCATCCATTGCTTTAGCTGCTGTTTTACCAGCCCCCATAGCAAGAATTACAGTGGCCGCTCCAGTAACAACATCACCACCAGCATAGACACCTTCTTTGCTGGTTTTCATTGATTCTTCATCAACAATGATTCCACCCCATTTTTGAGTGTCTAGCCCTGGTGTCGTTTGTCTAATCAACGGATTTGGACTCTGACCAATTGAAACGATTACTGTACCTGTTTCGATCGTAAAGTTTGAACCTTCTTTTACTACTGGTCTTCTTCTGCCACTTTCATCAGGTTCTCCAAGTTCCATCTCAACACATTCCATTGATTTAACCCAGCCATCTTCTCCTTCGATCTTAACAGGATTTGTTAATAATTTGAAAATAATTCCTTCTTCTTTTGCGTGATGTACTTCTTCTGCACGGGCTGGAACTTCTTCAGCTCCTCGACGATACACAATATAAACATTTTTAGCCCCTAAACGTTTAGCTGTTCTAGCCGCATCCATCGCAACATTTCCAGCTCCGATAACACATACTGTATCGGTAATTTTAACTGGTGTCGGATGATCAGGGAATTCATAACCTTTCATTAAATTAACTCTCGTTAAAAATTCATTAGCAGCATAAACACCATTCAAGTTTTCACCAGGAATATTCTGGAATCGTGGCAACCCTGCCCCACTCCCAATAAAAATTCCTTGATATCCTTGTTCTTGAAGCTCATCAATTGTAATTGAACGTCCTACAACTACATTAGTTTCAAATTTAACACCTAAAGCCGAAACATTATCAACTTCCTTTTGAACTAAAGATTTTGGCAAACGGAATTCTGGAATTCCATATGATAAAACACCACCGGTTTTATGCAAAGCTTCAAATACCGTTACATCATATCCTTTTTTAGCCAATTCTCCAGCACATGTAATTCCCGCTGGCCCAGAACCAATGATAGCAACTTTTTTCCCATTGCTTTCAATTTTTAATTCTGGCGCTTTACCATTAGCCATATGATAATCAGCAACAAATCTTTCAAGTCGTCCAATTCCTACTGCTTCTCCTTTAATTCCTCGTACACATTTACCTTCACATTGATTTTCTTGAGGACAAACTCGTCCGCAAATTGCCGGCAAAGCATTTTCACTAGTAATTATTTTATAAGCTTCTTCAAAATCACCAGCTGCAACCTGCTGAATAAATTCGGGGATCGGTACTCCAACAGGACATCCTTTTTTACATGGCTGATGCTTACAGTTTAAACAGCGTGTTGCTTCTTCCATTGCCATTTCTTTCGTATATCCTAACGCAACTTCATCAAAATTTTTATTTCTTACATTTGGTTCTTGTTCAGGCATTACAACCTTGGTCAATGACATATTTGGCATTATTTTGCACCTCCCATTAAATTACACATCCGGTTCGCATTTTCGTTAACTGTATGTTCTTCTTCTTTAAACATTCTTTGGCGCATCATCAATTCATCAAAATCAACCTGTAAACCATCAAAATCTGGTCCATCTACACAAGCAAATTTAATTTTACCATCAACACTAACACGACAGCAGCCGCACATTCCTGTACCATCTATCATGATTGGATTTAATGATACTGATGTTTTAATATTTTTTGGCTTTGTTACATTAACAACAGCCTTCATCATTGGTACTGGACCAATCGCAATTACTTCATCAAAACTTTCACCTTTTTCAATTAAATCACTTAATACTGTAGTGACAAATCCCTTAGTCCCTAAAGATCCATCATCAGTAGCGATATAGACATTTTTACAAAATTTTCTAAACTCATCGGCAAGTAAAACATATTGTGCTTCACGTCCACCAATAATCACATCAACATCTACCCCACGATTTGCCAGCTCACGAAGTTGTGGGTATAATGGTGCACTACCAACACCGCCAGCCACACCAATTACATGTTTAGCTTCATGAAATTTTGTTGGCACTCCTAATGGTCCGACGAAATCTGTTAATTCGTCACCTGCATTTAACTTAGCCAATTCTCTTGTTGAATATCCAACAATTTGATAAATAATTGTAATTGTTTCTTTTTCGCGATCAAAATCGGCAATTGTTAATGGAATTCTTTCACCATCTTCGCCTACTCGTAAGATGATAAATTGCCCAGGTTCACATTTTCTTGCAACATAAGGTGCATGAACTTCCATCAGTTCTACCACATCGTTCAGTACTTCTTTTTTCAAAATCTTGTACATATTTATTCCCCCTACATTATTTATACCTACTTATTGTAGCTTGCTTAACAAAAAAAAACAATGAAAATCCGCTTTTTTTGTATACAATATTCCCTTTAATCAAAGTTGGGTATTAAAATCATACATAAACTAAATATTAAGCGTTTTAATCTAAACATGCAATATTAATAACTATAGGCAATATAATATTGTATCGACATAAAAATCAACATAAATCCTACAAGTTAACTTATTTATTCTAAATTTATACTTTATTATTTTTACATAAAACAAAAATTTTCTATTTTTGATAAAAACTAATAATTTCTATTTTATTATTATATAATAATGACATTGGAGGTAGTTATGAATAATAAAATTATGTTTTTTGATATTGACGGTACTTTGTTATCTGAAAAAACCCATTCGATTCCAGAAAGTACGATCACAGCTTTGAAAAAAGCAAAAGAAAACGGGCATCTTATTTTTATAAACACAGGCAGAACATTTTCACTGATTGATAACTGCATAAAAGATCTAGACCCTGATGGTTATGTTTGTGGTTGTGGAACATATATTCGTTACCATGATAAAGTCTTATCTTCTTTTACATTATCATCTAAACGATGTAATGAGATAAAAGAATTAGTTAGAAAAACTAATATTGATGGGGTATTAGAAGGAACTGATTCAATATATTTTGATCAGCATATTCGCCATCCATTAGTAAAAGAGATAAAACAACGCTATCAAAATACCCCTGAATTCACACTATCAACTTTTGACGATCCTAAATTATCTTTTGATAAACTTACTATCTGGTTTGATGAAGATAGTGATATTAATACTTTTAAAGAAAGCATTGCTGATGATTTTGATTATATTACTAGAGATAAAAATTTTGGTGAAATAGTGCCTAAAGGTTATTCTAAAGCAACAGGAATTCAATTTTTATTAGATTATTTTAATTTAGAAAAAGATGATGCCTATGTTTTTGGAGACAGTTTTAATGATGAACCAATGCTAGGTTATGTTAAGCATGCGATTGTAATGGGAAATGGTGATCCAGAATTATTTAAATATGCTTATTATGTTACTAAAGATATTGAAGATGATGGTATTTATCACGCTTTAGAGCATTTAAAATTGATTTAAACCAGTTTAAACAAACTGGTTTATTTTTTAAACAAAAATTGTATTTGTAATAAGATTAAGGTATAATAATGCTTGCTTTAAGGAGGACAATTATGGCAGCAATAAGTTATGAATTAAAACATGTTTGTAAACAATCAGGTGCCCGCTATGGAATCTTACATACTCCTCATGGTGATGTTGAAACACCAATGTTTATGCCGGTTGGGACGTTAGCTACTGTAAAAGGAATTTCCCCAGAAATGTTGAAAGAAATGCATTCACAAGTGATTCTTGCCAATACTTATCATCTTTGGCTTCGACCAGGTGAAGATGTAGTTGAACAAGCTGGCGGTTTACATAAATTTATGAATTATGATGGACCAATGCTTACGGATAGTGGTGGTTTTCAAGTATTTTCATTAGGAAATACCCGTAAAATCGAAGAAGAGGGAGTTAAATTTAAAAGCATTATTGATGGAAGGGCGCTTTTTCTTTCTCCAGAAAAAGCAATTGAAATTCAAAATAAATTAGGAGCTGATATCATTATGTCATTTGATGAATGTGCTCCATATCCATGCACTTATGAATATATGAAAGATAGTATGGAAAGAACCTTAAGATGGGCTAAGCGTGGTAAAGAGGCCCATAAAAACACTGATAAACAAGCTCTTTTTGGAATTGTGCAGGGTGGCGAATTTTCTGATTTAAGAGAACGATGTGCTAAAGAACTAGTTAAAATGGATTTCCCTGGATATTCGATTGGTGGTACAAGTGTCGGTGAACCTAAAGATGTTATGTATAAAATGGTCGATGATGCAATTAAATGGTTGCCTGAAGATAAACCGCGTTATTTAATGGGAGTCGGTAATCCTATCGATTTAATTGAATGTGCAATAAGAGGAATTGATATGTATGATTGTGTTTTACCAACAAGAGTCGCTCGTCATGGTGCAGTTATGACAAGTATGGGACGAATTAATATCAATAATGAAAAATTTAAATATGATTTTTCACCACTTGATTCTAATTGTAATTGTTATACTTGTAAAAATTATACAAAAGCTTATGTTCGTCATTTACATAAATGTGATGAAATATTTGGAAAAACGTTATTATCTATTCATAATGTTAATTTCTTATTAGAACTCGCTAAAGATATTCGAGAAGCTATAAAAGAAGACCGCTTGCTTGATTTTAAAGAAGAGTTTCTAAATAAATACGGTCATGATGTCTATAAGAGGGCCTTTTAAAATGAAACTAAGTGAATTTGATTTTGAACTACCAGAAGAACTGATTGCCCAAACACCGTTAGACAAGCGGGATACCTCAAGATTGATGATCTTGAATCGCGAAAAACAAACAATAGAACATAAGCATTTTTATGACATCATTGATTATTTAAAACCAGGTGATATTCTAGTAAGAAACAATACTAAAGTTATTCCGGCACGTTTATTTGGCATCAAAGAAGAAACTAATGGTCATGTTGAAGTTTTGTTATTAAAGGACCAAGGTGATGATATTTGGCAATGTTTAGTCGGAAATGCTAGAATCGTTAAAATCGGGACTATTATTAGTTTTGGTGATGGTTTATTAAAAGCAAAATGTCTTGAAATAAAAGATGAAGGTATTAGAATATTTAAAATGATCTATACAGGAATTTTTTATGAGATTTTAGATCAATTAGGAACAATGCCGCTTCCTCCCTATATCAAAGAAAAATTAGAAGATCAAAATCGTTATCAAACTGTATACGCTAAAATTGAAGGTAGTGCGGCGGCACCAACGGCAGGACTACATTTCACTAATGAAATTATTGAAAAAATCAAAGCTAAAGGAATTGAAATTCTTGATGTAACTTTACATGTTGGTTTAGGAACTTTTAGACCTGTAAAAGTAGAAAATGTTTTAAAACATCATATGCATAGCGAATATTATATGATCGAACCTGAAGTTGCTGATAAATTAAATCAGGCTAAAGTTAATGGGCAAAGAATCATTGCGGTGGGAACAACTTCAACTAGAACTTTAGAAGCAAACATGCAAAAGTATGGCAAATTTAAAGCAACCCATGAAAATACTGATATTTTTATTTATCCAGGCTATCAATATAAAGCTATTGATTGTTTAATTACTAATTTTCATTTACCAAAATCAACATTATTAATGTTAATTAGTGCTTTTGCTTCAAAAGAATTTATATTTAAAGCATATCAAGAAGCAATTAATGAAAAATACCGTTTCTTTAGTTTTGGTGATAGTATGTTTATAATCTAAATTTATACATACCAGAGGTAGAAGTATTATATTTCTACTCCTGGTTTTATTTTTTAAAGTAAAATACTAAATTTCTATATATAAGATGTAATAAACATCAAAAGAACTAGTACTGTATAATGTGACATCTTATTCAAATTCCTGCTCTATGATGATCAAGATCATTAAGCCAGTTTAATGAAAAAAGAAAAGATAAGTATTCTAGCCGCAAACGAGTCAAAAAAGGAAATAGATTGTCTAGCTTTATAAGATACTATTGATTTTATTGAAGTTCGCTAGAAAATTAGTTAAAGAAAATGATTATAAACAGTTTAAACAAAGAATAAGTGATTTAAAAGAATCTGATAAACGACTATGGATTTAGTTTAAAAATAATTAATAGCTTTCTAATTTTTCACTTAAAATCCATGATAAATATTAAAATCATTAATTTTAATCTCCAAATATGCTATAATTAGCGCATGAAAATAAATTATGACTTAAAATTTCAAGAAGAATTACAAAAAATAAAAGGAACAAGACCAACATTACTTTTACACGTATGCTGTGGCCCTTGCAGTGGTAATGTTATTAAAGAAATTGCTGATATTTTTGATATTACCATATACTATTCTAATTCTAACATCTATCCTAATGATGAATATCAGCGACGTTATCAAGAATTATTGACTTTTATTGATCAATTTAATTTGGACTTCAATCACCACATCAAAGTTATTGAAGATCCTTATTTGCCTAAAGAATATCTTGAAAAAATTGCTATTTACAAAGATGAACCTGAAGGAGGTAAACGTTGTTATCTTTGTTATCAAAAAAGGATGTCTAGAGCTTTTGATTATGCCTCTAAAAATAAATTCGAATATTGGACTACAGTATTGAGTGTTTCACCACATAAAAATAGCCAATGGATCAATGAAATCGGAGCTTCATTTGATCAAGAAAAAACAAAGTTTTTATTCAGTGATTTTAAAAAAAATAATGGCTATTTAAAATCTGTTCGTTTTGCTGATAAATATCACTTGTATCGTCAAAGTTATTGTGGTTGTATTTATTCGTATCAAGATATGTTGAAAAGAAAAGAAGAACACAACAAAAATAATTAATTAAAAACATGAGTTTATAGCTCATGTTTTTAATATTTCTTTAATTGTCTTGTTGCAGGTCCACTAATAAGATGACCATGACAATCAAAGATAGATCCATGACATGGACAATGCCATATTTGATCTTTTTCATTAAATTCTACTACACATTTTAAATGAGGACAATATGGTGAAAAGTAGAAAACTCTTCCTTGCTTATCTTTATAGATTGCAATTAAATGTCCATGATAGCGTACTACTTTCCCTTGATTACAATTTAATTTTACTTCCTTAGATACTAAAATCCGATTCTTTATCATTCCATGATAATTATTTTTAACCAATTTAATAATATCTTTGTAAGAATGTAAATAATGACCATAATTAGGATCATACAATGCAGCAAGTTTACTATCATTATTTATAATCAACTCATAAATTAGTTTACTAGCTACATGACTCAAAGTCATGCCCCATTTATTATAACCATAAGCTATGAATTCATTTTCATTAATTTTACCAATATAGGGTATTTTTCTTAATGGCACACTATCTTGTCCATACCAATGCCATTGATCCTTAGTAAAATTTTTATTTATTTCAATAACTGCATTTTCATTTACTGGACGAATAGAAAAATTAGTAGTTAAATTCAAGATACTATCTTTTTGTCTTTTCCCTTCTCTATAAATAACATGTTCTTTTTCTTGTAAAATCCTAAAAAAATAGCCCTTTTGTAAATTAGGTGGATAGCGTGTCATCCAAACTATTTTTTTTGCTTGAACTTTCTTTTTGTTGACTTCTAAATAAAATTCATTATCTTTGATTTCTTTTTTTGTTACTAATGAATTTTCATAAATATCTATTTTATCACATTTTTCTAATATTCCTTTAAGATATTTTAATGGGTGAAATATAGCTTGATGATAAAGTCCCATCGATACATATCCATCATTAGTAACATTTTCAACAACATCAAATCCCCATGATTTAAATAATTTAATTTGATTTACGATTTTTTTGTTATTTTCACTATCTTTAGCTTCAATATAAGCAAGATTTTCTTTAAAATCACAATCAATTTGGTTTATTTCAATAATATTTTTGATTTCTTGTAAAGCTTCGTAATTAGAATCTAAGTATTCTTTAGCTTTACTTTTATCATAAGCATTGCAAATATCTTCATAAAGAACATCATGTAAATAACTTATTTTTGCTGTCGTATGCCCTGTTGTTTTGCTTGCTAGGTTATCACTTTCAATTAATGCTACTTTAAAATTACTATCATTCAGACGATAAGCTAAAGTTATGCCACTCATTCCCCCACCAATTATAACAATATCGTAATTACAGTCAGCTTCTATTTTAGGATAGTTTGGCAGTTTTACTGTTTTTTGCCAATATGATTCATTTTCCATTTTTATCACCTTATAAAATTATGTCCTTTAAAATAAAAAAGATACTGAAACTTCAGTATCTAATAAGGTTTTAAGTTTTTCATTGAAAAATCTAGAATCGGTGCTCCATAAGTAATAGCCCCAGAAGAAACAAAATCCACGCCTATTTTAGCAATTTCTAAAAGTCTTTCTTTAGTAACATTACCAGAACATTCACTTTGTGCTTTATCGCCAATCATGATAACAGCTTTTTTCATCATCTCATTATCCATATTATCCAACATAATAATATCTGCTTTAGCATTTAAAGCTTCTTCAACCTGTTCTAGAGTTTCTACTTCTACTTCAATTTTTCGAACAAACGGTGCATAATCACGTGCCATTTCAATTGCTTTAGTAATACTTCCGGCTGCTCCGATATGATTATCTTTGATCAACACTCCATCTGATAAATTATAACGATGATTTGTTCCACCACCTATTTTAACTGCATATTTTTCAAAAATACGATTATTAGGTGTAGTTTTACGTGTATCTAATAATTTAGTTTTAAAACCTTTCAAGATTTCTACCGACTCATGAGTATATGTTGCAATCCCACTCATTCGTTGCAAATAATTTAAAGCTACTCTTTCACCAGATAATAATACTCTGATATCACCAATTACTTCACCAATATAATCACCTTTTTTTATTTTATCACCATCATGATATTTAGTGGTAAATTTACAATTGCTATCTAATAGCTTAAACGTTCTTTCAAAAACTTCTAAACCACAAATGATTCCATCTTGTTTACAAATTAAATCAACATGACCCAACTTAGCTTCAGGCATAACAGCATTAGTTGTAACATCATCACTTGTAATATCTTCTTTTAGAGCACTTAAAATATAATCATCGATATTAACCTTAAGATTTACACCATTTATCATAGAACTCACCGTCTTTTCTTTTAATTTCTTCCATAATTATTCTTCTATTATCAATCATTAATTTATCTTTGTTGTATTTACTAATATTGATATACTGTGGATCAAAATTGATTTTATTGATTTCATCTTTAATTACTCTAGCAGCTCTTTTAGCAAAAACTAGACTTTCTAATAAAGAATTGCTGGCTAAACGATTCGCTCCATGTACACCATTACATGCTGTTTCACCAACAGCAAATAAATTTTCCATAGAAGTTCTACCAAAAGTATCACTTTTGATTCCTCCCATCAAATAATGCTGAGCCGGAACAACAGGTACTGGTTCACGATACATATCATAACCTTCTTCAAGACATTGCTTATAAATATGGGGAAATCTAGTTTGAATCTGATCATGATCCATATGCATAACTGATAAATAAACATAAGGACTATTATATTTATCCATTTCTTTTTTTATCGCATTACTAACGACATCTCGTGGTAATAACTCATCTACAAACCGTTCCATATTTGGATTCAATAAATGAGCTCCTTCGCCTCTAACTGACTCACTGATCAAAAAACTTCTTCCTGGTTTAGTTGTATATAAAGTAGTTGGATGAATTTGAATATAATTTATATTCTCTAATTCAATATTATTTCTTAACGCTATTGCAAAGCTGTCTCCAGTAATATGTCTAAAATTAGTAGAATGTTCAAACAAACCACCCATTCCTCCAGTAGCTAGAATAACGACCTTAGCATTAATTTGCACGATTTCGTTATTATTTTCCATAATAATTCCTGTTACTCTATTATTATCATTAATAATATCTAGCATCGTTGCATCTTCAATAACTGTAATATTACTACATAATTCAATTTGTTTAATTAGTTTTGATGTGATTTCTTTACCAGTAACATCTTGATGGTGCAAAATTCTAAATTCAGAATGTGCTCCTTCACGAGTATAAGCCAAATTTCCTTCACTATCGCGATCGAATTCAACTCCATAATCCATTAGATCTTTCATTATCTGTGGTGCCTGTTGAATCATTATTCTAACTGATTCAGGATTATTTTCATTACGTCCTGCTTTCAAAGTATCTTGATAAAAGGCATCAAAATCATCAGCACTTTTTAAAGTACAAATTCCACCTTGAGCTAAGTAAGAATCACTATTTTCAATTTTATCTTTAGTAATCATTAGAATCTTTAAATCACGTGGTAAACATAGCCCAGCAAATAGCCCAGCTGCTCCTGTTCCGACAATGATTACATCAAAATTATTATCCATTATTCTCCACCTTCTTATTTTGCTAGTTCATGCATTCTTTCCAATGGTTTTTTAGCTTTGACCATGAATTCATCATCAAGAATAACTTGATTTGTATTATTTTTTTAAACAATCTCTGATTTTTTCAAGCGTATTTTTCTTCATATTTGGACAAACTAATTTATCTGTTGCTGGATAGAATTTTTTATCTGGATTACGTTTTTCCATTTCATGAATTACCCCTACTTCAGTAACAACGATAAATTCATCATGTTCTTGATCATTAGTAGCATAATCAATAATACCCGATGTACTACCAGCATAATCAGCTAACGCTACACATTCTGGTCGGCACTCAGGATGAATCAACACTGGTGCACCAGGATGCAACTGTTTAGCCTTTTGAATATCTTCAACCTTGATTCGATAATGAGTTGGGCAATACCCGTTGCAAAAAACAAAATTTTTATCTGGAACGATCTTAGCAATATGTTTACCTAAATTTTGATCAGGTATAAATAAAATATTTTTATTTGGCAAAGCCTCTACAATTCTTTTGGCATTTGATGATGTTACACAAACATCAGCCATCGTCTTGATCTCTGCTGTTGAATTTATGTAACATACAACACACAAATCTTCATACTTTTCTCGCATTCGCGCAATAAAATACTCATCAACATATGTGCCATCGGACAATCAGCCTCACTGTCTGGCATTAAGACCGTTTTATTAGGACTTAAAAGTTTTGCACTTTCGCCCATAAACTCAACTCCAGCAAACACAATAACATCTTGTGGACAATCTACAGCAATTTTAGATAAATAATATGAATCTCCTAAATAATCAGCAATATCCTGGATTGCTCCATCAACATAGTAATGTGCTAGAATAACAGCATTTCTTTCTTCTTTTAGTTTTTTAATTTCATCAACAATATTATTCATATAACTATCCCCATTTCAAAGTTCTTGTACATTAGATAAAATATCCCATAAATCACACCCATTGTCAAGTGAAATAGTTAACAAGACACCAGATATTATTTCAAGATATACTCTTTCTTCCATTATACATTATTTCTTTACATAATTAAAAGATTCTAGTAACAAAACTAGAATCTATTATCCACTTGCTACAATTATAGCAAATACCTTATTGCATTGATAATAATGATGCAGCTACTGATTCTAAATTGATCTTAGCACTTTTAATTTCATCAAACTTAGCCTGGTCACAAGTTTCAAAATCAACTTTTTTAGTTAACTTTTTAAAACTAGCAAGTTCATTTTTAATATTCGATTTCATTGCTTTATCAATTTGTTTACCATTTTTAGCTAAAGCAGCTTCAATTGAAAGAACCAGATTTTCTACCTCGTTTTTAAAACTAAACGTTCTTTAGTAAGAGCGTCCTGCTGTTCAAACTGCTTAGCTTCATGAATTGCTCTTTCAATATCAGCATCAGACATATTAGAAGTATTTTCAATGGTGATACTTTGCATATTTCCACTAGCTAGATCTTTAGCTGATACATTAACGATTCCATTGGCATCAATATCAAATGTTACCTCAATTTGCGGTACTCCTCGCATCGCTCTTTTAATTTTCTTTAATTTAAATTTACCTAAACTCTTATTATCTTTAGCAAGCGGTCTTTCCCCTTGTAAAACATTAATTTCTACTTGAGTTTGAAAATTTGCAGAAGTTGTAAAGATTTGTGAATGACTAGTAGGAATAGTTGTATTACGTTCAATCAATGGTGTAGCTACCCCACCGACTGTTTCAATCGATAGCGTTAATGGTGTTACATCTAATAACAACACATCAAAATTACCAGTTGTACTAACATCACCTGATAACTTACCTCCTTGAATACTTGCTCCTAAAGCTACACATTCATCAGGATTTAAAGATTTACTAGCTTCTTTACCCGTTATCTCCTTGATTTTATCTTGAACTGCCGGAATTCTAGAAGATCCTCCTACTAAAATTATCTTATTTAAATCTGCAGGAGTCAATCTTGCATCATTTAAAGCATTTTGCATCGGTAAAACAAGGCGGTCAACTAGATTCTTAGTTAAAGCATTAAATTTAGCGCGTGTTAATTCAACTTCTAAATTTTTAGGCCCCGTATTTGTATTAGTAATAAATGGTAAATTTACAATTGTTGTAACCATTGATGATAACTCAATTTTAGCTTTTTCACCAGCCTCATTGATTCTTTGCATCGCTACCTGATCATGACTTAAATCAATTCCTTCAGCTCTTTTAAACTCTTCAACAATATATTTAGCAACACACTCATTAAAATCATCCCCACCAAGATGATTATCACCTGAGGTCGAAAGAACTTCAATCACACCATTTCCAATTTCAATAATCGAAACATCAAAAGTTCCCCCACCTAAATCAAAAACCATTACTTTTTGACCATAACTATTTTCAAGTCCATATGCTAAAGCGGCTGCGGTAGGTTCATTAATGATTCTTTTTACTTCAAGACCAGCAATTCTTCCAGCATCTTTAGTTGCCTGACGTTGCGCATCATTAAAATATGCTGGTACTGTAATTACTGCTTCAGTTACTTTTTCTTGAAGAAAAGCCTCAGCATCGATCTTTAACTTTTGTAATACCATTGCTGAAATTTCCTGAGGACTATAAGCTTTACCATTGATTGTTTTACGATAATTTGTTCCCATTTCACGCTTGATTGAAGAAATTGTATTATTGGGATTAGTTACCGCCTGACGCTTAGCGTTTTCACCAACTAAACGTTTACCATCAGCCGTAAATGCAACTACACTTGGCGTCGTTTTATTACCTTCACTATTAGGAATGATAACTGCTTTACCATTTTCCATATAAGCCATACAACTATTCGTAGTTCCTAAATCGATTCCAATTACTTTACTCATCTTTATTCTCTCCTTTTAACAAATTCTACAGCCACAACAATTTAATAAACAACTGCATAACATTACATTATAACAAAATGTCATATCACCAAACGGCGAATCGTATGTTTGCCGACCTGTTTGATACTGCCTTTGACCACCTTGTAACTGCTGTAATAATAATAAATATTGTAAATTACTTGGCTCCATCTGCACTGCTGTTTGGGCGTAATCAACTGCGGTAATGTTATTACCCACACCATTTTCAGCAATTGCACTATAATAAAACCACATTGCATTTCGCGTTCTTATTTGATTCAATACATTAAGTGCTTCTTGATATCTTCGGGCGTTAATAAAACCTGCCGCTTCATTAAAAGCAGCCTGATCATTACCACTATATTGATAACTATACTGACCAGTATTTTGATTACCTCCATAATTACGATTAGTAAAACCTCGTTTACGATCATCCATAATTGTTTTATAAGCAGTTTGAACTTCCTTAAATTTTTCTGTATAAGCAGCTTGATTAGGATTGTTTATATTAGCATCAGGATGATATTTCTTACTTAATGTTCGATACGCTTTTTTTACCTCGTCATCGCTTGCTTGGGGATCTATTCCTAATATTTGATATGGATTCATTATTTCCTACCTTCCATTCGTTTTTTCTTGATCAATTCATATTTAGTCCATACACCACTATATAAGATATTACGTATAATAGCAGCATTTTCAATAATTGGCATTCTTTCAAAAGCCATCGTAGCCTCTGATATCATTAACTCTAAAATATCTTTACAGCGCTCATCAAACTGCGTCGTCTGATATGTTTGTTTTAAAGGATTATAATTTTCTTTCTTTAAATCATCTTCAATATCTTCATAAGCATCAATAAAATAAATAAACTTTCCTAAATAAAATCCTAATTCATACAACTCATCATACCATTCATCATTTTTATAAGCACAAATGAGTCCCATGACTCTACCAAAGTATTTTGATACTTCATCAAGATTATTTAAACCCTGTTTTTCATAATCATTGATCTTATGCAAACACTTCTCTATTTCATCTACTTTATCAGGATACTCTTTTTTAACCTTATTATAGGCTTTTTTTTATCAGTTTTTTATATGTTTGCCGACTAATCTTTCTTTCATCCAGCCAATCATCTTCACATTTAAAATACGTTAAAACGATTGTCATTTTAGCCGCATAATCGACACATTCATTATAACGTGCCTGATGTTTTTTTAAAGGATGGATGATACAACGTTCATTTTTAAGCTTTGTATCAGGTTCGTATAAACCACTTAATAAGATGGCTAAGAAATTCATATCAAAATTTAAAGAAACCTGTGCTCTTAACCCATATTTATCTTTTAATGTTTTACACAAACCACAATAATAAGAATGATAGATATCAAACTCTTTAAATTTCATCTCTGGTTTATTTATTACTACATAACCAAACATAATTAACTTCTCTTTTCAAATTTATTTTTACAATTTGGACAGGTAATAATAATTTTACCATGCCCCTTAGGCACTCTTACCATTTGTTTACAATTAGGACAAGCAAAGTGCTTATGCGTTGGTTCTTGCTGATTCATCAACTTAAGTCTTAAATAACGATTTAAAGGACTTAAAAAATTTAAATATTTTTCATTTTCCTGGTTTCTTGCATATATATTTTTAGAGAACATTCTAAAAAGTACAATAAACCAGATTACCAAAAATACAATTTCAATAACAATATTACTAATAAAAATATTAATAATAAAACAAATAATACTGATAATAATTAAAAAACTATTTAATTGATCACTACCATATCTACCTTGCATAAATTGATAAAATTTATCTTTCATATAAGCACCCCAATATTAAATTTCTATGACATAGTATATTTTTTTATTATTAACTATTCATGAACTTACTTATTATACCACAACAATTTTAGATTGTATCATCAACTAAAAATATCACAATTTAAAACATCTTCTATCAATAAGAAGACGTTTTAAATCATTTTTTCTTTTTTATTAATCGATGCCATAAATACCAATTCAAAATCATTCCCCCTAATAATAAAATCATTGAAAATGATAACAAATTATTATTTAAGCTATAACACATATACAAATACAATATAACTAAAATACATATTATATAAAACATATCTATCAAAATCAGAAATTTTTTCACAATCTTTCCCTCATTACACTACTAGCTATAATGATAACGATCAATAATCTTTTTAGAAAGCTTTGTTGCATGTAAGACAGTTAATATCGCAAAATAAGTATATGAATAATCAAAACGTTTAAAGAAAACAACCATTAAAAGTCCAATAAATGCTTCAACCAAAAAGCATATTAAATACACATATAAAAAACACGGTGTAAGCATATCTAATTTTTTAATTAATTTACTTAATACACTAATACGATCTAAAACAACCAAAACAAACCACAAACCATATCCTAAAATAGACCATAAAGCCGTTTTAACAAAAACCTCTATTAGGTTAATAGAATCTGTTTTTAATAAACACCAAAAATAACCGCTAATCATAAATACAACATAAACTCCCAATAAAATAATCAGTTGTCTTTTCATCGCTTTTCACCCCATTTTTTTAATTTGTTTATGATAAAACAGATATGATTGATTTAATTAATATTATTTTATAAGATTTTTTTAATCATTACTTTATTTTTTTAAAATCATGATACTTTGATAAGTAATTACCAAAATAAAAATTATTAACACTATCCCTATAATAAGCTCCCCAAAAATAAAGTTATAAATTGTTAAACATATACCAAGTATATCATTAAATAAAACCCAGGCAGCTGCTCTAACTCTTTCATTATCTATATCTAATTTTACATTAATACATATATCTTTAATAGCCATCGAAATAAACAAAAACATGAGAACTATTGCTTCCAATAAAGCTTTTTTAAACATCAAAATTATAAATGTGACACCTAAAATTAATAATATATAAAATTCAACCTTCTTATAAATTTTCATTTGTAATCTCCCCGTTAATTAAGATAATTATTATCCAGGATATAATGTAGTATAGTTTCCTTTTTGTGTATCCACCAATTGCCTTTTTCCATTAATTTTTGCTTCTGTTTTTGTTGTATCCAAGAAATATCCCGTTGAATCATATACTTCATAAAATTTTTTCAGCAGTTATCCATGCTTCAACAGCCTAACTAGGGAATCCAGAATAACCGCTAACTACTAAAATAATAGAATAGGTCAAGTTTTTAGGTAAACATGATCTGTTGGTTTAATATTGTAAGGTATCTGCTCTAGTTGATTGAACAAGTAATTAATTATTATTTAAATTTTTTCATAATTTACAATGACATCATCATATTCAAAAAAATATAGTCTTTAAACATGTCAATGTTATTAATGCTACATATAGCAGACTAGTGATAATATATTTTACTTCTTTTTATAATTTATCGTAAACCAGAAATAAAGTAATTTATTTTTAGATTTACTATTATAACAGTCACTATCATAGCTATATATACTTTATTATTTAATAAATCTTGATATTATAAATATTTTACCTCCTAACTATCTGATTGATTAATTAAATCTTCAGCTTTCAAAGATCCTACAGTAGTAACTATAATAACCTTCTTTGATTCCATAGTTTATATTAATTTTTTATATAATCACTTCTATACTTCTACTATAACATAAAAACAAGAAAGAATTGTTGCTTATCTGTTCTAACGGTCAAAAATACAATTAAACGGTAATCGTTATATAACCAATCATTTACAAAACTTTCAAAAAAGCCTTTAATACTATCTTTTTTGTCGCCAACTTACATTAAATAATCTTTTTCTCCATTTAAATAAACACCTTTATCTAAATACATTAGAAATTTTATTTTTATTAATAGCTGTCCTTCAACATATTAATATAAAATTATTTTCTATTAAAAATATAATAAGTCAAATCCCAAAAAATACAATTTCAATAACGATATTACTAACAATAAAAACTATTTAACCATTAAATAAAATATTATCAATTTTTTATTAATTATTAACATTATCATCTCTTTATGTTTATAACATATAAGCTGTTATAAAAACATATATTTTATCAAAAACAGATAGAAATTATGTTCTATCTGTTTAATTATTATCCGTTTTTCTTATCACGATAATCATAACCTTTATAAATATCAACAACTCTACCATTGATTTGAATATGTTGATTATCTATCCATTCAACATCACACGTTTCCCAATAGTCGTCACCATCTAAACCATTTGATACTTCACTGCTTGCTACTTTTTGCCAATAAATAGTTTTTAAAACGTGATAAACACGATCTTTTGAAACCACCAAATCTCCCTTTATATATGATACATTACTACTTTTATCTTCTTTACATATATCTACTATCACAGTATACTTATTATCCAGAGCATCAAGACTTGTTTCCCTTAGTTAAAAATATTGCTCTTGTTTATCGATCGACTTTGCCAATAAATCGGTAATATATTTCGATTTCTTGTATTCGCTCCCCATTCTCATTGGTTTCTGCCAAATGAATGAGGATTTTTTCTATCATGGCATTTAATAATTGTGCAGTCAGTTCTTTTAGTATGGAATATTCCTTGATTAACTCAATCCATTTTTCAGCACCAATCATATCTTGCTCCATTTTATTTAATTCTTCTCTTAGGTTTTTTATCTCATTTTCCAGCTCGATTTGTTCTTGTTGATATTTGCCCGACAACATAATGAAGTTTCGCTCCGTTATCTTCTCACTGGCTCTGTCCTCATACATTTTCGCAAATAAGCGTTCAATTTCATTTTGACAGTTTTCAGCTTTCTTTAACTTGGCTGTCTTTTTCTTCTTTTCCCTTATTCGCTCTGCATTGCCGACTTTCTGTATCTTTTTCAAGACTTTTTCTTCGTCCTGCTAAACAGCCTTCGCCCAATACTATAATCGTTCCAATACAGCTTCATAAAGTACGTCATAACGGATATAGTGCATGGAACAGTAGCCTTTGCCAAACTGTCCATAAAAACTGCATGCGTAATATCTGCTGTAAATTTAAAAGGAACAACACCAGTTTGCTTAGAAAAAAAACTCTCTAAATTTTGTATTAAAATAAAAATCACAATATAATAATGGACTATCTAATATAATTTCTTTAACGACACTTTTAAGCAATATGTGATTTCTTTTTTCTAATCAAATTGCCTTGAAAATATTCCTTAATATTATAATTTAACTCCTGTTTTGTTCCTGTATAATCAACATTGAGTTGTTTACATATTTTTGATAATTCTTCTCTATACCAATAATATTTTATAAACTCATCATATGACTTAATTTCGTTAAACTCTGGTCGATTGTTCATTCATATAACCTCCTTCATCGTTTCCTTTGTAAACTGGGATTTTCAGTTCCCGACAAATTGAATTTGCTAGATTCCTTTAATTAAAAACATCTCCATTGGTTGCTCATATCCTGGAACATCTATAACAAAACCACCACAATCTTTATATCCTAATTTTCTATAAAAATGCTGTGCTTCTTCATCAACCTGTGTAGATGTCAAAAGCATGCCATATCCTTGTGATTTCATATCATTTTCCCAATGTTCCATAAGTTTCTTTCCATAACCTTTTCTGTGATAATTCCAATCAATAAATAACATTGTACAAAATGGTGTATTATCCCAAAAAAGATTATATCTCAACAATCCTATTGGTTTATTGTCATCTAATAAAACATATCCTCTTTTATCACTAACTTTATTGTTAAATTCTTGTTCTGGCAAATGACTATCAAGACTATACCAAAATTCTTTATCTTCTGATTGAACATATCTAATTTCTACCATTTCTTTTATCTCACTAAATTCCAATTTATTGTTTTCTATGTTTTTCATTATATCACTAGAAAAATAAGCGGTCATTCTTTTTCGATTACCTAATTAAATTTGTTTAAAATATAGAAAAAGGCACTATATTACAAGTGCCATTCTCTTATATATCATATTTTTTGCAAGCAGGTAAACACAGGTTATTTCTTAATATCCTTTTGTTTTGGAAACTCCATAACGAACACCATATTGAAAGTGACATAAACTTTTATCAATTTCATTTGCAGGCTGAATATTGCATATTTTAAAACCAACATTGCAAGCAGTAATCCTATAGATTTTATAATTCTTATCCTCACATTTAATTAACTTCTTCTTTTTAAAAAAGATAAAATCAACTTATTTGAAAGTACTTTTAGCTATATTTATCAGCCTATTGAAATAATTTATATTATGATTATTTTTCAATTATGTCATCTGGTGAAATTATTTTATACTTTTGATAAACCGTATCAGTACCCTGTATTTCTACTGCAATAAAATTTTCATTTTCTAATTTATAGATTTTTGTTCCAACTTCTAATTTACTTGCTTCATAATTAACAAATTCATACTTTCCATTAGTTTTTGGAGTTGTTAATTTTACTTTGCCCAATTCAGGACCTAATTCATCCAGAGAAACCACGTCAGATGTTTTTTGATAATATACATCATTAACCTTTACAATATTCTTAAATTTTAAATTGTTTACCGAACTGCACCCTGAAAAAATAAAAACAACAAATAAAATCAGCAGTTTAAATTTATTCAATCCTTTTTGATATTTCATTGATCAATTCCCTTTTGTGAATTTTAGAATTATTTTTAAAAATTCTAAAATTATCATTCTGTAATTTATTTAATTAAACTTCTTCTCCCGTTACTTTTAACATTCCTAGATTCATGCCACTGATAACATAAGCGTTTTTAACAATTGGTCCACGATATTTTTCTAAAAATAAAACATAATCTTTATCTAATGATAATATTTCTATTTCATTGTTATCAATAACAGTTTGCAAAATTTCGATTTCGTTTCCCTTATCTACATTGCCATTTATACAATTTTTTACAATTACTTTACTTAAAATAAAGTTAACTCCTTTATGTTCAAGTATTTCAGATTGCTTTTTACTTTAAACAAATAAAAATACGTTCTATCTGTTTAATTATTATCAGTTTTTCTTATCACGATAATCATAACCTTTATAAATATCAACAACTCTACCATTGATTTGAATATGTTGATTATCTATCCATTCAACATCACACGTTTCCCAATACTCGTCACCATCTAAACCATTTGATACTTCTCTGCTTGCTACTTTTTGCCAATAAATAGTTTTTAAAACGTGATAAACACGATCTTTTGAAACCGCCAAATCTCCCTTTATATATGATACATTACTACTTTTATCTTCTTTACATATATCTACTATCACAGTATGCTTATTATCCGGAGCATCAAGACCATAACGAACACCATATTGAAAGTGACATAAACTTTTATCAATTTCATTTGCAGACTTACTATTATAGATTTTAATACCAACAATCAGTAATATAAGTAGTAATCCTATCGCCACCTTTTTATTTATAAGTTTAACTTTCATAAATTCACTCACCTATCTACTATTTTCAAATATATTATTTTAAATCGTTCTACCCATTTCTCCTCATATTATGGGATAATAAAAATAATATTAACGATATACTTCGTAATTTATCAATATGTAATAAAAATCTATCTTTTGTATACTCACAAATATTCTATTATATAGTTACCTATTACAATTATACATACTTCGCTATTTAATAATTATGATATAAATATTTCGCCTCCTAACTTATCTAATTAATTAAATATTTATAAACTATATATTTTATAATGATAACTATAATAACTTCTTTAATTTTTATAATTTAAAAATTCACTATTTATATCGCTAATTTTTTTACATCATTCCCCTTCTTTATTACACTATAGCATAAAAAAACAGGGAATTGTTACTTCCCTGTTCTAACGGTCAAAATTACAATTAAACGGTAATAGCTATAATAAAGTCATTTAATCAATCATTCATAAAACTCTCAAAAAAAGCTTTTAATACTATCTTTTTTTGTCGCCGACTAACATTTAATAATCTTTTTTCTCCTTTTAAATAAATACCTTTATCAGATATAGTAGAGATTTTATTTTTATTGATAGCTGTTCTTCGACTGATCCTTATAAAATCATCACCTAAAAATTCTAATACTTCCTTAAAAGATTTATTTTTTATTACTATTTGTTTATTCTCGATTATTATAGCAGTATTCATATCTCCTAGATATGTACAATATATGACCTTACTTACTTTTATCTTAATTTTTTCTCTACCTGTTTTAAATTCAACTGTAATACGATTTTTTTCAATTCTCGCAATCATTTTTGAAATATTTTCAACTAATTCTATCTCTAAATTACCTTTATCAATAAACCCATAAATATTTGGTCCAAATGCTTCTCTACATCTACTATCATGACAAGTTACAAATATTATTTTTTTATCTTCATTCTTTTTAGCATACTCAATTCCATCAGTATCTGGCATATTGATATCCATTAATATAAAGTCAAAATCTTTATCCAGCTGTTTTACTGAATTATATGTATGAATATTTATATCGTCAAATTTTTGCAATAAAATATCTTTTATCATCTCACAAAATATTTGTTCATCATCTACTACCCCTACTGTAATCATATAATTTTTCTTCCCCACAATCTTACTATTATTTTATTTATATATTAACATAAATAAAATAATAACAAAACAATAAATACCTTATTAATCAATACATCACTTATACAGTTTCTTTTAATAAATATTTATAAATAATATTAAAATTTCAAATTTCATAATAAAAACAGGTTAAAATCTTTATATTTAAAGAATTATTAACCTGTTTTTTCTGCCCAATCAAACTTGTTTCTTCAAAGTTCTGCCAATCGTTAGCCACATCGTAATATAACAAGCTCCACCACCGATAAAATTACTAATTGCTTCTGCAATAAAAATCCCATCTACACCAATGTAAACAGGTAAAATAATTGTTAATGGGGCAACAATTATAACTTTTCTAAATACTGAAAAGAAAATAGCCTGTTTAGCTTTACCTAAACCAATTGCCGCTGCTTGTCCGACCATTTGAAAAGCCATCATAAAAAAGCCAAAGAAATATAGTCTTAATGCTCTTATACCATCCTTAATTATTTCTTGATTATGAGAGAATATTTTAATAAATAAATCAGGAAAAACTGTTATTGCAAACCAAAGTATCAGCATCATTGATAAGGCACTTAAAGTTACAAACTTGATTCCTTGTAGTACCCGAGAATATTTTTTAGCTCCATAATTATAACCTAATACTGGTTGATAGGCATTAGCCATCCCTTGTCCTGGTAAAGAGGCAACTTCTCTAATTGAATTAATAATTGTCATGATTGCAATGTATAAATCACCACCATATGTTTGTAATGTTGCATTACAAACAATCGTCACAATCGAATTAGTGATAGCCATCATAAACCCCGCCATTCCTAAAGAAAATATTTTTGTTACATATTTCTTCTGTAAAAACATATTTTTTCTTTTTAACTTTAGTATTGTTTTATTTCCAGTTAAAAAATATAAAGTCCAAAAAGCGGAAATAAATTGGGAAATGATAGTAGCTAGGGCAGCACCCTGTACCCCTAATTTAAAAGAAAAAATAAAAATTGGATCTAAAATAATATTAACTACAGCTCCTATCAATACTGTTAACATTCCGATCTTGGCAAAACCCTGACTATTAATAAAACTGTTCATTCCTAAACCAATTAAAACAAATACTGTTCCTAATAGATATATGCTCATATATTCATTAGCATAACTTAGCGTCTTTTTGCTAGCGCCAAACAACCATAATAAATCTTCTTTAAAACAAAAGCCAATGACCATTAAAATGATTCCAAAGATAACCAGTAAAATAAATGAATTAGCCATTATCTCTTCTGCTTCTTGATTTTTTCCTTGACCTCTTGCAATTGAACAAAGTGGTGCTCCACCCATCCCAAATAGATTTGCAAAGGCAATGATAATGGATATTAACGGTAAACATAATCCTAAACCACCCATTGCTAGAGTTGCAACATCAGGTATTCGACCGATATAAACACGATCAATTACGTTATATAAAACATTGATAAGCTGTGCAACGATCATCGGTCCTGCCAAATTAATAATATGGCAAACAACACTGCCATGGGCAAAATTATTTTTATCATCAATCATTTTAATGCTTTCCCTCTGAGCATTTTTGAGCATCGATAGCTAAAACGATCATTAATACCTGTAATGCATTTTTTGAATCAACTATATCTAAAGAATAAGTATCAGTAAAGTTAAAAATTTCTTTATTTATATTTCCAATAAGAAAACCATTACTATCAATTATTTCATAATCCCATTGTAAAAAATTTCCTCTTATTTGCCAATCATTACAATCCAAATAAAATACTGGTTTTAAAAAAGTGAACTCTTTTTTTATTTGTCCAATATAACAGTCATTTATAAACATCTTGAACCGCGGTAAAATCGTTAATATCTCTTCTTTAATCGTACCAATATGTAAACCATTAGCATCATAGATACACAATTTATGTCCCCAGCTCAATTCTCCTTTTACAATATATACAACATTTCCCGATTCATCATATATATCATAGCTATCAAACCAGGAAAAAAGCCTTTGCTTAAATAGTAGTTTCATCTCTCTACCTCCATATATGATTATCTTAACATAAAATGGATAGCCTAAACTATCCATTTAAATTTCTTTCAATAATAAAACTAACACCAACATCTTTATTTTCTGCTGTTACATTGTATCCATACATTGTACATGTCTTATAGACGATCGATAACCCTAAGCCAAACTGTCCTTTGGTTCCTTTTTCGTATGGTTTGAATAAAGCTTCGATGTTTTCATTATCAATTGGTTCACCATCATTATATATTTCTAAATAATTTTGTTTTAAAATTATTTTTATTTTACTATTAACATAGCGATATGCATTTTCAATAATATTTTCTACACAGATACGCCAACATTCTTCATCACCCTTAAAAGAAACAAATGCCAAATCTGTTTCTATTTCAATTTCTGGATGCATTCCTTGTAATTGAATTGTTATATGTTCAATCAATGCTTTCATATCTACTTCATTATCAATATTTTTATTACCTAGAAAATCTAAACGATTTAAGTATAATAAACTTTTAACTTTACTATCTAAACGATCAGCATTTTCAATAATAACATCCATTGATGAATCTTTATCACCATATGGATAAACATCATCTTTAACACTTTGTGAATATGACTTAATTAAAGCAATCGGTGTTTTTAAATCATGAGAAATATTATGAATCATTTCCTCTTTAGTTTTACTTTGATGATCTATTTCTTCTTTCATCACTACAAGTTCATTAGAAACAATTCCAATTTCATCACTACGATCTATTTTTAATTCGCCTTCTTTATCATTTCTTATATCTTCAATATAATTTCTAATTGCTTTTAAAGGTTTTATCAAGCTACTGACCCATAAAAATATTACAACTCCAATAATTGCAAATGAAACATAAAGGATATTTATTATCTGTTGTCTTATTGCTGAAATTAGATTTGCTGAATAATCACTATAAACTAAAGAAACAGTATATGTATTCGTATCTTTTTTGGTTATTTGATAATAAACAGTAGTCCCATAAAAGTCACCTTTTTTCTGAACCTTCTCCTTACCATCATCAATCATATCAAACAAACACTCGCTAAAAACATAACTTATTTTTTCAGCTTCTTTATATGTTATATTTGTTGATGGAATTAGCACATTATTTTCAGCATCATATGTCATATGATAAATTTGTTTATCTGATGATTTTTCAATTGGGCTATATCCATAATCAACATATCCTTGTTGTGCTGTTTCTAATGTTTGAAACATCTGACTATCAATTAAATTATTTAAATTTTTATTGATAAGAGGTACTAAAATTGCTAAGACAACTAATGCTATTAATGAAAAAATAATAATCAATTGCCTTTGTAACGAGAACTTTTTTAACATTAGTCTAAACGGTAGCCAAATCCATATATTGTACGTACATTGATTTCTGGCATTTTCTTTCTAAGTCTTCTCAAAGTATCATCAACAACACGATCACTACCAAAATAATTTTCATCCCAAACTTTATTGAGGACTTGTTCACGTGAAATAGCTAATCCTTTATTAGTAATAAAATAAACTAATAAATCGTATTCTTTAGTTGTTAAAACAATTTCCTCATTTTGACAAAAAACCCTTCTTTTTTCTAAATCAATATCATAACCATCCATTTTAATTTTTGATGGATCATCATATGATCGTTTAATTAAATTATTAATTCTTAAAATAACCTCTTTAATATTAAAAGGCTTTGTAATATAGTCATCAGACCCTTTTTCTAATCCAATAATTCGATCAAATTCCTGGTCACGAGCTGACATAAAAATAATTGGCATCTTAGGACGAATACTCTTTATTTCATTAAATAATTCAAACCCACTTGATCGATCCAGCATAATATCGATCAACCATAAATGAACATCATCATTTTTATGCATTAATGCTTCATCATATGTATAAAATGAATACACAATATAGCCTTCTTTTTCCAAATAAGTTCTTACTAAATCATTTAAATTTTTTTCATCATCGATTATATTTATTTTAAATTGCATGTATTTCACCTCACTTTTAATATATATAAAATATTGCCATATTATATGGCAATATTTTGTGATATTATGTTATTTTATCTTTTTATAACAAATCCCTTTTCTTTCATCTTATTAACGATCTTACTTACATTTTCCAAACATTTTTCATCACTATCAGCTTCTACCATAACTCTAACTACTGGCTCTGTTCCACTTTCACGAACTAAGACCCGACCATTATCACCTAGAGCAGCTTCCACTTCTGCAATCACAGCCTTTACATCAGGATCTTCTTGAGCTTCTTTTTTATCACGTACAGGAACATTTTTCATCAATTGAGGATAAATTGTAACTGGTTCAATCAATTGTGCAATTGTTCGTTTACTTTCAATTACAGCTTCCATTACTTTTAATGATGTCAAAATTCCATCACCAGTTGTTGCATGTTTAGAAAAAATAATATGTCCAGATTGTTCACCACCCAATACATGACCATTTTTCACCATGTTTTCATTAACGTATTTATCTCCAACCGCAGTTTTTTCATATTTAATTCCTTCTTTGTCAAATGCTTTATATAAACCTAAGTTAGACATAATTGTTGTAACAACTGTATCATTAGCTAATTCCCCATGATCTTTTAAGTATTTTCCACAAACATATAAAATTAAATCACCATCAACAACGCGACCAAATTCATCAACACAAATACAACGATCAGCATCACCATCATAGGCAAAACCAATATCTAAAGCATTTTCTTTAACATATTGCTGTAATACTTCAATATGTGTTGAACCACAATTAGTATTAATATTCAAACCATCAGGATCACTATTAATTACATATGTTTTAGCTCCTAAAGCATCAAAAACACTTTTTGCAATTGCACTACTAGCACCATTAGCACAATCTAATCCGACCCGATAATTTCTAAATGCTCTAGTTGGAATAGACATTAAATAGCCAATATAACGATTTCGCCCCATTGAATAATCTAAAGCACATCCGATCTCGTCTTTTGTTGCATATGGCAATTCATCAATCAATCCATCTATATACTGTTCAATTAAATTTTCAACTCTAGCATCCATTTTATGACCATTGCCATCTAATATCTTTATTCCATTATCATAATATGGATTGTGTGAAGCTGAAATCATGATCCCACAGTCAAAATCTTCACTTGCCACTACATATGAAACTGAAGGGGTCGTAGTTACATGTAATAAATAAACATCTGCACCACTTGCTGTAAGTCCTGATACTAAAGCATATTCAAGCATATATGAACTTCTTCTAGTATCCTTACCAATAGCAACTTTTGCTTTTCCATTTTGAGAATAGTACCATCCTAGATAGCGCCCTACTTTATAAGCATGTTCAACTGTTAAGTCAACGTTTGCTTCCCCTCTAAATCCATCTGTTCCAAAATACTTACCCATTACTTTTTTCCTCCTATTTTCTTAAAGTAATTGTTATTTTTTCAGGTGAGACTAATTTATAGCTCAAATACCCTTTATTCGAAGTTAAATCTACTTTAACAGTATTAGTACCACTTTTCAAGTCTTCCAAGTTAATTATTGCATTAAAATCTGCAATTGATACTTCATTCAACTTTGCTTCTACAGCTTCTACTTCAACAGAGACCTTATCTTGTCCACTAGCAAAAGTCACTTTATAATTATTTTCATTATTAATTATATTAATTGGGATATCTGTTATTGTTTTTTTCTCTGCAGGTGAAACACGTAAAGTTGCATCAACTGTATCAAAGGCCAGTTTGTTAATTTTTTCGGTTCCTGTAATTGCTAACTTTGTATAGCTTTTATCACTGCTTAATCCTGAAAGATCAATGGTTACATACACACTATCAACACTATTAAGCAATTCTTCTTTACCATATATCTTAACTTTGTCTTTAGATAAAGTAATACTCTCTAAACCAAATCCGCTTTCAAATTGTCCTGTATATTGAGGAACGATCGGAACTTCTTTACTATATGAAGAAACATCACATTGTACCTTGACTGTATTAGGAATAATCTCAACATCAAGTTTTTTACCACTTCGATCATAAGCATATATTTTTGCTTTTTTCTCAAAATCTTTTTTAACACCTTTTAAATCAATTGCTGCTCTAACTGTATTTATTTTACCAATCGTATCTTGAGAACCACGAACTTCAACTTGTTCATGTTCCATTGACTCTACAGAAACAGAATATTTACTATCCATCTCATCTTCATTGATAAAATTATATCCTAGTTCAAAAGTCTTTGTAACTTTTTGGGTAATTTTAACATTTACAGTTTGTGGAACGATCATTACTTGTAAATTACTAGAAAAGCCTTCACTTTTCAACTCTATAGTATGATCGCCTTCTCCAAGACCAGAGAAATCAGCAATAATTTTATAATTCTTAGCTATTTTGGCAGTGTAGATATCTAATGATGGACCTACTAAAGCTACATTTACAGTTGATGGCAGACCCACAACATCATAATCGTCCTGTAATCCTTGGACATCAATATTTACATCATTGATGTAATCACCCCCATTAGGTGTAGAAAAAATGTTATTTATACTACCATTTATTGTAAACAGTAACACTACTGCCATAATAAAAGATAAAATTTTCATTGAAAGATTGGATTGTAACATCCGATCTAAAAAAACATTTAAAGAATTGACTGTTTTATAAATAATTCCAAAAGCTTTATCTTTTACACTAAATGAATCTTCATTAATTTTAGTAACTACCGGTTTATCATTCTTTTTATTTTCAGATTTTTGGCGAGTTATAAAATTTAAAAAAAAGTCAGTTGTAGAATCCTTTTTTATTGATGGTTTTTGATTATCCTTTTTTGACATCTTTTTCACCATCCTTTTCTTTTGTATTAAACCAATCCAGCTCATTAACCAAAGAAGCACGTAACTCTTTGCGTGGAATTTTCCGCAATTTTCCATCAGTTGCAAATGAAATCGTTCCTGTCTCTTCAGATACAACGACTGTCAAAGAATCCGTTATTTCACTAATTCCTAACGCTGCTCGGTGTCTTGCTCCATACAATGGGCTTAATTCCTGATTCGTTGGGGGATAAAAAGCCGCTGCACATACCACACGATCATCTTTTATGATCGTTGCCCCATCATGTAACGGCGTTCCTTCCCAAAATATCGTTGTAAATAACTCTGCTTTTATATCAGCGTTTATTCTTGTCCCAGTATTGATATAATCAATTAAAGTATGTTCTCTTTCAAATGTGATCAACGCTCCAGTTTGATCCTCAGACAACTTTGTAATAGCACTAACTAATTCATCCATTAATCGTTCTTTTTCGTCATCTGTCAAATTATTATGTTTAATCTCTAATTTAGTTCTTCCGATCTTTTCTAATAGACCTCTAATTTCAGGCTGAAATACTATAATAACCGCAATCACTCCCCAAGTAAGTACAGTATCAACTAAATAGTCCATTGCACTTAGACCTAGTAAACTTGTAAACATTTTCAAAATTAAAATCAACAATACCCCTTTAAACAGTTGCATTGTTCGCATATTTTGTCTCATCATTGAAACCAGTACATAAATAACGTACCAGACTAAAATTAAATCAATAATTGTTCTAACCACATTAAATATTGAACTTAAATTAAATGTAATTGCAGAAACAATTGGCATCAAATACACCTTCTTTCATGGTCTATTATAACATTAACATTTATAAATTAAAAATCTTTTATCATATATTTAAGATTCTTTAAGTCGGCAAATTACAACAATTTTATTTAGTTATAAACTTACTATAACAGTTTATATCAAAGCAGCTTTTAATATACGATCTAGCATTAACTACAAATGTTTCTAATTAACAATGCAGCATTTTTTTACATTTTTCTATTAACATTGGATTAAATTAAGTTTATACTATTTATGGTAGGAGGTAATAAAATGTTAGATAAAAAAATAGTTGAATTATTAAACGATCAAGTTAATAAAGAATTTTATTCTGCATATCTTTATTTAGATTTCGCAAATTTTTATAAAGATAAAGGATTAGATGGTTTTGCAAATTGGTATAATATCCAAGCTCAGGAAGAAAGAGATCATGCGATGTTATTTGTTCAATATTTACAAAACAACAATGAAAGAGTAATCTTAGAAGCTATTGACAAGCCTGATAAAAATCTTAATGCCTTAAAAGATCCTTTGGTTGAGGGATTAGAACACGAGGAATATGTAACTAGTTTAATTCATAATCTTTATGATGCTGCTTATTCAATCAAAGATTTTAGAACGATGCAATTCCTTGATTGGTTTGTTAAAGAACAAGGTGAAGAAGAAACTAATGCTAATGATATGATTACTAAATTCGATTTATTTGGAAATGATCCTAAAGGATTATACATGCTTGATAGTGAATTAGCTAATCGTGTATATAGCGCTCCTTCTTTAACACTATAAAAAATGAAAAGATGTAATTCTTAGCTTAGTTAGATAAACTATATTGGAATTACATCTTTTTAAATACTAATTTTTATTCATATTATCTTCTTTTCACAAATTACATATACACTATCATAAAATTTATTATAGTTCTTGATTTTTACATCTAAATATTATAATCCCGAATTCGACAGTTACTTTAGCTAATAATATTCTCTATCTAAATTCAGCCTGAATACTTCAGTCAACGCTTCGCGGATTATTATTAGATGATACGATAAATATTCCATTTATTGTTACCTCCCTAAATAAAGATGATCATCCATAAAAATCATACCATTAAACAATAATAAAATAATCTCAAATTAATCTTATCTTTATCACAAAATTAAAAATGTCTGTGAAAAATACAGACATTTTTATAATTATAAATTACTATATCCCATTAAATCTATATCTACAGCTCTAGCAACTTCTCGTCCCTCTCTAATTGCCCAAACAACTAAAGATTGACCTCGACGCATATCACCTGCAACATATAAATTTTTAATATTTGTTTGGTAATTGTGATTACTTACAACATTACCGCGGGGATTTAAAGAAACGTTAAACGCTTTTGCCACATGATCTTCGCATCCCACAAATCCAGCTGAAATTAAAACTAAATCAGCAGGAATAACTTTTTCACTACCAGCTACGGGTACCATTTCTACCCGTTTAGTTGTTTTATTTTCTTTTGGCTCCAACGACACAATTACAGCTTGTTTTACATGTCCATCTTTATCTAAAACAAACTCTTTAACAGTAGTTTGATAAATACGCGGATCTTGATTGAAAACAGCAATACTTTCTTCTTGACCATAATCTGTTTTCTTGACCCTTGGCCATTGCGGCCAAGGATTATTCTCACTTCTAATTTCTGGTAATTCAGGCATCATTTCTAATTGAGTAACACTTTTACAGCCTAGACGAATCGCACTACCAACACAATCATTACCTGTATCTCCCCCACCAATTACAAGTACATGTTTATCTTTTGTAGAAGCAAAATTTTTATCTTTTAAATCACTATTTAATAAAGACTTAGTTACAGCCGTTAAATAGTCAACAGCCATCAAGATTCCTTTACCTTTACGCCCTGGAACATCAATATCTCGCGGTTTACGAGCACCACAAGCTAAAATTACTCGATCAAAATTATCTAATAATTCTTTAACCTGTTTTCTATCTTCAATTGCACAATTAGTTTTAAAAGTAACACCTTCAGCTTTCATGATACTGATGCGACAATCTATAACACTTTTTTCTAATTTCATATTAGGGATACCATACATTAATAATCCCCCTATCCGATCATCACGTTCAAAAACTGTTACTTGATAACCGCGCTTATTTAATTGGTCAGCAGCAGTTAAACCAGCAGGTCCTGATCCAACAATCGCAATTTTTTTATCAATACGATGAGTTGGTGGACAGGGTTTCATCAAACCTTTAGCGTACGCATCCTCAATAATTCCATGCTCATTTTCTTTAACAGTTACAGGTTCACCATTTAATCCACATATACAAGCTGCCTCACACAATGCTGGACATACTCTTGAAGTAAATTCCGGAAAATTATTAGTCTTTAATAATCTGCTTAGTGCCTGTTTATAATTATTATGATAAACAAGATCATTCCATTCAGGAATCAAGTTATTTAACGGACAGCCAGAAACCATACCTTCTAGTTCTTTTCCAGACTGGCAAAATGGTACACCACAATCCATGCAACGCGCTCCTTGACAAGCCTGTTCATCTTTACTTAAATGCTTATGAAACTCATTAAAATTTTGAATTCTTTTCTTTGGTTCAACCGCTTTGCTTACTTGACGGTCAATTTCTAAAAATCCAGTTGGTTTACCCATGGTTATGCCCCCTTTCTAGCTTCGTTAAATGCTTCAACTTTAGCCTGTTCACTGCTTAAGCCTTGTTTTTCATAATATTTAATCAACTCGATCATATGTTTATAATCGTGTGGTACAACTTTTTTAAATAATGATACTTGTTCGCCAAAATTATCTAAAATTTTCTTAGCAACATTAGATCTAGTGTGATCATAATGTTTCTGAACAATTCTTCTTAACTCTTCTTCATCATATTTACTAGTCACTGTAGTATATGATACTAGCTCTTTATTAATACGAGCATATAAGCGATTGTTTGGATCATAGACATAGGCAATTCCGCCAGACATTCCGGCTGCAAAATTTCGTCCTGTTTCACCAAGTACAACTACAAGCCCCCCTGTCATATATTCAAGGCCATGATCTCCAACACCTTCAACAACAGCAGTCGCTCCAGAATTTCTTACCGCAAAACGCTCACCAGCAACACCGTTAATATATACTTCACCAGATGTTGCTCCATATAAAGCAACATTTCCCACAATTATATTTTCTTCAGCTTTAAAATTTGAATTCTCTGGTGGAACTACTACTAATTTTCCACCTGATAATCCCTTACCAAAATAATCATTACTATCACCATGAAGTGATAATGTTAAACCATTTGGAATAAAGGCTCCAAAACTTTGTCCTCCAGAACCATAACAGTTTACTTTAAATGTATCATCATCTAAAGTATCTTTATATCGTTTTGTAATCTCTGAACCAAATAGGGTTCCTAATGTTCGATCTATATTAGTTATATCAACATGAATCTCTTTGCTTTGATTATTTTCTAAAGCCACTTTAAACTCTTTTAATAAAACTGTTGTATCTTTAACTTTTTCTAATTCAAAATCATAACTATTTTTTGGATTATGATGAGTTTCTTTAGCTTTTATAAATGGATTATTAATAACTCGTGATAAATCAATATTATTAACACCCTGGCGTACTTCTAATAAATCACTACGTCCAACCATTTCATCAATTGTTTTAAAACCAAGCTGAGCCATGTATTCTCGCAACTCTTGAGCAATAAAACGCATAAAGTTTTCAACATATTCAGGCTTTCCAGTAAATCGTTTTCTTAAGATTGGATTTTGCGTAGCCACACCTACTGGACATGTATCCAAGTTACAAACACGCATCATTACACATCCCATCGTTACAAGAGGAGCTGTAGCAAAACCGTATTCTTCTGCTCCTAACAAGGTTGCAATCGCTAAGTCACGACCAGTCATTAGTTTTCCATCTGTTTCTAAAACTACGCGACCCCGTAAATCATTCATAATTAAAGTTTGATGAGCTTCAGCCAACCCTAGTTCCCAAGGTAATCCTGCATTATACACTGAGTTTCTAGGTGCTGCTCCAGTTCCTCCATCATAACCAGAAATCAAAATAACTCCTGCTCCCGCTTTTGCAACCCCAGCAGCTACTGTACCAACTCCAGCTTCAGATACTAATTTAACAGAAATTCGCGCATCTTTATTAGAATTCTTTAAGTCATAAATTAATTGTGCTAAATCCTCAATTGAATAAATATCATGATGTGGTGGTGGTGAAATAAGCCCTACTCCCGGCGTACTATGACGAGTTTTAGCAACCCATGGATAGACTTTACCTGCTGGTAATTGTCCACCTTCACCAGGTTTAGCTCCTTGAGCCATCTTGATTTGTATTTCTTTAGCTGAACATAAATATTCAGAAGTAACCCCAAAGCGTCCTGAAGCAACTTGTTTAATCGCTGAGCATCTACTATCACCATTGTTATCAGGAATAAAACGTTCTGGATCTTCGCCACCTTCACCACTGTTTGATTTACCTTTCAAACGATTCATGGCAATTGCCATTGTTTCGTGAGCCTCTTTAGAAATTGATCCATAAGACATTGCTCCTGTTTTAAAACGCTGAACAATACTATCGACACTTTCTACTTCATCGATTGAAATAGCTTTAGTTTTCTTGAATTGCAATAAACCACGAAGATTTAAATCTTTTCCTTCTTCATCGATCATCGCTGAATATTCTTTAAATAATTTATAATCACCATTACGAGTAGCTAATTGTAATTTATGAATAGTCTGAGGATTATACAAGTGTTCTTCTTTACCACTGCGTTCTTTATGATCACCACGACTATCTAATGTAATATCAACATCTAATCCTAAAGGATCATAAACTTTACTATGACGATAGTCAACATCATCTTCAATATCTTTGATCGTCTTTCCTTCTATTCTCGTTACTGTTTTAGGGAAATATTTATCAACAAAATCTTTAGCTAGACCAATTGCTTCAAAATTTTGTGAACCACGATATGATTGAATCGTTGAAATTCCCATTTTAGAAGCGATCTTAACTATTCCATGCAAAATACCATCATTATAATCTTCAACAGCAGCGTAGTAATCTTTATCCAATAAACCTTCATCGACTAATTCAAAAATCGTATCTTGGGCTAAATAACCATTAACTGCACTAGCACCGTATCCAATTAAAGTTGCGTAGTGATGAACCTCTCGTGGTTCTCCTGATTCCAAGATCAAAGCCACAGACATTCTTTTTTTAGTATTTACTAAATGTTGATTCATCGCAGCAACTGCTAATAAAGAAGGAATTGGAACATGATTTTCATCAACACCACGATCTGATAAAATTAAAATATTAGCTCCAGCATGATATGCTTTATCAGCTTCGACAAATAATTTATCTAAGGCTTTTTCAAGTGAAGTATTTTTATAATATAAAATTGATAAAACGGCTACTTTAAAACCTTCTTTTTTAATATTCTTGATTTTTAATAGATCTGTATTGCTTAAGATTGGATGATCAATTTTTAATAACCGACAATTTTTCTCATTATCTGTCAAAATATTTCCCTCTGTTCCAATACATAATGCCGTAGATGTAATAATTTCTTCACGAATCGCATCGATTGGTGGATTAGTAACCTGCGCAAATAACTGTTTAAAATAGTTAAATAGTGGCGGATGCTGTTTTGATAATACTGCAAGTGGTGAATCATTCCCCATAGCTACAACTTCTTCACTACCATCAAGCGCCATCTTTTTGATATATGTGTTGACATCTTCATAACTATATCCATAAACTTTTTGTAATTTAGTTAACTCATCTCCCTGATATCTTTCTACTCGAGCATTTGGGATTCGCATATCTTTTAACTTAATTAAATTACTTTCTAACCACTCTCCATATGGTTGTTTATGTGCATAACTTTCCTTTAAATCATCATCTTCAATTAATTTACCAGCTTTTGTATCCACTAATAACATTTTACCAGGACGCAAACGATCTTTTACAACAATATCCTCAGCAGGAATATCTAATGCTCCTACTTCTGAAGACAAAATTAAGTAGTCATCGCGAGTAATATAGTAACGTGATGGTCTTAATCCATTACGATCAAGTACTGCCCCCATAACTTCTCCATCACTAAATAGAATTGAAGCAGGTCCATCCCATGTTCCATTAATGTTGAGTTATATTCATAGAAATCTTTCTTAGATTGTGACATACTTTTATCATTATCATATGGTTCAGGAATACACATCATCACAGCACGAGGCAACTCCATACCTGACATTACTAAAAATTCTAAAGTATTATCTAGCATTGCGGAATCTGAACCGTTGATATCAACAACAGGATACACTTTATTAGTATCTAATAAATCTGTATTCATAATTTCTTCACGACATAACATATTATTTGCATTACCTTTGATCGTGTTGATTTCCCCATTATGAACAATGAAACGATTTGGATGCGCTCTTTGCCAAGATGGCATAGTATTAGTAGAGAAACGTGAATGTACTAGTGCTATTGCACTTTTATATTCTTCATCTTGAAGATCCTTAAAAAATGAACGTAATTGTCCTACTAAAAACATTCCTTTATATACAATTGTTCGTGATGAAAAAGAACATACATAAGTATCATTGAAATTACTTTGTTCAAATATTCTTCGTACTTGATAAAGCATCCTATCGAATTGGATACCTTTTTCAACACCATGCGGTTTTTTAATAAAACATTGCCAAATAGAAGGCATTGCATCGAGTGCCTTTTTTCCTAATACTTTAGGTACAGTTGGAACTTCACGCCATCCAATAAATTCCATTCCTTCTTTAGAAACAATTGTCTCTAACATTTTTTTAACACGATTACGAAGGTGTTCATCTGTTGGCATGAATAACATTCCTACTCCAAATTTTCCTTCTTGTGGTAATGTGAATTGTGTAATTGATTTTTTAAAATAACTGTATGGTACTTGAGTCAAGATTCCCACTCCATCACCAGTTTCACCAGCTGCATCTTTACCAGCACGATGTTCTAATTGTTCAACGATCTTTAATGCATTGCTAACGGTAATATGCGTTTTAACACCTTTAATATTAACAACTGCACCAATCCCGCAATTGTCATGTTCAAAAGATTTGTCATATAATCCTAGATTTTCATTCTCTTTCATATAGGTTCCCCCTTTTAGTGTAGACTCATAATACACTATTTAGACAATTGTGTAAAGAGATGTTTACTTTTTAGCTTTTTACTAAATTTTTTGATATTTTTTAAAATAAAACCTTTGAAAATACCCTTTTTTGGTCTAAAAATGATAAATTTTATGTTTTGTAATAATATAATTTTACTATTTTAATAAATTTTTCTAATATTTTTTTTTAATTTTTTTTCAATTTATTACAAAATTCTTGAAAACAGCTACAAAAAGAGTAATATATATAAAGGAAAAAGGAGAATAATTATGGCTAAAAAATTTATCGTTGAAACTTCTGCAAGACATATTCATTTATCAAATGAAGACTTAGAAACATTATTTGGAAAGGGATATCAATTAACAAACAAAAAAGATCTTTCACAACCAGGACAATTTGCATGTGTTGAAAAAGTAACTGTTGTTGGTACTAAAGGAGAACAAAAAATGTCTGTTTTAGGTCCTACACGTAATGCTACTCAAGTTGAATTATCTTTAACTGATGCTCGTTCATTAGGACTTCAAGCGGCAATTAGAGAATCTGGAGATATTGAAGGAACTGCAGGTTGTAAATTAATCGGTCCTGCTGGTGAAGTTGAAATTCCTTGTGGAGTAATCGCAGCTAAAAGACATATTCACATGACACCTGCTGATGCTAAAGAATTTGGTGTTGAAGATAAGGAAATCGTTAGTGTTAAAATCGATACTGAAGGTCGTTCATTAATCTTTGGTGATGTAGTTTGCCGTGTAAGTGAAAATTATGCTACTGCAATGCATATTGATACAGATGAATCTAATGCAGCTGGTTGTGGTAGAGAAGTATATGGAACAATCGTAAAATAAAAAAGCCTTTGGCTTTTTTTATTTTATTAAATTATTGTCGAATTATGTTATAATGTTTCTAGGTGATGATATGAAAATACTAGATGCATTAGGTAAAACAAAAAAAGCAATTGGTGGCATAGTTGCGATTTTATTAGTAGCAATACTTATTTTCTATGCTGGAACAAGGTTTGCTAGTGGTAGTGATGAACCAAAAATTACTGCAACTGGTTTGACCCAGCAGTTACAAGAAATTGAAGAATTAGCTACAATGTCATACAATTATACTAAAGTTGGTAAATTTTCAGATAATCTCAAATTCAATGGCTGGGATATCCCATTAACTCAAAAAAGTTTTTTAATTACATATAATGGTAAATTAAAAGCTGGTATTAAAATGGATAAAATAAAAACGTCAATTGAAAACAATACTATTGTAGTTTCTATTCCAGAAATTGAAATCTTAAGTAATGAAATAGATGAAAACAGCATTGAAGTCTACGATGAAACCAAAAACGTTTTTAATCCTATTTCAATATCTGATTACACTGCTTTTGCAAAAAAGCAAAAAGAAACCGTAGCAGAAGAAGCAATCGAAAATGGCTTATTAAGTGAAGCTGCTACTAAAACACAAAGCACAATAAAAAAATATTTAAATGCTATTCCTGGAATTAGTGATTCATATGAAATAGAAGTAAAATTTTTAGAATCAGATACAAACTAACTTCTCATAATATTGCAAAAACGAATGAATAGTTTTTAATTATTCATTCGCTTTTTTATGTCCCGTTTTTAATTTCTCCTCATTCATAACAAAAAAATATCCAAATATTTATTTACCTGGATACTTTCAGGTATTTTTGCCGCACTAAAAAAGAAACTAGCTTTCTTTTTTTAATTTCTAGCTTATTGATTTTTTCTTCATATTCTTTGTTTTTTTATTTATATCTGTGATATTTCCTTAGATTATGTCTTATTCCAACTAACAGTATCTCTTTTTTACACCATTTTCTCCCCTTCGTCGTAATCTTCCATATCCTTGATTTGCTTTTATATCACCAAATGTTCTTTCTGTTGCACTGCTTATTTATTAGTTTTTTTCCTTCTTTGCTTTCTAGATTTTCTCTGACTTCTTTTTGATATATGGTCTTACTCAACTTTAGCAAGCAGGACTAAAACGAAACATCATAACCATGGATATTTCTGTGAGAGAAGTCGACATACTTATTTATATTTACCTCCCGAGCGATTTCTAAAACAGTTCTACAAATATCATCATGGAAACATCTTTTTCAAAAGAAAAAGAAAAATCCAGTCGCAAATAAGATTAAAATGAGTTATAATTTGAAATTATTATACCAAAAAGCGCTCGCTTGAGCGCTTTTTTGTTTTATAAAACTGTAAAATAATTATTTACTCATCACAGTCTTTTTTAGTTTAATTAAATTCTTTTTTTAGTAACATAAACTCCTGCAACTGTCAACATGATCAACATACCTAGACCTGCAAAGTTAACATCATCGCCTGTTGTAATTGAATTATTAGAATCAGATACTGATGGTTCAATTACATCTGGATCTACATCTACAGCTTTAGTTTGTTTAGCTAACCATTGCCATGCATTTACACCATTTTCATCATAACATTCATTATTATCAAAATATGTCCATGACCAGTGTCCATCATATTGATATGGATTTCCTTCTGCATCTGTAAATCTTCCTGTTGTATCATGTACATCTTCAAATGCTGATACGTGTACATTTTGCGCACCTGCTGCTAATAATCTTTCGATCGTTGCTTCGCTGCATAATGTTGGATTTACTGTTCCATCATTTTTTGCATATGTAAACCAGATTGGCATATCTTTTATTGCTTCGATTTGTTCATCTGTTATATATTGATCCTGATATGCTTCACAGATT
>BAHP02000072.1 GCA_000508865.1 Clostridiales bacterium VE202-01
CTAATTTATAGAAAGTAAATTATTATGGAAAGTAACCAGAATATATATTGATATATTAATATATTCCTCATTATTTACTTTCCATAATATTTATGGTAATTAGACTTTGAAGGAGGTGCATATTTATGCATGATAAATTATCAAAGTCTGTTTTATTACTACATGTTTTTCCAGAAATTAGTTCTTATCTGAAACATTTAAAAATTCGAAATCCACGCTTTTCAAATTATTGCATTGTATTAAAAGCTATATTAAATTTCCATGAAAACATGAACCTTAACTACATCACTTCAAATTCTCTATTTTTATTTATAAAGTCCCTTTATTTTAATGGAAAATTTGATGTAAGGAGTAAATATCTGCGAGTTATTTCTATTATTGATGACTTCTATGAATTGGATATGCATAATCAATTTAATAATCAAGCAAACAATCTTATTGATTTTTCCTTTCAATTTTTGAAAAATTGGGAACAATCACATAGTATAAATGCTGTCAGCACTATTAAATCTTATCTTTTACGTTTTCTTCTTTATCTATATTTTAATAATATTTTTTCTTTGGATAAGATTACACAAAATATCATAATCAGTTATCTTGAATTTACAAAAAAATTTCTTAAACCAGTTTCTGTTCATGATCTCATTTGTAAATTGAGACTTATATTAAAATATGCTTATGATGAAAATTGGATCGATCAAAATTATTCGTTATTGCTTTATGGAATTAAATCCTATAAAAACACACAACTTCCTGATTTTTATACAGACAGTGAAATCAGTTGTATTATCAATTCTATCAATAGAGATCATGAAGCAGGAAAACGAAAATATGCGATAGTACTTTTATGCTCATTACTCGGTATAAGAGCAGTTGATATTTCTTTATTAAAAATTAAAGATATCCATTGGAATGACAACTGTGTAATATTTGTACAAAGCAAAACATATAGAGAAGTCAAACTTTATATTCCTTATGAATTAAAACATGCAATACTAGACTATTTAAAAATACGAACAGATACATCGTCACCATATTTATTTACTCATTTACCAAAAAACGGATTAAAAGGAAAGCTTTCAAAAATGAGAATTACAGCAATAGTTCATGAAGCATTCCTAGAATCTGGAATTAATTTAAAAAATAGAAAGTCTTACTCACATGTACTAAGACACTCGTTGGCACATCAGCTAATTAATAATGGGAAAACAAACACAACAATAGCTAATATATTAGGACATGCTACATCTGAAAGTACAAAAGCTTATTCTAAAATTAGTGTTGAAACTTTGAGGTTTTTAGCTTTGGAGGTGCCGGTTTATGAATGAAATAAAGTTAAATAATATATCAAATTATGAACTTCGAAAATTTATTACCTATAAAAGATCTTTGGGATATTCATATAGTGGAGCAATATTATATCAGTTGAAGCATATTGATTGTATGATTTTAGAGTTTCAAGAATTACATCAATTATCAGATGATACAGTTCTTTCGAAAAAATGTGTAGAATATATCATTTCAAAAAAAGAAGCAAATCAAAAATATACCTATGCCAGTCTACTAAGACAATTTGGGTTATATCTCGTAAAAATGGGTAAAAAAGCATATGTTATACCAAAGAAATCGTTACCTGCAAGGAAACGGCAGTTTAATCCATATATTTTTGATAATGAAGAAATTTATAATGTAATCAGAGCAGTCGATAATTATTGTCAAAATAACCAAAATTTGAAACCATATATCAAGAAAACAATGCCATTGATTATAAGATTACTTTGTTCTTGTGGATTACGCATATCTGAAACTTTGAATTTGAAAAGAGAAAATATAAATCTTACAAAAAAATATATATTTATTAAAGATGCAAAAAATAATAAATGTCGCTATGTCCCTCTAAGTGAAAGTATGTGCAAATGCTTAGAAAAATATCAAAATGAAGTATTTTTTGTGAATAAATTATATTTTCAACTTGATAATTCTAAGCCTTTGACCAAAGAAGTTGTTTATTATCATTATAAAAAAATCATAAAAAAAATTGGATATAATGAAAATCTTACCAATAAGAAAATGAGTTTGCATACATTAAGACATACTGCAGCAGTACATATGATTGAAAAAATGATCAGTAATGGTATAAATGTCAACCAAGATATTTATTTATTATCTTGTTTACTTGGACATGAGAAAATTACCGAAACAGAAGTCTATATTCATCTTCCATATTATAAATTTAATGATATGTCTCATATATCTGTAATAAATGAATTGTTTCCAAAGGTGAAAGAAAATGAAACATAGTAGATTTTCAGAACTTATCAGTAGATTTTTTACTGATTATTTAAGAAAGCAAAGAGGTGTCAGTGAAAATACAATCGAAACATATGCATACTCGTTACAGACTTTTATTGAATATTTAAAAAGTATTGGTATCCTAGAAAAAAATATAACTTTATGTCACTTAAAAAAAGAAATTGTCATCAAATATCTTAATTGGCTTGAAGATTATAAAAAAAATTCTATCAGAACAAGAAATTTACGTTTAGCAGTTATTCATACATTATGTGACTATATTATAAATCAAAATATTGAATATCTGGATCAATGTACTGATATTTTGAAAATTAAATTTAAAAAAGAAATAAAAAAACAAAAGAGATATATAGAAATGAAAGATATAAAACTTTTACTATCAAAACCTGATACGACCACAAAAAAAGGTATAAGAGATGTGGCTTTAATAAGTTTACTATATGATAGTGGTTGTCGCGTTAGTGAATTTATAGAAATAAAGGTAAAGGATATTGATTTTAAACGAAATACTATCTCACTGTTAGGTAAAGGTAGAAAACAAAGAGAAATACCTATATCATCAAATGTAAACTCAATTATCTTAAAGTACATTAGAGCTTTCGATTTGCAGAATAATGATTATCTGTTTATGAATTCACGTTTAAAAAAACTTACAAGACCAGGAATTACATATATAATTAATAAATATACTAATGAATGTCGAAAAGAAAATAAAGATTTTTTTCAAGGAACTATAACTCCACATATTTTGAGAAGATCAAAAGCTACACATCTATTGGAATGTGATATAAATATATATTATATCCGTGATTTTCTTGGTCATGAATCAGTACAAACCACTGAAATGTACGTAAGAACTAATATTAATATATTACAAAAAGCAATAATAGAGCGTACTGACAAACTTGAATTAAATAAAAAGAATGAAATTAAACAAGATGATTTAGTAATTACTTCTATACTGGATAGATTTAAATAAATAATATTATGGAAAGTAAATAATGAGGAATATATTAATATATCAACATATATTCTGGTTACTTTCCATAATAATTTACTTTCTATAAATTAAAT
>BAHP02000071.1 GCA_000508865.1 Clostridiales bacterium VE202-01
CTTACGCCATCCTACCCAAATATCAAAATTAGTAACAAATTCAATTTCATCCGCTAATTTCATATCTTGATACTTTGGTAAAACAACGATACTTTCAACACCTTTTTTTACCATCTCTTTAGGTAAAGAACCTAATACGTCAGCAAGTCCTCCAGATTTAATAAATGGAGTAGCTTCTGAAGTTGCAAACAAAACCCGCATTAAACCACATCTCCTTCTTTAATATACAACGGTGTATAACTATCACCATTTAAATTTAATTGCCGTTGTACTTTAGAAGTTTTATCCATGATTACATTTTCAAGAACAGCACCTGGACTAACGACTGCACCAGACATCAAAATACAATTTTTAACAACTGCACCACTACCAATTACAACATTACGTCCAATAATACTATTTTCTACAGTTCCATTGATCATTGCACCATTAGCGACAATACTTTTTCTAACATCTGAACCAGTTAAATATTTAGCTGGTGGTGTATCATTTGTAATTGTATAAATTGGCCAGTTACTCTTAAACACAGCTGATGAAATATCTAGATCCAAGAATTCTAATGAATATTGATAATAATGTTCTAATGAATCCATGCAGCGAGCATAACCTTTATATTCATAAGCATTAATTTGTTTTTCATCACATAAATAAGCCAACACATCTCGTAAACTAAAGAATGAACTAATTTTTTGAGCCTGTTTCATAATTTTCAATAACACTTTAGTATTAATTACATAAGTTTCTAATGAAATACTGCGATCTTTACGACTTCCTTTATTACGTTCAACTTTAGTAACTATTTTATCTTTAACTGTTAAACAGTCACATCCAATATATGCTTCATTAGCATCATGTACTTTTTTATAAACCATTGTAACTTCAGCACCAGCTTTTTCATGATTTTCAATTACATCACTATAATCCATAGTTGTAATAATATGAGCTGGAGCGATCACTACGTAATCAGCACTATTAGCTTCCAAAAACGCAATATTTTCAATCAAATTATTAATATCGTGATTATAATTAGGGTTATTTGCATATCTTTCATTATATAAGAAAGAAACACCTCCAGCTTTTGAGTTAAAATTCCAAGAATTTCCACCTGCTAAATGTTTAAACAATGAACGTGGTTTCTTTTGAATCAACACCCCTACTGCATCAATAGTTGAATTAGACATATTTGATAAAACAAAGTCAATCAATGCATAACGACCTAAAAAACTAACAGATGCTACTGGTCTTCTTTCTGTAAGCCCTACAAAATCCACATCTGAATGTAGATTAACCAATCCTATTGCTTTTGCCATTTCTATCTTCCTCCCCTACTTATTATTATCACTTATTAAAGCGACTTTCTTTGCTTCTTCATTAATTTTACTCTTAGCTCTAATCACAACGCCTTCATCAACAATGGCTTTGTATACTTCGGCACCCTCTTCTACCAATACACCTGGCATTAATACAGAATCTATTACTTTAGCACCTTCACCAACATTAACATTATTAAATAAAACTGATCCTTCAACTTTACCATTTACTAAACATCCTTGGGTAATTAAAGAATTTTTAACTTCAGCTTTATCACCAATGATTTGTGGTTTACCTAATGTATCTTCTGTATAGATCTTCCATTCTTTTCTAATATTATAAAGATCCAATTCTTTATCTTTTAATAGATCCATGTTAGCTTGCCATAAGCTTTCTACAGTTCCAACATCTTTCCAGTATCCTTCAAATTCATATGCAAATAATTTTTTGTTATCATTTAACATATCCGGAATAATATTCATACCAAAATCATGTTTACTATCTGCTTTTTTAGCATCGGCAATTAAATATTTTCTTAATTGTTTATAAGTAAAAATATAAATTCCCATAGAAGCTAATGTTGATTTTGGTTTTTCTGGTTTTTCTTCAAACTCATATATACTTCCATCTTCGTTAGTATTCATAATTCCAAAACGACTTGCTTCTTTTAATGATACATTTAATACAGCAATAGTTGCGTCAGCTTTTCGCTGTTTATGAGCTGTAAGCATTTTATCATAATCCATCTTATAAATATGGTCACCTGATAAAATCAAAACATATTCAGGATCATACTGATCAAGAAAACTAATATTTTGATAAATAGCATCAGCTGTTCCAGCATACCAGGTAGCTCCTACTTCCCCTCTTTCACGAGCTGGTAAAATAGCAGCTAATGACTGTTTACCATCAAGCCCCCATTTTGTTCCGGCACCAACATAAGTACCTAATAAAACAGATTCATATTGTGTTAACACACCAACAATATCAATCCCCGAATTAGCACAGTTACTTAAAGGGAAATCTATAATACGATACTTTCCTCCAAAATGAACTGCTGGTTTAGCAACTTTAGCTGTTAATGCCTCTAAACGAGTACCTCTTCCTCCAGCTAAAATCATTGCGACAATCTCTCTTCCCATTTCAAATACCTCCTTGTCTGAATGTAAGCGCTTTAACCATAATTTAATTCTATCACAATTTAGAAATAAATTCGAGTTTAATTATCACAAAATATAATTATATATCTTGTCATATATTATACTCTAAAATATTTTTTTATAAAACAATATAATAAATCAATTTTCATAAAAAATTATCATAAAAATTTTATTCAATAATATAGATGTATAGAGGTGAAAAAATGGCGCGAATAGCTTACAACGACAGTGAAATCGAATTACTAGCTCGTTTAATTAAATCTGAGGCTTTAGGTGAAGGTGAAGAAGGAATGCTTTTAGTAGGCAATGTTGTCGTCAATCGTGTTGCTGCGGTATGTGATGTCTTTAGAAATGTTGTTACCATTACAGAAGCTGTATATCAAAAAAATGCTTTTGCAGGAGTTGATACACCTTTATTTAACGGACCCGTTAATACTAAAGAAAAGGAATTAGCTCTAAGAACAATACAAGGTTATCGAAATTATCCTGCAACTTATTCATTATGGTTTAAAAATCCCGGCACTAATGTAGAATGCCCCGAAAGATTTTATGGATATCTTTCAGGTCGTTTTCAAAACCACTGTTTTTACGACCCTAACGAAGATTTAAATTGTGATTTATAAAGGAGAGATATTATGGACTATTTTGATGACTTAAACCCTTATTTAGTGAGGCAAGATGAACAACCCCCTTCAAATGAGATGCCACCTACTAATCCTGGTACTATTAGGCAAGCATACTTAGCTAATATTCTAAAATTAAACACTGGTAAATTAGGTACTTTTTATTTTACCTTTAGCGATAGTATTAAATGGCCTGATAAAATTTACGTTGGAATAATTGTAGACGTTGGACGTAATTACTTCATAATCAAAGCTCCGAACAGTGACGATTATTTTGTCCTAAATTCTCTTTATTTATTATGGAGCGAGTTTGATGAAGAACTAGATCTACATTATCCCTATCGGTAGTTAAATTATTATCACTATTTTAGCTAACATTTAAATCTACAATAATTTTTTCATTGAAAGGATAGATATTATGGACTATTTTGATGATTTAAACCCCTATTTAGTAAGACAAGAAAATGAAACTCCTCCTACCCAAACCCCAGGAACACCACCTGTTAATCCCGGTGCCATCGGGCAAGTATATTTAGGAAACATTATTAAATTAAATACAGGTAAGTTAGGTACTTTTTATTTTACTTTTAGCGGCAGTAATAAATGGCGCGATAAAAGTTATGTAGGTATAATCGAAGATGCAGGACGTGATTATTTTATTATCAAAGATCCAAATAGCGAAAAGCGCTTCTTGTTACCTTACGTCTACTTACTATGGTCAGAATTTGGCGAAAAGATAGAGTATCAATTCTCTTCTCAATAAAAACTATCATATCTCATAAATTGAAAACTATTATAGTTCTTTCTTACTATAGAACAAATATAAAAAGAGATTTCTAACACTACTCATAATAAATGTAGTAATTTTGAAATCTCTTATTTTTATGTCATTTTCTCAATTTTTTAAATATTTTCGTACTGCACTAATAAAATGCAGTGATCCTGTAACAACAATATTTTTATACTTTTTTTCTACCTGTACTAAAACATCTTTAAAATCCAAAGCATCTGATTTTAAGCGTTCATCTTCAAAACTTGCTTGAATTATAGGATAATCCTTTAGCAGTTCCAACATTTCACTAATATCTTTATCACCTAAAGCACTAAACACAATCACTACATCTTCTAACTTCTGATCTTTTAACGTTTGAATCAAAGCCAAAATTCCATCAATGTTGTGAGCACCATCTAAATAAATATTCCCAAAACGTTCAAATCTTCCCGGCCAGCTAAAATCATCTAAAGCTACTTGTACCAAATCATTATCTAATTCAATTAAATCATTACATACGGTAATTGCAAGAGATGCATTATTAATTTGATAACTACCACAGTTTTCTAATTTATAAATATGATCTAAACAATTAAATACATAAGGATATTTAGTAATATTATCAATTTCAACAATATGTAATTTACTGTTATTTATTTCACAAACCCGATTAAAAATATCATTTATCTGATTTCTTTGTTTTACTATATAACACGGTTTACAAGTTTTAATAATTCCCGCTTTTTGTAAAGCAATTTCCTCTAAAGTATCACCTAACATAAATTGATGGTCATAACCAATATTAGTAATAACACTACAAATACTATCGATAACATTTGTTTTATCATTTAAACCACCAATACCAGTTTCAATGATTCGATAATCTAAATCACATTCATTAAAATAACGCAACATTATTAGCACATCTATTTCAAACATCGATAATTTTTCAATTTCAATAATATCAATTAATCCATTGATGATTTCAAGTAATTTAGAATCGCTAATCATCTCACCATTAATACAAATACGATCATTATGAACAAGCATATATGGCGAGGTAAACGTTCCTACAGTATATCCATGTTTCATCAATATTTCTTTAATAAAATTTGTTGTTGATCCTTTACCATTAGTTCCCGCAACATGAATCATATTTTTTTGATGAAGATTAAAATGATATTTATTAACAATTTCTTGAAACTGTTCAAATGAACGCTTAACTCTTTTTGATTCGATATAATCAACAGCTTCTTTAATATTATCAAACATTATCAATCTGCCAATCAATTGGAGTCATATTATTTCTAATTAAAAATTCATTAGTTTTACTAAACGGTCTAGAGCCAAAAAAACCTCGATGAGCAGAAAGTGGTGAAGGATGTGCGCTTTCCAAAACTAAATGTTTAGTTGTATCAATATATTGTTTCTTACTACGAGCATTACTTCCCCATAAAATAAATACCATTGGTTTTTCTCTTTTATTTAAGGCCTTTACTATATTCAAAGTAAAAGTCTCCCAACCAATACCAGCATGACTATTGGCTTTTCCCTGCTCAACTGTCAGTACATTATTAAGCAATAAAACGCCTTGTTTAGCCCATTTGGTTAAATCACCATTATTAGGCATGGTAGTATGGACATCATCACTTAGCTCCTTGTATATATTAATTAAACTTGGGGGAATTCTAACACCTGGATAAACACTAAACGCCAGTCCATTTGCCTGATGTAATTCATGATATGGATCTTGTCCTAAAATAACTACTTTAACATCTTCATAATCGCAAAGATTTAAAGCTCTGAAAATATTTTGACGAGGTGGAAATATTGTTTTATGTAAATATTCATTTTCAACAAAACGATGTAATTTTTTATAATACTCTTGTTCAAATTCAACAGCTACAATATCTTTAAATCTCATTATAAATAAACCTCTCAATCAACTCTGCTACAACCCCTTCATTACAGTCAGCTTTAGTAACATAATCGCATATCTCTTTAACATCATCAACAGCATTATTAGCGGCTACTGCTAATCCTGCCACTTTCAACATTGAAATATCATTATAATTATCACCAACTGCAATCGTATCTTTAATATCAATACCTAATTTATTCGCTAAATCAATCAACCCTTGTCCTTTATTTACTCCTAAAGCATTAAATTCCATATAACGATTTGATGAATAGCTCACTTCTACGCAATTTGCGATAATCGGTTCCAATGGTTTTTCTAAACTCATCAAATATGGCACATCATCATTTTGATAAAGAATCTTAGCAATCGGAATATCCTTTAAAAAATCAATGCTATTTTCTTGACAATAAACAATTTCAAACTTAAGTTTAGCAAGGCGTTTTTTCTCTGAATCACTCAAATTAAAAACATATACAGTATCCGGAGTATAAATATGCTGGCAAACATTATAATTTAATCCTGCTTCAAATATTTCTTTCACCTTTGCAAAGGGTAACCCTTTAAATTCAATAAGTCGATTATCTTTATTTTCAGTTAATGCCCCGCCATTAAAGGAAATAACATATTCATTTTCCAAATCATTTAATTCCAATTCCTTTAGTTCCGTTTGAATTTGCATAAAGCCTCGACCTGTCGCTGGAACAAATTTAATTCCATGTTCTTTTCGCGCTTTTAAAATGACATTTTGATTTCTTTGACCAACATGATGGTCATCATTTAATAGTGTTTCATCTAAGTCAGAAACAATTAATTTATAACCCATTATTTTTCCTCCAATACAAATTTTTCAATAACTTCTTTAACCGCTCCTTGATAATAATCACTTTTTGTAACATATTGTGCTAATTCTTTAATTTCATTATCACCACATGCAACACATATCCCCAAAGCTGCTGTTTTTATCATTTCGACGTCATTATAATTATCACCAATAGCAATTGTTTCATTTAAATCTATTCCCAGGTAATCAGCCAACCACCTTAAACCGTAACCCTTGTTTACTCCTAAAGCATTAAACTCTAGATAACGATTTGATGAATAACTAACAGCTATTTGATCCTTAGTAAATTCATTTAATTCATGAGCAATCATTTTTAAATATTTCATATCTTTTTTCTGATATAAAATTTTAGCTATTTGTTTATCTTTAAATATCTCAAAATTATAATCATCCACTACTATAAATGGTGCTTTTTGATCAGTCTTTCGTTTTACTTCATCATCATTAGCATTATATATGTAGCACATATCCAATGTAAAAACCAAAATACAAACATCATAATTTCTGGCTTTATCAAACAACAACTTTGCACTTTCAAAAGAAAGACCTTTAAAATTTAAAATACGATTATTTTTATTTTCAATTATTAATCCACCATTAAAACAAATTGAATATTCATCAGCTTGATCATAAGTTCCAATTTCTTTTAAAATATCTAAAATCATATTATATGCTCTTCCCGTTGCCGGTACAAACTTCAAACCTTTAGCACGAGCTTTTTTTATTGCTTCAATATTAAAATCCGGAACATGATGATTTACTAGTAAAGTTTCATCCAAATCTGACAACATCAGCCTATACATACTTAACCTCGCTTTATAATATCAAATGATCACCTTTTTTATCCATAAAACAATTCCATAAATATTGGTACTCTTTTACGCCATTCTTCCTCATTGTGACTAGCACCTTCAAAAAATCGGACTTCAACTTTATCACACTTCCTAATCATCTTTTGATAAATGATCTCATTACTTCCATAATAAATCTGGCTTACCATTTTATTACCATTTCCTTCATCTCCACCTAAATCAAAATAAAAACATTCAACTTGACTTAAATCACTTTTATCAATCAATTCACAAAATTGATCGACATAAAACCAGTATGCAGTTGAAAGAGACGCAGTCTTTTTAAAAATATGACTATATTTTATCCCCGCATAACTAGTGATGATTCCTCCCATTGAACTGCCTACCATTGCACAATCATCTTTAAGAGTTGGAAAATGACTATCGATATACGGTTTTAGCTGTTTTATAATAAACTGCAAATATCTTTTACCCTCACCACCAATTTTCAAACTATCATCACCGTATTCCATTTCTAAAATATCTTTACCAATCGGCCATGGGCCATATTCGTCTTCGCGTTTATTTAAATGAAAATTGCATGGAATCGCCACCATAATAACATCTAAACCAACTGATTTTACATAATCATAAAAGCCCCAGCTAATTCCCATATATGCCTTATCATCAAAAAAAGCATTTTGACCATCGTTTATGTATAAAACCGGATAACGCTTGTTACTAGTTTGATAATCATCAGGAACATAGATCGTAACTTTTCGCATCCGTCTCAATGACTTCATATAAAAATTTTTTTCAATAAACATCTTTATTACCTCCATAACAAAAATAAGCACTATGTGCTTATTATTTAACTCCGGGAATAATCGAAACCTGTTCTCCATCACGTGTAAAAACATAATTTTCACGAGCATAACGAGTCACATAATCCTCATCATTCAATAAATCTATTTCATTTTCTAATGCTTTTTTTTCTTTAGTAACAGCCGCTTTTTCCTTTTTCAATATGGCTATTTCATCTTGATGCTGATAGACCGTTACCATACTATTAAACAACGTCAACAATAATCCGCATCCAATAATCATGTACAAGAATCCTTTGACTGTTTTGAAAACTTTTCTTTTGGCCATCTCATCACCCTCTTTACCCGCTTTATTATACCATTAACTTTTCTAAAAAGAAATATTATCGGTCTTAAAATATATTTAATCATTTTTACAATCAATTCAATCAAAATAAACATATAGTAGCTATAGTAGTTAAGATACAATATATATCCAATCAACATACTAACAAAGAAATATATCCTAATTACACCATTATTGATTCTTAACAAACCAAGATAATAAATATACCCAAAAATAATACCAATAATAATCTGTAAAAAAAGTCTAATAATGCATTGGTGGTATTTATAAAGCAAACGATTGATAAGACTGTAAACAAAAGTAAACACAAATCCATAAACAAGTGAATAACCAATTCCCTGAATCTGTCTAATTAGATCCATTATTTAAGTAATTTATTAAAAACACTTTCTTTAGATTTAGGTCCCTTTTTATTTGATACATAGGATATCGAATCGATATTTCCTTTAATACTAACTTCACTTTTTTCCTGATCAAGTCTTGTTAGAGAAAGCTCGCTACCCGTTATATTCAAAAAACCTAGTGATGTTTCAATCAAAAATTCTAATGAATCAAAACTTTCAATATTTTTAACACCTGTTAATTCAATATTCTTCCGATCTTTCAAATAAACATTATGATAAGGAGTATGTTCAAAACGTATATTATTATTTTCCATATTATTACCTCCAGTTAATAATATGAAAAAATCTTTAAATAAGAACCACTATACAACATGAATATTTTTACTTTGATACCAGTTGCAAGCATCGTTTTCTATTTTAGTAATAAACTTATTTTTTTCTTTAATATATTTTTTATCATTACGATATTTATTAGCAATCTTCATTTTTAAATCAGTGTATTCAGATGCTACTTCTGAATGTTCTTTTAAATAAAGAGAAATAGCTAAATATTTTTCAATCTCTTTAACATCTTCAACTGAAAATACATATAAACAAAAACTACCATCATTCTTTTTAAAACAATATCTATCCAATTCGTCTTTACAACAAACATAATTCAACTTTTCAAACTGTTTTTTTAGTTCATCTATCACTTCTATTTTTTTAACGACAATTAAAACATCGATAACCGCTCTAGCTTTTAATCCTTTTATTGCAGTAGAGCCAATATGATAAATAGAGACTAAATTACTTGAGATAATATTACGAATATCATTAGCTTCTGCAGCATATTTTAACGGCCACTTCTCATTATAATCAACAATTTCAATCATCAATTTAATCACCGCCTTAGTATCGATTATATCATAAATAACAAAATTTAAAAACTTCTTATTTTAAAGCAAATTTTTATAACTACCATTAAAAACAATCTTTTTTATATTACTAGCCGCTTTATCGTTAAATAAATAAAAATCATCTTAAATGTTTCAATGACTATACAGATTATTAATATTCTCTATTTCTAGAAATAATAATATGAAAATATTTTATTCATATCCTCTTGCATCATTGTTAATGAACAAGCTAAATAATCATCTTTTTGTCAGCATTTTTTAATCATTTTTTCATATTTTATCTCTAGGCTACCCATTATAACCTAAATAATAATTTTAGTAAACATTTTTATTTTTTATTATCCTATTTTACTTATTAAAATCATATATTCTATAATGAAAAATTTGTATAGTAATTTATAAATAATAAAAAAGATCAAAATTTATTTTATACCAGCTTCACCAGATAAATCCAAATTCTTATTAAA
>BAHP02000070.1 GCA_000508865.1 Clostridiales bacterium VE202-01
AAGGAACAATTTCTTGTTCCTCTTTTTGCATAGGTGATTATATGGGAGAGGGGTCACCTATGCAAGTATTATTGTCTTTCTTTTACATAACCATAATACATATAAAAATATAACCTATTTTTATTTAAATGTCAACATATTATAAATAAATATTTGTGGAAATAATATTTTCACTAACTATCATTAATTTGTATTTAAAAAGCCATTTTTTTAATGTTATTATTGCAATTAAACTTTTAAACAATTTTCATCAATAGATTTCCATATATCAAAATACCTATTTATTACCAAAAGAGACAACCTATAAAAGGTTGTCTCTAAAACACTATATTATTACTTATCAAATTTATTTTTGTAATCCCAAATAGTTCTTAAGATTGCTTCCATATCATGTACCATTGGCATTCTTGGGTTTGCAGGAGTACATTGATCTTCGTAAGCATTCATAGCCATTCTATGAATTGCTTCATCCCAATCTTTCTTATCGATTCCTTGAGATTCGATGTTAGATGCTAAACCAACTTTGTGACATAATTCTTCACATGCATCAGCAAACATTTGAACACCTTCTGCAGGAGTTTTTGGATTTAATCCAATTAATTGAGCTAATTCCATATATTTAACATCTGCTTTATAGTTTTCAATTTTTGGCCAGATATTTAATTTAGTTGGAATAGTTCCATTATATTTAATAACGTGTGGTAATAAGATACCATTTGTACGACCATGTGGTACGTGGAATTCTCCACCAATCTTATGAGCTAATGAGTGGTTCATACCTAAGAATGCATTAGCAAATGCCATACCTGCAATTGTTGCAGCATTGTGCATTTTTTCTCTAGCTAATGGAGTTCCTTTAGTAACTGATTCTTCTAAATAATCAAATACTAATTTAACAGCTTGTTTAGCCCATCCATCAGTAAAGTCAGAAGCTAAGATAGATACATAAGCTTCAACCGCATGTGTTAATACGTCAATACCAGTATCAGCTGCAATAGAAGCTGGTAAACTCATTACGAATTCAGGATCAACGATAGCTACAGTTGGAGTTAAAGCATAGTCAGTTAATGGATATTTCTTATTGCAAGATTTGTCAGTAATAACTGAGAATGGAGTAACTTCTGAACCTGTTCCTGAAGTTGTTGGAATACAGATCAATCTAGCTTTCTTTCCTAATTCTGGGAATTTGAAAGCACGTTTTCTAATATCCATGAATTTTTGTTTAATATCATCGAAGCAAACTTCTGGGTTTTCATATAATAACCACATAACTTTTGCAGCATCCATTGAAGACCCACCACCTAATGCAATAATAGTATCAGGTTGGAATTTGTTCATTAATTCAAGTCCAGCTTGAACTGTGTCAAAACTTGGATCTGGTTCTACATCAAAGAATAATTCTAAATCTACTTTATTACGTCTTCTTCTAATTACATCTTCAATTTTTTCTACATAACCAAGATTGTACATTCCTCTATCTGTAACGATCATGGCTTTTTCCATAACTTTCATATCTCTTAGATATTTAATTGAATTTTTTTCGAAATAAATTTTTGGAGGAAGTTTAACCCATTGCATATTGTTATTACGTCTCCCTATTCTTTTAATATTGATTAAGTTAACAGCACTTACGTTATTAGATACTGAGTTATGTCCGTAAGAACCACAACCTAAAGTTAATGATGGAATGAATGCATTGTAAACAGAACCAATACCACCGAATGTAGATGGTGCATTTTCGATAATACGAATTGCTTTACAAGCATGTCCAAATCTCTTAGATAATTCATGATCTTCTGTATGAATTGCAGCAGAGTGACCTAATCCATTGAATTCAACCATTTGAGTTGATTTTAAAATACCGTCTTCAGTATTTTTAGCTCTTAAAACTGCTAATACTGGAGATAATTTTTCTCTTGTTAATGGTTCATTTGGTCCTACTTCTCCACATTCAGCACAAATAATTTGTGTATCTTCAGGCACTTTGAAACCAGCTTGTTCAGCGATCCAAACAGCAGGTTTTCCTACAACATTAGGATTTAATTTAGCTGCATTTACATTATCACCATAAGCAACTGCACCAAACATAAATTGTTCTAGTTTAGCTTTTTCATCTTTATTTACAAAGTATACTTTAAATCTTTTAATTTCTTTCATAAATGCATCATAGATTTCTGTATCTACGATAGCAGCTTGTTCAGAAGCACAAATCATACCATTATCAAATGATTTTGATAATACAATATCATTTACAGCTCTTGGTAATACACATGTTTTTTCTACATATGCAGGAACGTTACCAGCCCCTACACCTAATGCAGGTTTACCACAAGAATAAGCAGCAGCTACCATTGCATTACCACCAGTTGCTAAGATAGTTGCAACACCTGGATGTTTCATTAATGCAGTAGTTGCATACATAGATTTAACATCTAACCATTGAATACAATCTTCTGGTGCCCCAGCAGCAACAGCAGCATCTCTAATAACTACAGCAGCCATTACAGAACATGCATGAGCACTTGGATGGAATGAGAAGATGATTGGGTTTCTTGTTTTTAAACAAATCAATGATTTAAAAATTACTGTTGAAGTTGGATTAGTTGTTGGAACGATACCGCAAACAACACCTACTGGTTCAGCTATTTCAGTAATTCCTAAAAGTGGATCTTCATTAATGATCCCAACTGTTTTTAAGTGACGTAAATTACTTGTTACATATTCACAAGCAAATAAGTTTTTAACTGCTTTATCTTCAAATACACCACGTCCAGTTTCATTAACTGCCGCTTCAGCTAATGTACCATGAGCATCTAATCCTGCTACAGAACATTTAGCTACGATATAATCTACTTGTTCTTGAGTAAAGTTTTCAAATTTTGATAAAGCTACTTGAGCTTTTGCAACTAGTTGATCAACTTTAGCATCTATTTCTTCATTTGTTGGTTCAACTACTTTGTTAACAGCTTTTTTTTCTGCCATTATTTCTTCCTCCAATTCATTGTGAAATATTTAATTTGTTTCCATTGATAGTGTACCCCAATTTGGCAAAAAAGACAAGCAATATTGTGCATTTTTTCACAACAAAAGCAGCTTATTATACTTGAAAACGCTAACATTTAATTTAGCGTCAAATTATTATGCAACAAAAAAACTAAGACTAAAATAGTCTTAGATATCTCGATTCGTAATAATTGTTTTAACTCCTGCTTCTGAAAGAAAATTCTTAATATCCTCATTATTAACTGTCCATGTATTAACATCAACACCATGACGATGATAATCTTCAATTTCTTTTTCATTTAAGAATACATATTTAGGATGCGCTGCATCAAATTTATATTTAAAAACTTTTTTCTTATTTATTTCATAATTATCTTCGTATAAATAACCAAGATATAATGTATCATCCAATTCCCGCAACTTTAATAAACTATCTAAATGAAATGAAGAAAACATAACTTTATTCAACAAGCCCTTTTCTTTAACCATCTCATATGTCATCTTTTCAATATTTAGATATTGAATTTTATCAGTTTTTATTTCAATATTTAAAATAACATTTTTATCCATACAATAATCCAGTAATTCTTCTAATAGCGGAATTTTTGCATCAATATCTTTAAATCGATAATTAAAATTAAACTGACATAACTGCTGATAAGTATAATCTTTAACATACCCTTTTCCATTAGAAGTTCGATTTATTTTCTCATCATGAATCAATACTAATCGATTATCTTTTGTCAAATGAACATCAGTCTCAATACCATCAAAATTACCCTCGATTGCCTTTTTAAATGCCAGCATCGTATTTTCAGGATATTTTTCACTATATCCTCTATGTCCTAATTTAATCATTATTTTCTCCTATAAAACACTTATAAAATAAGCAATATAACCTATCAGCATTACGATTGCTCCACTTTTCTTCAAAAAAAGATCATTATCAATAAATGCATACAACAAAAATAATGCTCCAATAGCAACGATTCCATCACTAATAAAACCATTTTCAAAAGCTATCGCGTTAGGCGAAATCAATGCTGTAGTCCCTAAAACAAATAAAATATTAAAAATATTGCTTCCAACGATATTACCAATCGCTAGATCACTTTTCCCTTTCCAGGCAGCAGTCATTGAAGTGACTAATTCTGGCAGCGATGTACCAAATGCAATTATTGTAAGACCGATCAACCGTTGACTGATTCCAATCACTTTAGCTATATAAACAGCTGCATCGATCGTCATATCACTTCCTATCACAATCGCCGCTATTCCGATGATAATCATTATAAACAATCGTAACAGTGTATCTTTAGCACCAACTTCTTCAACCTCATCTATCGGTACTTCCTCACCTTTTTTAACTAATCGATATAAATAATATAAAAACATTAAAAACAAGATCCATAAAACCACTCCATCAAAGCGATCAATTGACTCACCAAACTTTCCAAGTATCAGCAAAATCAAAGTGATCACCATTACAAAAGGAATTTCATAACGATATGTATTTTTCTTCACTTTCAAACGTGCTATACATCCAGAAATTCCCAAAATCAGCAATACATTCATGATATTACTACCAATTATATTTCCCACTGCCAAATCAACATTACCGCTCAACGCCGAAGTAATAGAAATTGCTGCTTCAGGCGCACTCGTTCCAAAAGCTACAATTGTCAAGCCAATTACAATTGGTGGAATGTTTAATTTCGATGCTACTTTAGAAGCTCCTTCAACAAATATATCAGCTCCTTTTATCAACAAAATAAACCCTATAATCAAACAAGTTATTTGCATCAACATATTATATATTTTATCTCCTTCCAATAACAGTTTATATCAATTCTATAATTTTAGTCATATCATAGCACCAATCACTAAAAAAAACTATAAATAAATAAGAAAAGCAGCACTTGGCCGCTATATTAATTCAAATTTTTTTAACGCTTTTTCAATTCCATCGTTTTCAATTCGATCAGTTACGTAATCAGCTACAGCTTTAGCCTCTATAACAGCATTTCCCATAGCAATCCCTAAACCAACCGTTTCTAACATCTCAATATCATTTCGCCCATCACCAAAAGCAATCGTATCCTTGATATCTTTATTTATATTTTTGACTAATTCACTAATTCCAAGAGCTTTTGAAACACCTCTTAATGTTAAATCAAAAGAACAATCACTTTGATGTCTTTGAACATCAAAATAAGGACTTAATGCTTCAACCATAATTGGAATGTCTTCTATTTTATTAACCACGATCATCCCTATATATGTCTCTATTTTATCAGGATCAAATCGGTCAATTACTGTTTCTGGTTTCATTTTCCACTTTTGACTAAACTCTATATGCTTTGGATTCTTACAATCACGAACATAAATAAAATCAGTACTTTCAAAATAATAATTAAAATCATACTTTTCACAAAGTGCCATTGTCGCTTTAATAGCCGCGCTAGGGACAACTGCCTTATAAATCGGTTTTCCAAGATATTCGACATATCCACCATTACATGTTACGTAACCATTAAAAGGATAATCCATGACACCATCTGTAATAAAACATTTACAGCGCCCTGTTGCTAAAAAAACATCATGACCATTTACTTTTAGTTGGTCCAGATCTTGTCTTAATTTATCTGGAATAGAATAAATCCCTAAATTACATTCTATCAAAGTCCCATCAATATCAAAAAACAATAACTTATTCATAAAATACCTCCGCTAATACATTGTAACATAAGTTAAATGTATTTTTGCTTAGATAAAACAAATTTATTGATATAATTCAATTATTTGACCACAGGCTATCATTTTTCCCGAATTTCCTGAAGGCTGCGTGGTAAAATCGTCAGCTTTTTCATGAATGATCACTGTTCGTCCGACAATTTGATCTGGTGTGAACTTTTGAATATATACACTCATCCATGCTTGACCACTTTTTGAAAATAAAGGCGGTAAATCGCCACTATGATAAGGATGTTTACAATCATTCATACTAAAATGACCTCCAGCCTCATAATATTCTGAGGCTGCATTTTTTACACACGATGCCCCCTCATGGATATGAAAACCATGAACTCCCTGTCCACACTCTGTATCTGGTAAACCTTGAACATCAACTACCAAAACACTTCCTTTATCATATTCATAAACTAGTAAAGTTCCCCTTATTCCTTCACCTCTGATAACTGCATAAGCCTTAGGGCTATCCTCATACAACATATTTATAATATCAAATGTTTTCATCACTTTTTCCTCACTTTATACACCTATATGAAAAAACTCAAAAAAAATGATTACTTAATAAATATTTTCTATATTTTATACACCAATACTGCATATACAGCAAGAATCAAAATAGCAATATTATAAATATTTATATATTTACTATTCTTAAAAACAAACGACTTTTCACGAATAACATCAATCGAAATCAATAATGTTATAACTTCCAAAACCATCGATAACCATAAAGGAAAATAGCCAAAACAAAAAGCAATAACATAATTTTTAAACAATATATTAAATACTTTATCAGGAATCAACTGATGATGCCTTATTTTCCACATACTTGCAAAAATCATAAACATTAACAACAATCCCTGATAATAAAAATTCATTTCTTTAGCAGTTATAAATATTAAAAAACTTAAACCAAACAAACACCACAAACAAGCCAACCACTTTTTAAAAGTTTTTAAATTCCTTTGATAATCTTTTTGTTCAATCCTTTCGTATTCCACATCTAAGAAAAAAGGCACAGCCTGTTCAATATTTTTATTAATCCAAATTCCTATTCCTTCATCATAACATTGCAATCGCCATCCTGATAATTTTGCCATATCAAAACGTTCATTCTCTTCATTAAAGAAACATTTTATATGAGGATATAACAAAGAATAATTAATTCCATAAATAAAATTATCATTAGTTTCCACAAATTCAGCTTTACCATTTATAAAATCAACTGATTTTATAACATATCCATCCTGTTTCATGTCATTTAAAAGCGCAAACACTTTCTTATATTCACTTGGATAAAAACAACAAGACACCCACACCATATCTATTCCCCCAAAAATTTAGAATCTTCTATCTGTCGCTTTAAACACAAACGCTCTTCCTTTAATAAATCCAATCCTTTAGAAGTAATTTTATAGTACTTCTTTCTAGCTTCCAAACGTGTCAGCTCAATTATGCCATCTTTCAAAAAACGTTCTAATAAATTATACATCGTTCCATTCCCTACCTTAACACGATTATGCGATAACATCTGAATATCCTGCATCATCGCATAGCCATGATTCTCTTCAACCACACTAAGCAATAAATAAAACATTGGTTCTGTTAATCTTTGATACTGTTCTCTTGCCATTTCTATTCTCCTTTTTTTAAACTTTTAACATTTAGCATTCATAGTCGATATAATAAATATGTCGATTATCGATATATTTATTATACTAAGAAACAGTTTAATATGTCAATAGTCGACCCTCAAAACAAAAAAAGATATCAAAACCATTTAAGATTCTGATATCCTTATTTTACTATATTTTATAAATATCTTCTTGCACACACATAATTTTTTTGTAGTGGCGAAACCTTTACTACATCACCCGTTTGAGGCGAATGTACCATTTTACCATCACCAACATATATTCCTACATGTGTAATCCGACCTGAACTCGAACCAAAGAAAACCAAATCACCAGGTTGTAAATCACTACGTTCAACTGCTGTTCCACCTTGAGATTGAGACTGAGCAGTTCTTGATAAAGATATTCCATGTTGACGATATACCCAAGAAGTAAATCCTGAACAATCAAATGAATTAGGACCAGTAGCTCCCCATACATAAGGACTTCCTAATTTAGTATAAGCTGTTTCTAAAATTTTTGTTCCTGGCGTATAAACTTTTACCTTTAATATCGCAACCGACTTATTCCCAAGGGTATCAGATACCGTATAGGTTACTTCTTTATCACCAGTAGAACTTGTATCAATATTACTAATTGCAACATTTGCAGTAACATCACCATCTTTATTATCAATAGCTGATACTAAATAAGCTCTTGGATCAAATGGATCCCCCTTAACAACTTCAGTACTATCAGTAGTCAAAGTAATCTGCGGTCCACTAATATCCTTTACTGTGAAATTAAGGACTGAAACAACTTCATTTTTAGCTTCGTCTTTAGTACTAACCTTAATAGTCTGAATTTCATCTTCTTTTCTTGTATCAACACTGCCAGTAACAGTATTAGTTACCCCACCCATATCATCACTAGCAACCAAGTAGTTTTCTAAAATAAATTCACTTGCATAATCAATAACTATATCATTTCCTTGTGGTAAAGTAACACTTGGCGGTGTTAAATCAGACACTGCAAATTCAAACATCTTTTCGTTAACATTACCAGAAGAATCAGCAACAGTTAAAGTAATATCTTGAATTCCAGGTTTAGAAGCATCTAATTCCTTATCTGTTTCAATAAATGGTGAGACATCCCCATCAACATTATCAATTGCATTAATATAACTCGTTACGTCATTACTTCCATTGATCGGTACTTGAACAACATATCCTTTATCTGCTCCAACCACTTTAAATTGTGGAGCTTCATCATCAACCACATCAACATCGATTGTTTTAGTAGCCACATTTGATGAACAGTCACTAGCACTGACAGTTATTTCATAAGTACCTAACTGCATGACATCTACTTTTCCTTCTTCAACTGCAACAACCAGTTCATCTCGCTGATCATGATTATCTTTAATGTCAATTGCATTTAAATCTAATTTTTCTCCATATGCAACCTCAATTCGATTTGAAACTATTTCTGGTGCTTCATTATCGACTGCTGCATAACCTACCAGCATAAATACAGATACTCCTAGAATCGGAATAAACATAGCCTTACGTTTGATAATATTTTCATTAATAAAGTTATTTAATTTTTCACTCTTTATTTTCTCCATTAACTCACTTCCTATCTAAAACGACATTTCTATTATATCACTTTTTATGAAAAAATGCAAATTCTCTCGATTAAATCAGCAAAATTCAAATTATTAAAAAAGATGTTTAATATATAAAACAAAAAAAGTATTATATTCAGGGAGATTTTTTGATTATAAAACTATTTTTACCTATTTTTTTGACTGTAAACATAATATAATTTTACATTCATCATCATTCTTCTATTATTAATATTTTTAATAAAAAATGTCATGTTATAAACATGACATCTACTCTATAAATCAGCTTTTTCCAATTGTGTCAATTCTATTTCCATTGGCGTTAAATTTCCTAAAAAATCAATTAGTACTTTAGCAGTTTCTTTTTCAGTATCAATAGATTCAACTCTACCACTTTACCAGCAAAAGGTCCACCAACTACATTTACTTCATCCCCCACCTGGTAATCTACTTCAATGCTCGTACTCAATCCCATTTTCTTTAGAATTGGATCTAATTCGCTTTTTTGAAGAGGAAAAGGTTTTGCACCTCCACCAGAAGAACCAATAAATCCAGTAACTCCAGAAGTATTACGAACAACATACCAGGCTTCATCTGTCATAATCATCTCAACCAAAACATAACCTGGAAACATATTTTTAGTTTTATTTATTTTTTTTCCATCCTTAATTTCTGTTTCCACATGTTCAGGAATGACAATTTGAAATAAAACATCTTGCAATCCCATTGATTCAACACGTTTTTCTAAGTTCTCTTTAACTTTATTTTCATGACCAGAATATGTATTAACCACATACCATTGTCTACCTTCATCATTCATTCCCGTCATTTTAATTCATCCCCAACGCTTTTAAAATAAAGGCAATAATTGCATCTCCTGCAAAAAAATACACTCCTAACACAAAACAAAACAATAATACAATTGCAGAATTTTGTGCTAGTTGTTTCTTATTTAGCCAGCTAACTCTCTTTATCTCACTTCTAATTCCTTTTAAACTAAACCAATCTCTAAATTTCACACCGATACCTCCTACTTCGTTTCCTTATGCAAAGTATGCTTTCCACATTTTTTACAATATTTGTTTAATTCTAATCTTTCAACATTTACACGCTTATTTTTGGTAATTGTATAGTTTCTTGATAAACATTCACTACAAACCAAAATCACTTTTTGTTTCATATAATCAGCTCATTTCTACGCTATTATAATTTATCACAAATATATCAACTAGTCAAACAATTTTAGCCTTGACATCTTTTTTTGAATTCGATAATTTGCATTATATATCTTTTTAACATCTAATTGTAATGCTTTAGCTATTTCAACGTCTTTTAAACCAAGCTCATGACCTTTAATTACCGAGCGCTCTAAACATGAACAATTTTCCAAAATATATTTTTCAATCGTTTCCTTTTGTTCACATTGAACAGTTCGGATATCTGGCTGATACTCTAAATTATTATCCTTAACAATATCAAAATAACTTACTTTGCCATCTTCACTACAATAACTGTTCAATGAAAAACAAACATTTTTTTCTTTGACCGATTTTCTTTTTTCTCTAATCATAACCGAACTAATCGCTCGTTGAATAATCATAGATAAATAACTTTTAACCAGCATCCCTTTATCTGGACGATAATTATCTAGATTTTTAACACAGCGAATAACGATATCTTGAATATAATCATCACGTTCATTACGATAATTTTCACTATAAAAATAATATATCGGCAACATTATTTCCACTTGCCAATAACAGTACTCAATCAACAATTTTCCCGCAACAGGATTGCCTTGTCGATATAAATAATACAATTCTTCAATATTGTAACCATTCATGGTTACCTCCCTTCTGCTTATAAAGGATTACGAGAATTGTATACCTGATACAAAATTACTGCTGTTGCAACAGAAGCATTCAGCGAAGTAACATGTCCTACCATCGGTAAAACAACATTGAAATCACAACTTTTTTTCACTAGACGAGATATTCCAAAACCTTCAGATCCTATTACGATTACAAGTGGCATGTTGTAATCTATTTGACGATAATCCTGCGATTGATCAAGATCACAGCCAACTACCCAAAAAGAACGTTTTTTTAAATCTTCCAACGTTCTTGCTAGATTTGTTACTTGAGCCACTTTAACATGATCGATCGCTCCTGTTGATACCTTCGCAACCGTTCCATTCAACCCTACACTTCGATTCTTACCAATAATGACACCATCAACCCCAACGGCGTCACATGTTCTCAGTATAGCACCTAAATTGTGAGGATCTTCTAAACCATCAAGCATCAATAATAACGGCTGTTTTTCTTTAGGAATATCATTTAATATCTCATCGATACTATAATAACGATATTCTTCTATTTCTGCCATGACCCCTTGATGACTTACATTGCCTAATTTCTTGATAAACTCAGACTTATCAACTATCTTTACATGAACCTTCTTTTTTTTGCACAATTCGATAATTCTACTATCTTTTGCATTGTTTTGGATATACACAGCATACACACTCTTTTTTCCTTTTAAAGCTTCTAATATTGTGTTTTTACCATATATATATTGTTTCATATTTTTCACCTATTTTCGTCTCAAATTTATCTCAAATTTATTTAGCTTTTATATACTCTTTATATCGTTTAAATATCAATTCCAAACGATCGTAATCCTTTTCTAAATATAAAGTTCCAATTATCGCCTCAAAGCCCGTCGAATGCAAATGCTCAAGACTTCATTTTTACTACCTTTAGTATTACGACCGCGTTTATATATTCCAATTTCTCTTTCGTCAAAAAAATCTTCCACTAACATATCATGCATAAACATGGCATGCGAACTAGCAGATACATATTTAATTGCTTCCTTTTGAAAATCATTAGTTTTTGCCAGTCCACTTTCTCTAACCAAATAATCTCTAACCATTACTTCAAAAACTGCATCACCTAAATAAGCCAGCACAGCCGCATTAACCAAATCTGGTCGCATTAAATTATCCCCTTACTAATTAATTCATTACGCAATTTATCCGCCTCATCAAAATTCTTGACTTCTTTAGCTGCCACCCAATTTTGATACAGTTCTAATTCATCCAAACTTAATTGACGAGGTTCATAAACAAACCCCATAACATCTGTCATTTTAAGTAAAGTATTATAATTCTTTAAAATCAATTCATTATCTTTTTCTTTAACACGCATTAATTGATTCAAATTTTTTACCTGATTCAAAATTTGTGTCAATGCCAATGAAGTATTCAGATCATCTTCTAGCGCTTTAACCATCGTATCTATAGTTTCCTTACAATACTCTTTGCCATCAATACCGTTAACCTGTAGATACAATGATGCCGCTTTTATTACATTATCAACTTTAGCGACTTCTTTTTTGACACTATTTAATACTTCATCTGTCAAATTCAATGGATTACGATAATGGCTAGAAAGCATAAACCATTTATATACATTGCATCCTAATTCATTTATCAAATCTTTAGCCCAAATAACATTTCCTAATGATTTAGACATTTTTTGATTATCAATATTAATCATTTGATTGTGCATCCACGTATGAGCGATAGGATGATGATGGCATGCCATAGATTGTGCAATCTCATTTTCATGATGTGGGAATTTTAAATCCTGACCACCACCATGAATATCGATCTTACCATCTTCAAATATATCATTGATCATAACAACGCATTCTGTATGCCACCCTGGACGCCCTTTAGACCAAGGACTATCAAATTGAATTCCTTCATCTGTTTTCTTCCATAAAGCAAAATCAGTTGATTCTTCTTTTTTATCATTTTCATCAACTCTCTCACTAGCTCCCGCAACCAAATCTTCAATTCTAATTCCAGATAATTGCCCATATTCTTTAATTTTAGAAACTCTAAAATAAACGTCTCCATCTACTTCATAAGCATAACCTTTCTTCACCAAATCATCAATAAAGTTGATTATCGCATCCATTGTATTTGTAACACGAGGAGCATACGTTGGAAACAATAAATTCAAATCACGGCGAACATCTTCATAAGCTTGAATATACTTATCTGTAAGTTCTTTTTCACTGACTCCCTCTTCTTTTGCCGCCTTGATGATCTTATCATCAACATCAGTAAAATTTGATACAAATATAACTTTATATCCCAAATATTCAAAAGTTCTTCTTAAAATATCAAAAACAATCATTGGCCGTGTATTACCGATATGAACATAATTATACACAGTTGGACCACATACATAAATACTAACTTCACCTTCACGAATCGGTTTAAATTCTTCTTTTTTGTTTGTAAGAGTATTAAATAATTTCATGATTACCTCCATAAATAAAAAAGCATGGTACTATTAGGGGATAATATGTTACTTCACCCAATAATAGATGCTTTAAAATTTCTATTAACGCTATTTCACGTTTTTTCTTTTCAAAAAACCCCGATAAAAATAATTTTTTTCATCTCTAAAATATATTTATAAACTTCTAATAATTTTATTCCTTTTGTCTATAATTTAAACATATCTTAACAAAATAATATCTAAAATACAACTTATTTCCCTGTTGACTTTGAAAAACTTTGTAAATAAACTCGCATATCTTTTTCATTAGCATCATAATCATCTTTCGTGGCACAATAACCATAAATATAAGTATTATTATCACCAAAATAAACAATTTCCATAGCTTTAATTCCTGTATCACTGTATGTAAAAATATATTGATATACACTTAGTCCGCTATCAAGTACTGGTCGTGATACTTCTATGGAAGAAGCTCCACCCTGCTCAAGTTCTCCAGTATACAGCTCATCCTTATCTTCCAGCACATTATCAGATTCATCTTTTAACACTGTGAAATACAACATATTATTATCCTTAGAAAATTTCACTGTACTATTATCTTTAGAATCTAGATTGATTTCAAAATCATTAGGATAATAAAAACTAACACCCTGTTCTGTACTATATTTTTTTCCATTTTTCTCTAAATTCACTTCTCGATCAAGTGCACCACATGCAACAATAAGACTTAAACATAAAGTTGTAATAATTATTAGAATCAGTTTTTTCATTACAACCACTCCTCTACTATTCTAATTTTACACAACTCTAACTATTATTACAACCATATTTAATAGTCATTTTTTATCTCAATTAATTTATAATGTTCTAATGCTGTCACAATTCCATCATCATAGACACTACCAGTCACAAAATCACTAACCTTTTTAGAATCATCATGACCATTTGCCATACACACACCAGTTCCTACAAATGATAACATTTCTATATCATTATGACCATCACCAAAAGCCATAACTTCACTTATTTTAATCCCGTAATGATCAATAATCGCTTTTATCCCATCTTGCTTTCCTCCAGCTTTAGGTATAACATCGTAGCCACTTTCATACCACTGGGTATATTTGCAATGTTTAGTTAAAGCCATGATTTTTTTTATTTCTTCAGCAGTTACAAAAGGGTCAATTTGATAAACATCATTTTCTATTGCTCTAGTTATATCTTTGACTGGTGGAATCGGTGTATTCAAAAAAATTTGAGCATTTTCAACTAGTTCGTTAACTAAATTAACATATAAACCATCACTTTCAACAAAACTACAAGCTAAATTATGTTTAGTTGTATATTCAACAACTCTTTTAACATCTTCTTTATCAATCGGATTACTATGAATAACTCCTTTATGATCAAAACAATATCCTCCGTTCAATGTTAAATATCCATCAAAAGTAAACTGCTCATTGATTCCTAACAATCCCAATTCTAAATAATGACGTCCTGTTGCTATAAACAATTTTATTCCCTGCTCTTTTAACTGTTTTAATGCCACCAACACCTTTTCACTAATGTAAGATCGTTCTTTAGAAATAAGGGTACCATCAACATCAAAAAAAATTATTTTTATCATAACTATATATTTTCCTTTCAGCTTATAAATTTAAAATTTTCTTTATATCTAAATAAGACAATACCCAAAAAATATCAATCTCCACATCAAAATCTATCATGACCTCTATGGAAGCAATAAAGACAGATTGCTCTGTCTTTATTCCATTAACGAATTAAATACTTTCAAATATTGGTCAGCACTAGCATCCCAATCAAGTTTAGCATTCATCGCTCTAATCATAATTTGACGCCATGCATCAGGAGCATTATCATATACTTTTAAAGCATAATCAATCGTTCTCATCATTTCATGGGCATTATAATTTGCAAAACTGAACCCTGTACCAGTATTAGCATACTCATCATATGACTCAACACTATCTTTCAAACCACCTGTTTCTCTCACGATTGGAATCGTACCATATCTAAGCGACATCATTTGTGATAAACCACAAGGTTCAAATAATGATGGCATTAAGAACATATCACAACCAGCATAAATACGGCAAGATAGTCCAAAATCATATTTTAATTGTAAAGAAACTTTGTCCGGATGATGATAAGCTATTCCTTTTAAAGCATCTTCATATGTCCGATCTCCAGCACCTAAGATAACAATTTGAACATCACGACTACACATTTCGCTGAATTGATTTATAATTAAATCCAATCCTTTTTGTTTAGTCAATCTAGTTACGATCCCAATTAATGCTACATCTTTATTCTCAGGTAATCCAACCTCTTTTTGAAGCGCCAATTTATTAACAACTTTATCTGTAAATACTGTATCAACATTATAATTCTTGACAATTTGAGGATCAGTTTCTGGATTGATCACATCATAATCAACACCATTTAAAATTCCATACAAATCATACTTACGCATCTCTAAAATATTTTGTAACCCTTCACCATACTCAGGTGTTAAGATCTCACGTGCATAAGTTGGTGATACTGTTGTAACAATATCACTATAGAAAATAGCAGCCTTCATCATGTTTAAACATCCATCATTTCGACAGTTACCGTTATAATATAGATAATTATCCAATCCAAATAACTCACTTAACAATTTAGGATCTGCTTTCCCTTGGAATGCGATATTATGAATTGTAAAGACTATTTTAATATTATCATAATGTTCATAATAACAATATCTTTCTTTATATAACATTGCAATCATTGCTGTCTGCCAATCATGCAAATGTAAAATATCCGGCTTAATATCCAAATGAGAAATTAATTCAAGTACTGCAAAATCAAAATAAGCAAATCTCTCATAATCATCATCATAACCATATAAACCTGGACGACGATAATATTGTTCATTATCAATGAAGTAAAAACGCACTCCATCCAACACATAAGTAAATATACCACAATAAAC
>BAHP02000069.1 GCA_000508865.1 Clostridiales bacterium VE202-01
GCCGTGAACATACTCATTGACGATTTCGACCTCAATGACCTGAGCGACCTCGGAGATTTTAACTTCATAAGAAGTTTCATCAAGCACGAAGCCCTCCGGCTGCTCGATTTCTCTTACAAGCCAGTTGCCATACGGTACTTTCTCAAAAGAAAAGCTACCGTCTTTTTGGGAGGTAGCAGTCATCAAAGCATTTTCTTTTGTAAATTCGGTTTCATCAGCCTTAAACAGACCGATTACAGCACCTCCCAGTGCTTCGCCGTTTTCGGTAATCTTCTTACCGGAAACAGAACCGTAAATGAGCTTGTTTTCAATCGGCTTGCCGTCATTGACCGCAATCTCAACATTTGCGGTATCCTGACCGGCATAGCTGAAAGTGAACGGATACTTGGCGTCGGTAAGGATATAATGCTCATCGGTGGCAAGTTCCTTTACATAGTAGCTTCCGAAAGGAAGGTCGGTTTTGATAACAGCCTTGCCGTTCTCGGAAAGTGAGATAATCTCAATCAGTCCGTCTGCCGGAATAGAAGTACCGCTTGCAGAAACAAGTTCTTCTGCGGCGAAAAGTCCGAAGCTGATATTCTTCATTTCATCGCCGTTGCCGATATTGAAGATGTCGTTCTTTTCAATAGTCTTTTCAAGACTTACCGCTACTTTCTGCCTGTCGTTTACAAAGCTTGTGGCGGTTTCGGTTACAGACACTTCCTGACCGGCATAAGTCAGCTCAACATCGTGAGCTTCTTTGTTGATGACCATACCCTCCGGTGCAGTAATTTCAACCACCGTATATTTTCCGAGATAAAGCTCCTTACTCTTGGCAAGTCCGTTTTCATCTGTGGTAACAGTATCTACTACCTCGCCCTTTGCATAACGGAGTGTACCGTCGGGAGTGATAATATCTTCTGCTGCGCTAATCTCATAAACTGCACCTGCAAGACCTTTCACTTCATAGACAGGCTGATAAATCACATCGGCGTTTTCCACGCCGGAGATATTTACCCCTGAAAACACCTCGCCGGTCTTTTCAATGCTGACTGTACCTTTCTGTGCCATATTAGGCTTATCGACCTTAATCACGGTAATACCACCCTCATCGGAAGAATGTTCCTCTGCCACATCAAAGTACACCGGTGTGCTGTCAAGCACATATCCGTAAGGAGCCTGAACTTCTACAAGAGAATATCCCTTGCCGTATTCCAGTTTTTCCGGTGTCACAAGCTGTCCGTTTGCGTCGGTGTAGAAAGTATCAATCGTTGTCGGAGTAGGATAAGTGAAGGTCATTGTTACCTGATTGCCGTCAGGGTCAAAGATTTTGAAGCCTGCACCGGCATAAGGAATGTTTTTACCGCTTTCTGCGTCCACCTTGACAACCTTGATATAGCTTTCAAAGTTTGCGTTGTTGATAAGATAGCGGTAGGTCTGTCCGTCCTGAGCAATGAACACATCAAAGTTCTTCATCAGCTCACGACCTTCCCAACCGGAGGTCTGATGAACGGTATATACGCCGTAAGGCATATCCTTTGTCTGCCCGAAACCGTTTTCATCACAGACAATGACATCTCTTTCATCTTCTTCTGCTGCGTCAAAACTGCCGGAAGATTTGAGATAGATTTCAAAGGTTGCTCCGTTTTCCGGTGTTTCAATCTGAGTTTCGCCGTCATCGGTGTGCTTGATAATGGCGATATTGCCTTTCATAACCTGTTCGGTAACATCATTTGCTGTCTGATTGTGTTCCACCGTATAAAGCTGCGGTTCAGCACCGACCTTGTGAACAGTCGTATCAAGCAGATAACCCTCGGACGGCGTGATTTCACGGATTGTCCAGTCATTATCACAGACATATTCCTTTGTGGTAAACTGCCCGTTCTTATCCGTCACATACTTGTCCACAAGGGTTTCGCCTTTATAGATACCGTAAACTGCTCCGGCAAGGGTAGCGTCGCCCTGCGGTGTGCCTTCCTCTCGGTCGCTCTTTGTTACGGTTACGCTGAACTTTTTGAGAATGTTCGTGAAGTTTCTTGTGGTTACTTCTTTCCAGTTAATCGGTGCGGTCTGATTTGCAGGCACAACATAACGGATTGCGGTATCCACTTCCTCAATGGTGTATGGGGTAGTGCCGCTGATAAGCACATCATCAAAAGAAGCAACACCGTTCTTATCTGTCACGGCATACTCATCGACAGCAATACCGGAAAGAGATGTGCCGTAAAGATGGAAGGTAACGCCCTCAACCAAGTTATCCTCAGAAGATTTGATGACCTGAAGATTACCTCTTTTGAGAACATTATTGAAATTGACCTTTGACACCTGACCGGCAACAACAGTTACTCTGTGAACCTCCTGCGGAACATATTTGTCGATAGACTGTTCTGTTACCGTGTAAACACCGGGCATAAGGTTATCCAGTTGGAATTTACCGCCGTTTGCGGTTGTTACAGTCTGATTGACACCGTTACCGCTTATGGTAAACTGAATGCCGTCAACCTTTCCGTCCTCACTTGTCTTTACAATCTGACAAGAGCCGTAGCTTACCTTCATTTTGACAAAGCCGCTGACAGGGTCACTGACCTCCTGAGCATAAGTGACCACATCCTGAATGCCGTTTCCGTTCTGATGGATACCGTCAGACCATACGACAACACCTCTGCGGACACCGTTCTTTTTTGCGGCTGTGATGGTAAATTCCTTGCTCGGAGCTTTCTCCATCGAAACAGTCAATTTGTTTCCGCTGACAGAGAAAGAAACCCCGTCAATGTTTGCCGAGAAGTTGTAATTGCCAAGCACACCGTTTGTATCGGTGAGAGTAGCAACATACTTGCTTCCGTTCCATTCAAGCTCGTTTACCTTTGCAGAACCGCTTGACCTTGTGCAGAAGCTCGGCACTTTGGTGTGATTCTGAACACTTGTTACCATACTGTTGTAGTACGACAAGATTTTACTGCGGAGTGGGTGTGCAGTGCTTACACATTCAAGCACGGCATTGTATCCGCTGGTAGAAACGTGATTAAAGCCTGCGTCTCTTTCTCCGACAATCGTTTCCCAAATCAAAATCTGAGTGGCATAAGCGTGTGCGATGCAGTTTGCGTCGCTTTCATTCTGCGACTTCCAGCTTGTCGAAATACCTCCACGGTAGCCGTACTGCAAGATACGACCGATAAGCAGGCGAATGTCATCGCCGGAAATCGTTCCGTTCGGGCTGATGTTATTAAAGAAGTTCTCGTCCTTTTCGGTGAGAGTATCTCCAGTCCGCTGACCTGTACCCGGTTCAATACAGTAGGCAATATTGCCCGAATACGAACCCATTGCACGAAGTCCTGTATATTTTGTGGACAAGCCTTTCCAACCGTTCATATAGTTGAGATTGCCGTGTCCCCATTCGCCGTTGTTATTGGTATCTCCGCTTCGGGGATAATCGACGAGGTACACATCGGCTTTTTCTCCTACGGCTGCAAAGGCTGTCGTTGCCCCAATGCCCGTAAAAGCAGTAAGGCTCATAACCGCCGCCAACATAAGCGAGACGGCTTTCTTGAATTTTGTTTTAACCATTGCGTTTTCCTCCTTGAAATGCAAAAACGCACCGATTTTACTCAGTGCGTCCGCTTAAAATTATTTTGTTTTAGCAGTAGCCGATATAGATGTTGTAATCCGTATCGGATAGCTTTTCTGTCCATATCCACACAGCGGTAAAACCCTCGCTGTTCTTGTATCGGTTCAGTCTGCTTTCAATATCAGACTTGATACCGCTTCGGTTAGGATTTGCGGATATGGGGTTGTCCCAACATTCTGTCGCCGTGATGTCAAGAGAAAGCCCTATGCTTACCGCATACTCTTTTGCGTAACTAACATAAGGGCTGACATCGAATGTCTGCTTGTGCGGCTCTGTCGGTTTCGGTTCTGCCGGCTTTTCAGTCGGTTTTTCAACCGGCTTTTGTTCGGCAGTTGTCTGTTCTTTTGGCTGTTCCGTTTGTTTTTCGGGTTCAGCCTGCGTGGTTGTCTGCTTCGGTGGCTCTGCCTTTGGCTTTTCGGTTGCAGGAGTATCAGCCGTTTTTTCTTCCGCCGGTTTTGTCTGAACAGTCGCAACCGTCTGCCTTTCAGCGGTTGATTGGCTTTCTTCTGCCGTAATCGGTGTTTCTTCCTGAACTGTCGTGCTTTCCGGTTCTTCTGCCGTTTCTTCCTGAGAATCTGTTTCGGTATTACCAGCCGGAAAAGAAGTCTCTGTTTTCGTAATCTCCTGTGCAGCTTCTTTGGCTGTGTTACCGTTACAACCTACGAGGAAAATCATCAGGCAGGCAAGAACACAAGGTATCAGCCTGTTTTTCATATCCATCGCTCCTTTCTGCCTTAATCGTAATCAAAACCGGTCAAAACATCAAAGGTGCGATTGGCTGAACTTTTTATCGTAGCAGACATTTTGCTTTTGCTCCAAATGTGCGAACCCTTTTATAGACAGCTATATGTTATTAGAGATAGATATACTCAAGGGAGATAGAGTATATTTTTCAGCAGGTTAATAGCCGGTATATATAGGGGTTAGAGTGTGAGAAAGGGGGAAGGCTATCGGCTGTCACGGTCGGCTCTGCTTCGCAGAAACTTGTTGTAATGCTCCAATGCCTTGCACACAAAATCCTCCGTTTGGCTTATGGGAATATTCTTCGGGATAAGCTGTCGAACCCTATCGCCCCTCAAAACAATTTTCTCCCTTTGGTTTGGTTTTTCCTCCGACATAATCGCTTGGATTGCTTCGGTTGTGAGCTTGCCCTCCTCAAAGAACTTTCGCATACGGATTGTTTGGTCGTGGGACGGGGTTGCGTCGTTCAGGTCGATTTCATCAACCACATCACGCTGACTGTCCTCATCGAGAAAAGACAATTCAACCGCCGGTCGCATTTTAATTCGCCCCTCATCAACATATTCCAAAAGTTCGGGAACAAGGTTTGTAAGGCGAATATATCTGCGAACTTGGGTTTGACTGTCACCCGACTGCTCTCCAATTAGTTGTGCTGTTTCTTTTCCGCTTGACTTCCAACCCACTGGGTCGGAAGTTAGGTCTGTTCTTTTGCCTTGTCTGCTCAATGCTTCCAAACGCATTTTGTAGGCATAGGCTTTTTCCGAGGGAAGTATCTGCGACCTTTGGTAGTTGCTCTCAACCATTAAAATCGTGGCTTCGTCTCGGTTCAGTTCAACGACCTCACAACGGAGAGTATCAAACCCGGCAAGCTCACAGGCTCGCTTTCGTCTGTGTCCCGATATGAGTTCGTATCTGCCGTCCTCTTTCTGCCTTACCGTCGCCGGAGTGATTACCCCTCGTTCCTTAATACTCTCAATGAGCTGTGCCATATCCTCGTCATCACGCACCTTAAAAGGGTGGTCGGGGAAATCGTCAATCTCAGTCAAGGGAATATCTCGGATTTTTGAAAGTTTTTCTTCATCTCTCTGTTCCTGCGTCGAGAATAAGTCATCGAGCTTCGTGAGAGTGAAGTCGCTCTTTCTTCCTGCCATCGGCTAACACCTCCTTTGTAAATTCGGTGTACGCTTTTGACACCGTGCTGCCCGGTTCGTAGGCAAAAATGCTCTTGCCTTTGGAAGAAGTCTCTGCGGCTTTTACGGCAATCGGGATATATGTTCGATACATCTTGATTTGACTACCGAAGTTCTCTCTCAGAGCTTCTACCGTGCTTTTGGCGAGGTTGGTACGGCTATCCACCAAAGTGAGAAGCATACCGTCAATCTTTAAGCCCGGATTGATACGCTTCTTAACTCGTGAAATGGTCTGAACAAGCTGCGTCATACCTTTTGCCGGTAAATACTGAGCCTGAACAGGAATTATTACGCTGTCTGCCGCAGATAGAGCATTGATTGTTACCATTCCGAGGGAAGGCATACAATCTATTAAGATATAGTCGTATTTCTCCTTCACTTCGCTGAGATAGTTTCTCAATGCCGTCTCTCTGCTCATTGCGTTGACAAGGTTAAACTCCATTGCTGAAAGCTCAAGGTTTGCCGGAATAAGGTCAACACCTTCGTCGTGGTGCAGAATACCGACCGTAGGGTCATTCATCGTTTCATTTATGACATCTGTGAGTTTCGTTGCAAGCGTGATACCCAAGTTGTCTGTATCCTGCCAACCGAGACAAGTGGTTAAGTCGCCCTGTGGGTCTGCGTCTATGAGCAGCACTTTCTTTCCCTGCATTGCAAGACCGACGCCGAGGTTTACCGTAGTGGTCGTCTTTCCAACTCCGCCTTTTTGATTGCATATCGCAATCGTTTTGCAGTTCGACACTTTGTGCGTCCTCCTTTCGTGAAATTCATAGCCATCGCAGTATGGCTATGTACTTGACCGGCTCATTTCCTAACCGGTCGGGCAATATTTGTTCTCAACACCCCTTGCCGAGCAATAAGCTCACGGGAAGTCACTAAGGAACAGACTGCTAATCTGTATCATAGGAATTTCACCTCTGCCGGGTACTCCGCCAGCTCCGTAGAGAAGTATCATTATCCTTCTGACTGTCATCGCCGTAACAGGGGCAACCTGTTACCTATACCGGGAGTTCTCGCTGTTCTGCAATGCAGAAGTCACGGCGTACCCGATAAGGTGGCTAAAATCATCAGAATTAAAGTCTTAGTGAATGGTTTATTCAGTTGTCAAAATACAAGTGAAAGGGCTGACCTTTTCGTGGCTCGGAATTAACCCCTTCACTTGTTTGAAATGGGAGAGCGTTTTTGGGGGGTGTTTTTTTCAAAATTTCTTGAAAATTTTTTTGCTAACAAAAAAAGCCACCTACTTTCCTCTTAATTGAGGTCAATAGACGGCGGGTAGAAATATTCATAATTTTGGTGTATAATAGGAAATTAAGAGAAAGACAAATTTGAATTTTTTGTGGAGGTGTTTATATGATATTCCTAAAGGTATTGGCTGTAGTTCTGGGATTGGCATTCCTTCTGTTTGGATACTTCATTTACTTTAAAAAGAAATACAATCTTATCAACGGTTTTGAGGCGGATTTCAAAGCCGGTCGGAAGAAAGAAGAATACGCAAAGAAAGTGGGAATGATAGAGTTTGTTGTTGGTATAGTTCTGCTTATCACAGGTGTTGCACTTATTCTGTTTGCCTAATAAATTCCAGTTTGTCTAACTTACTCTAAATTAGCAAAGACCGCTTACAAAAGTGTAGGCGGTCTTTATTCGTGTTCAGATATATTTGATTTTGAACTTTCTTTTCTTGGCTGAAAGCACCTTGCAAATAATATCATCTGCTGCGTCCGTGTATCTGCCTTGTGCTATCAGGCTGTTCTTCAAACGGATAAGTGATTGCAGCACTTCGCTGTATTCGTCCTTGGAAAGGTATAAATGATATTTTTGTTCTTTCAAAACAACCACCTCCTGTTACCGCAATTATATAATAAGAAATGGCATAGAAGTAGTGTGCGATTGTCGCTTGACCACCCCTAAATGAACGAATTAACAGGGTAACGAACGCCTTATTCATTAGCAGGAATTTTGCTCGAATTTTTCTGCCATTAGCAGAGAGGGCATTTTCATTAGCAAAATAGCGAAAATCCTGCTAATTTTTATTAGCAAGTCGTTCACCTGAAAGGCGGACGACATTCGTCCTAATTTCCATTAGCTGACGGAGATTTTGCTAATGAAAATCTGTGAATTTTACGATTTTTCACTTTTTCCGTAAAAATGAAAAAACGCCGGAAACCCTTGATTTTACTGGGTTTTCCGGCGGAGTTTTTGGCGTTCCCGAGGTGATTCGAACACCCGACCTACCGCTTAGGAGGCGGTCGCTCTATCCAGCTGAGCTACGGAAACATCTTTAAAATCTATTCAATTTTAGTCTTAAACTTACTCAATGTCAATCGCCTTTGCCCGAAAGGCGGTCGTTATAACATATTCTTAGGAGGCGGACCCTCTATCCTGCTGAGGTACGAGGACATTTTAAAAATCTATTCAATTTTCATCTAGTTATCGATCAAAAGAGGTTTGCTTTACTTCGCCCTTAAAAGATGATGTACATATATGTTATATAAAACCCTTTTAGATTTTAACATTTATAGAAATAAAAAGCAAATTCTAAGCAATACAAATATAAAAGTGCTATAATAAAGTTATGGAGGCGATTTTATGGGTAAAGTAGTTGAGGTATGTTGTGGTAGCTATTATGATGCATTGCAAGCTCAATATGGTGGTGCTAAAAGAATTGAGTTAAATAGTGCATTACATTTAGGAGGTTTAACACCATCGTTAGCAACTCTATTAAAAGTTAAAGAAAAAACAGATTTGGAAGTTATTTGTATGGTTAGACCTCGAGGAGCAGGTTTTTGTTATAGTGATGAAGATTTTGAAGTTATGAAATTAGATGCAGAAATTTTATTAGATAATGGAGCTGATGGTATTGCTTTTGGCTGTCTAAATGAAGAAGGGGATATTAACATTTCACAAACTAGAGAAATGGTCAATATTATAAAATCATATCATAAAACTGCAGTTTTTCATCGTGCTATCGATTGTGTTAATGACATTGATGAATCTATGAATATTTTAATTACGCTAGGTGTCGATCGTGTTTTGACTAGTGGATTGCAAAGTAAAGCTCTTCGTGGTAAAGAAATGATCAAATATTTATATGATGCTTATGGTAATAGCATTGAGATTTTAGCTGGTAGTGGAATTAATGCCGGAAATGTTAAAAAATTCTTGGATTATACAGGAATTGATCAAGTGCATAGTTCATGTAAAGATTGGCGATTAGATCCTACTACAAGAAGGGATGAAGTTGATTTTAGTTTTAATGGAGATGAATACGATATTGTTAGTAGTGAACTTGTAGAAATGCTAATTGATATAGTAATAAGTGATTAATTATAGGAGGGGAGAAAATGTTTTGTAATAAATGCGGGAAACAAATTCCTAATGATTCTAAATATTGTCCTGAATGTGGGGTAAATATAAGTGGTCAAAATGGTCGTGGTGATGAAGGTAGTTTTGGATATGCGCTGTTAAGTTTCTTTATTCCGATTATTGGATTGGTCTTGTTCATTGTTTGGAATAAAGAATATCCTAAAAGGGCTAAGTCGTGCTTATATGGAATTATTGCTGGAGTGGTAATATGGGTAATTTTTGCATGCTGTTCTTTTTCAAGAGCAAATGAATTTACAGGAGTTATGGAAAATATTCCAGTTGAAACTGATGTGTTTTTACAATGGTTGAAATAATATTGGAGCGATTATTACAAATAGGTAAAATACCTATTTGTAATGGAATGGCCTCTCGTGCATTACATATAGGTAATTTTTGTTTTATTTTATGTTATCGTTGTAGTGGGGTAGTTTTGGGGATAATATTTGTTTTGTATTATTTAAATAAACATAAACCTAAAATACATTATTTTTTATTAATTGTACCAATGATAGTTGATGGTTTTTTACAGTTATTGACACCGTATACAAGTAATAATCTATTGAGATTAATAACAGGGATGTTATTTGGAATTGGAATAGGCCATGGAATAATTTATTTTAGTAATAGGATTTATGATGCAGTTTTTTAACTGCATTTTTGTATTCTTTAGATTATTACAAAATTAATATGCTATAATAAGACAATACAGAGGTGAAATTTATGCGAAATTTTTTTAATGATGATCTAAAAAAACAAGTAAAGCCAGGAATGATCATAGCAGCATTTACAGTACTTTTAATATTTTTCTTGATCAATCTTAATAGTATATGGGCTATTATTGGAGAATTTATAGGAGCTATAAAATATTTATTTTATGGTATTGTCATTGCTTATATCTTGAATCAACCAATGAAGCTGATAGAAACTTTGATTGCAAAGAAATGTAAAAAAGAAAGTTTTATTTATCGAAAAAAAAGAGCTCTAGCAATAATTTTGACGCTAATATTAATGCTGTTGTTGATCATAGTGATAGCGAGTATCGTTATTCCTAATTTGATAAGCAGTTTAACTTCATTGATTAGCAATATTTCATCTTTTTTAATAAATATATTTGATAATATAGATGAGATATTTATTTATTTTGGAATTGATTTTAGAATGGAAGATATTGGAAGTGTCAAGGAATTGATCAATATGCCTTGGCAGGAAATGGTTTCGCAAGTATTAAATATCTTATCTAAAAGCGCTGGTGGGATAATGGCCAATGCAACTGATTTTTTATCTAAATTTGGGATTGCATTTACTGGTTTTATTTTCTCATTATATTTATTAGCAGATAAAGAAACATTTTTACGACAATTAAGAAAAGTAGTTGGAGCAGTATGTGGATATCATGTAACTAAAATAATTTTTAAATATGCGCATAAAACTAATGAAGTATTTTCTAATTTTATTAGTGGACAGCTAACAGAAGCAGCTATCTTATGGATTTTATATTACATAACAATGCGTTTATTTGGCTTTCCTTATCCTGAACTTATTGCTACGATCATTGCATTATTTTCTTTTGTGCCATTTTTTGGACCAATTGCAGCTATGTTTATCGGAGCGGTTTTGATTTTATCAAAAGACGCATTATCAGCAGTTTGGTTTATGATTTATTTTCAAATATTATCACAATTAGAAGATAATTTTATTTATCCTAGAGTAGTTGGTAATTCCGTGGGATTACCAGGAATTTGGGTTATTCTTTCGATTTTTGTTTTTGGTGATTTTTTTGGGATTTTTGGAATGGTTATTGCAGTACCTTGCGCGGCATGTTTATATTCATTAGCTAGTGAACTTGTTAATATGATTTTAAAAAAGCGGAAATTAAAAATAACGGAAACAGATATTGAACAAATGAAATAGAAAAGAATATTAAATTAATATTGATGGAATGTGATGATTTTATATTTTTAGAGTATTAATAGTGTTATCCAAAACAGTCATTATGAGCTGTTTTGGATGTTATGATTTTATTAGGTGTTGATATGGAACAAATAAAAATTAATTCAAAATATGATAATTTGGCTCTCGAAGTCATTATTTCTGATTGTAATAAACCTAAAGCAATTGTTCAAATCGTTCATGGGATGTGTGAACATAAAGAACGTTATTTAGATTTTATTGAATACTTGAATAGTTATGGATATATTGTAATTATTCATGACCATCGAGGGCATGGTAGAAGTGTTTTAGATAAAAGTGATCTAGGTTATTTTTATAATGATGGTGCGAAAGCTATTGTTGAAGATGTTTATATGTTAAGTCAGTATATTAAAAATAGATACCCAAATTTACCTTTATATCTATTTGGACATTCAATGGGATCTTTAGTAGTAAGGAATTATATTAGAAAATATGATCGAGAAATTGACGGATTGATTGTGTGTGGGAGTCCAAGCTATAATCGTTTTTGCAGTATTGGTAAAGCAATTTGTAAACTTTATATGGTTATTAAGGGTGATAAGTATCACAGTCGTTTAATGCAAAAGATATCTTTTGAAACCTTTAACAAAGGGTATCAAAAAACGAATGAATGGATCTGTAGTGATAGTAAAGTAGTCGATGAGTATAATGATGATCCTTTATGTACATTCACTTTTACGGTAAATGGATTTTATAATTTACTTGCTTTAATGCAACAGACTTATCAAAAGAAGACTTATCCTATTAATGATGAACTACCGATTTTATTTATTTCTGGCCGTGAAGATCCTTGTATTATTAGTGAAAAAGCTTTTTATCAAGCTGTTGATTTACTTAAAAATGATGGATATCAGAACATAAATGCAATGTTGTTTGATAACATGCGGCATGAAATATTGAATGAATGTGAAAAACAAAAAGTATATGATGTAATTATTGATTTTTTAAGGAGTTAAAGATGAAAGAATGTTTAGAATATAGAATTAGTTATGATAAGATTGATTTTAATGATGCGAAAATAATTAGGCAACGTGTATTTGTTGAAGAACAAGGTTTTGAAAATGAATTTGATGAGATTGATGATTTTGCTTATCATTTAGTTGTTTATCAAAATAATCAGGCTGTTGCAACAGGAAGAATGTATCCTAAAGATGATAAGATAATGATTTTAGGTCGTATTGCAACGATCAAAGATTATAGAAAAAAAGGTTTTGGTCGTATAGTTGTTCAGGAACTGGAAAAAAAAGCAAGCGAATTAGGATATTTGACAGTTCAATTGTCAGCACAGCAGCAGGCTCAAAAATTTTATGAGAAAATGGGCTATCAAGTATTTGGAAAACCGTATTATGATGAATGGTGTCTTCATATTATGATGCAAAAAAGTTTATAAATAAGAATAAAAATTATTATATAATATTATTTTAGTTAACAGCATAGATTATAGAAGTATATGTAATCAATAATTCTTATCGAATAAGTTTATTAGTAGTTAGTAAATTATAAAATAAATTGACTTATTATAGAAGGGAATTATAATAAGCTAAAAGAGGTATTTTTATGGATATGAAAAATAAAGAAAACTTATTTAATATACCAAATTGTTTATGTTTTTTTAGAATTTTATTAATTCCAGTATTTTTATATGTATATTTTAAATCAGAATATGACTATCATTATGCAATTGCTGCATTTGTTTTAGTATTATCTGGATTAAGTGATTTTCTTGATGGTTTTATTGCAAGAAAATATGATATGGTTACAGATTTTGGTAAATTGATTGATCCCATTGCTGATAAATTGACACAATTTACAATTGCAGTGACTTTATTATTCAATTATCCACTTGCCTGGATTGTGTTGATCATAATAGTTTTAAAAGATGGGATGTTAGGAATTGTTGGTTTATATTTATATGATTATGGTTTGAAAATCAAAGGAGCTTCCTGGTGGGGAAAGATTGCAACGGCGTATTTTTATGTTGTTGTGATTATCTTGATTGGTTTGCATATTCCTGATACTATAATTAGTTCAATTATGATTATTACTAGCAGTGCTTTAATGTTATTGTCTTTTGTTTTATATGGAAAAGAATTAAGTTATATGATCAAAGAAAAAGATAAATTACTTAAAGAAAAAAAGAAAGATTAAAAACTGATAAAAAACTAAAATTATAATAAAACAGTGTGTATTTAAGAAAATATTACACACTGTTTTTATATTCGTACTGCATTTTATAGTTGATCAAATAAGCTCAACTGAATATTATTTTTATTTTCAAATTTGTTTAAGTAAGCAAATATCTGTTTATTATCATGCATTATGCCATTATCTTTACATAATTGATGAAATAATTTCACTAATTTTTGATTATTGGGACTGCTTAGTTGATATTGCATACCATAAGTTTGGATATATTTTTCTTTCATCTGTGGAAATAACCGGTCTAACTGCTTATAAAAATATTCCCGATTACCTTCACGAAGTGTTACTCCCATTTCAAAACAGATAATCCCACAAACCTTGGCTTCAATACAATATTCTAAAATACCTCTAATATTTTCTTCTGTATCATTGATAAAAGGAAGGATCGGACAAAGCCAAACGACAGTAGGAATTCCTGCTTCATGCAGCTTCTTTAAAGCTATGACGCGTTCTTTGGTTGTACTTACATTTGGTTCGATTTTTTTGCATAGATCTTCATCATAAGTTGTTAATGTCATCTGTACGACACATTTGGTCTTTTCATTAATAGCTTTCAATAAATCTAAATCGCGTAGTACACGGTTTGACTTGGTTATTAAAGTAAATCCAAAGCCATACTGATATGCCAGTGATAACGCTTTTCGAACATTTTTGATTTCATTTTCAAGAGGAATATACGGGTCTGTCATAGCCCCAGTACTCAACATACATTTTCTTCGTTTTCGTTTAAGAGTATTTTCTAATAGCTCAATGGCATTCGCTTTGATTTCAATGTCCTCAAAATCATGTTCCATATGATAGCATTTACTTCTGGAGTCGCAATAGATACAGCCATGTAAGCAGCCGCGATATAAGTTCATATTATTTGACGAAGACAAAATTCCTTTTACATTTTTAAAGTGCATATGATTATCCTCAATGAATTAAATTTTTTCAAGGCTGTTTTGATTACATAACCTAATATCTGTTCAACGTAATTAGAAATGAATGAATTATATTTAAAAAAGTTTTTTTCGGATTTGTGAATAATGTATTTTTGTCTTTTTACAGATTCTTTTAATTGAAATTTCTTACAACAAAAATAATAATTATTCGTTAAATTTATAAACTGTTTATCCATATTTTTCCTCCAAAGTTATTTTACAGCTATATTATAACAAATAAAACTTGACATCTGCTGTCAAGTTTGTATTTTGACGTTGGAGACTGAATAAAAAATAAAGGATCAAATGATCTTTTTTGAAATCGATGTCAAGAAGGAAAGAGTTATAATGAAACGAATAGTTATTTTCTATTCGTTAATCGACAAATTCGTAATACTATTTTTGTTATGATGATAGTGGTGATGAAAATGGATTTTCGAAAAAATGCGGGGATTATTTTAGTTTTTTTAGGAATGATTTTAACGATGGACAGGACTAAAGATTTTCAAGGAATCGTAGCTACAATAGCTTACTATATTAAAGGATATTGGCCTTTGATCTTGTGTTTTATTGGAATGTATATTATAACTACTCCTAAAAAGAAGAAAAAATGAAATTAGTATTATAAAAAGTACTAATTTTTTTATTTTTAAAAGCTTTCATATTTGATTATTATAAGTAAACAAGTTATAATGATTCATGAAAACGGAGGATTAAAATGATGAAGAAAAGACCAATTGTTTTATGTATCTTAGATGGATACGGATTAAGTGACAGAATTGATGGTAATGCAGTAAAACTTGCCAATACACCAAATATAGATGATTTAATGATGATTTATCCAACAACTAGAATTAAAGCTTCAGGAATGCCAGTAGGATTACCTGATGGTCAAATGGGAAATAGTGAGGTTGGACATTTAAATATTGGTGCTGGTAGAACAGTTTATCAATCTTTAACATTAATCAATAAAGCTGTTGAAGATGGAGAATTTTATAAAAATACTGAATTTTTAAAAGCAATTAATAACGCTAAAGAAAATAATACTAAATTGCATATTTGGGGATTGTTATCAAATGGTGGGGTTCACTCATCAAATGAACATATTTATGCTTTATTAAAATTAGCTAAAAATGAGGGCTTAGATAAAGTATATGTACATGCCTTTTTAGATGGGCGTGATGTAGCACCTGATAGTGGAGCTGATTTTGTAAAAGAATTAGCTGATAAAATTGAAGAAATCGGTGTTGGTGAAATTGCAACTATATCAGGAAGATATTATGCGATGGATCGTGATAAGAGATTTGATCGTGTTGAATTAGCTTTTGATGCAATTGTTAATCATAAAGGTGAAAATTTTGATTGTCCAGTACAGTATGTAAAAGATTCATATGCTAAAGAAACATATGATGAATTTGTAATTCCAGGTTATAACAAAAATGTTGATGGTCAAGTTTGTGATGGGGATTCAATTATCTTTGCTAACTTTAGACCGGATCGAGCAATTCAATTATCAACAGTAATGACTAATGAAGGTTTCTATGATTACACTTTTAACAATGTTCCTAAAAATTTAACATTTGTATGTATGATGAAATATGCTGATAGTGTAAATGGTTCAATTGCTTTTGCATTGCCAGAATTAACAAATACTTTAGGTGATTACTTATCAGCAAAAGGCTTAAAACAATTAAGAATTGCTGAAACTGAAAAATATGCTCATGTTACATTCTTCTTTGATGGTGGTGTTGACAAGGAAATCGAGGGAGCTACACGTGTACTTGTAAATTCTCCAAAAGTAGCTACGTATGATTTACAGCCAGAAATGTCTGCTTATGAAGTAAAGGATAAATTGATTGAAGAATTAGATAAAGATATTCATGATGTCGTGATCGTTAACTTTGCTAACTGTGATATGGTTGGACATACGGGAATTATTCCAGCTGCTATAAAAGCTGTAAGTGTAGTTGATGAATGCGTTGGAGAAGTATATGACAAAGTTCTTGAATTAGGTGGAACAATGTTAATTACAGCAGATCATGGTAATAGTGAAATGTTATTAGATGAAGATAACAATCCATTTACTGCACATACAACTAATGAAGTACCTTTGATTTTAACAAACTCTCATTTAGAATTAAAAGAAGGTGGTAAGCTTGGGGATTTAGCTCCTACGATCTTACAATTATTAGGATTAGAAATTCCTGTAGAAATGTCTGGAGAATCTTTAATTAAGTAATGAAAAAACTTTTTATCTTAATTTTATGTATATTGATGATTAGTGGATGCCAGCAAGCATCCACTAATCATATAGAAAAAGATTCATCACTTTCAGGAATCCATGAGTTAACATATGATCAATTGCAAACAAAGTTAAGTAGTAATGAACTATTTGTATTGTATATTGGACGACCTGATTGTGGAGATTGCAGGGAATTTGAACCAATTTTAACATCTTATTTAGAAGAAAATGAGGGTACATATCTTTATTATTTAAATATTAAAGCATTTAGAGATGCTGCCAAAAGTGAAGATGCTACACAAGAAGAAAAAGATTTTTATGAAAATATTCGTAAAGAATTAGATTTTAATTGGACACCTACTTTGAAATTAGTTAATAAAGGTGAAACAATTAGCGAGTATACTTATTTAAGTGAAGATTACTATGAAATTAAAGATAGTAAGAAAAAAGAACAGGCCAAAGAAAAATATGTTGAAGATTTTAAAACCTGGATGTCAAATATATATGAGTAGGTGATTAATTAAATGAAACAATGCCCTTATTGTAAAAAAAATATTCCTAATAGTGCTAAAGTATGTCCTCATTGTGGAAATCGGTTAGAAAAAGGTTATCAACCAATGAAAAGAACAAATGCTTTTCCTAACACTATGTATATTATTCTAGCGCTTTTCTTGATCTTTTCACCAATGATTTCAACCTTCTTATTTGGAAGTTTCTTAGAAGAAACAGCAACATCTGAAAATACTATTAGTACACCTGAAAATACGATTACTTTAGGACCGTTAGGAGAAGTTGATATTAAAAAAGAACAAATAAAATATTATTTTGGAACATTATCTGATTTTGAAAAATTAGTGACTAATAGTGACACATACGTAAAAAAAATCGAGAAGCTTGAAAGTGATTTAAAAAATATTACTGATAAATATGGTGAAATAAAAATTGATAAAGATTATAATTTTTACGTAACTGATCAAAATAATGTTTATAGTGAACTTGAATATCAATTAACAGCTGATACTTATGAGATAACAATTGATTTTAATTATGATTTATCTGGTGAAACTAATAATGTAATTATCAGTCAAAATACGACTGATCTAAAAGATTTTGAAGCATTAAAGATCAAAGAAGATAGTTATCCATTATTTAAAGAAATCATTACATTAGTAAATGGTGATCAAGAGTACAATAGTTTTAATAGCGCTGGTGATAAATTCAATGCTCTTGAAAAGGATTTTAATGAACGTGGCAATAGTTTAGGTAATTATGGTATTGGTGTAAATGCATCTAGTAATGATTCTAAAACATCAATGCGAGTAATTGCAGCAAGTGAAGGTTATCGTTTTAAAATAACGTATAAAGCAAAAGCTAATTTAGATAACTTAATATAATTGAATTTTGTTTAAGATTTGATTTGGAAAATTAAAATAAAAGGTCTGTAAAGAGGATGATTCGTACTCTCAACAGATCTTTTTTTGTTGTATTATAATGAAATAAAAAGGAGAATTGATGCTTGTTTATGATAAGATCTTCCCCTTTTATTTTTATACTTAAATATAATATTTTTCAAAAATTAAGTTTTTGATTTTATTAATCTCTTTTGCTTGCAATATAACTAATATAATCATTGATAGAATTATATTTTGCTTGGGATTCCTGGATTGTTCTAGGGAGGAGAATAAAAGATTTTTCTTCTTTACAAATAGTATCTAATCTAAGTGGTTTATTTGTATAGCCAAGAATATAATCAGCAGAAACATTAAAATATTCAATTAGCGCTCGTAAAGTTTTGATACTAGGTTCTCTTGTTCCTTGTTCATATGCAACAATCGTTCTTTTGCTTACACCAATAATTTTACATAACTGATCTCTAGTTAAATTGCGTTCACATCTTAAGTATGAAATTCTTTCACCTGTTATATTAGACACTATATCACCTCTTTTATGTATTATAGGATAATATTTATTGAAAAATCGAAATATACACTTAAAGTGATTTTAAATTATTTTTTAACACATTTTGTGTTATCAAAAAATAAGAAAATTTAACTTTTTAATTATAACACCGTTTTATCGGTGTTATAGAGGGGGTAAGTCAAAGCATGAAAATCAAAAATAGTGCAAAATATAGATATAAGAATTTTGTTAGAAAAACTGATATAGTTTATCTAATATGGAAGGGGAGGTAATAACAGTTTTAATGATTAGGTATAAAAAAAGAAAGTAAATCTTTCTACATAAAATTTACTATAATAATATTAGAAAGTGAGAGGATAGGGAAATGAAAAAAAATTTATTGATACAGAAATTAAGCTGTATGTTTTGATTAGTCAAAAAGAAGAATTATTAGAAAATGATTTTGATAATGTTTTAAAAGATTATTTGGATTATTACCAGGGGATATTAAATAATTTAACGGAAGAAGAGATTACATTTTTATTAAATCATTTTTCAAATAAAATTCCTAAAAAGCAATTATTTAAGAATTCAAATATTAGTGAAAATAAATATTATTCAGATTTAAGAAGAATCATTAAGAAAGTAGAGAAAATCGTTTATGAAAAATGATATTGAAATTTTAAGATGTTTATTACAGCTTAATATACTTTGGCAAAATGAATTAACAGAATCAAATGATCTTAAAAAGAAAGAAATTATAAAAAATGGTTTGTTAGTAATTGATAAAATTATCAAAGATAGTGATTTAAAACATGAAGAAATTGATATTCTTAATGATGCCTTAATTAATAAACATGAAAAAATGGAAAAAGTGGGTAATAAATATTATTATAGTGATAGTGGGATTAGGAATAAGACTAATATCATTTTAAAAAAATTGTTTGAACAGACAAATAAAATGTAGTTATAAAGGAGATATCAATTAGATATCTCTTTTTATTGTTGGAAATATTTATAAATATATTCAATTAAAGTATGTTTAAGGTTTTGTTTAGTAAAAAGAATTAATAGATTATTATAATAAATGATGAAATTATTAGATCTTTTGAAAAGATTTATATGAATAATCATGTTTGCGACGGATGAAAAATAGAGAGAATGAGATTTTAGAAAAATAGTTGTTGATTAAGGGAGCGAATCTTTTAGGAAGTTATGTTTTACAATGTATGTGAAGTTAAAAGATAACTTCAAAAAGGGTAAATATGGTGATGAAGGAGGTGTTTTATATATGAATGATAATGAGCAGCAAATATATGATCAGGTAAGTCAAAAAATTAAAGAGGCTTATCCAGAAGTAATGATTACCAATCAAAAATTGTCTAATAGTCAATCAGTGTTTCCTGCTGTTTCAATTGTTTTAACAAATGATGCTGTAGTACCTGAATATAGTACATTTGATCAATTGGAAAACGTATGTAATGAAATATTTGAATTTGAAATAGCAAATTCAAATGAATCAGGAATGGATGATATTAAAACAATTATAACTATCATTGATGAAAAAATGAATGAATTTGGATATTTACGAATTCAGTTAGGTTTGATTGACGATAAAGAAATCAATGATATTAGAAGACTAGTAAAATATGAAAAATTAATAATTAAATAAGGAGGACATACAAATGTCAGCAATCGCAATGAGTACAGCCGGTGTAACGGTAAATTACGCAGTAGAAGCTACTGCTGGAACAAGACCAACTACAGGATATATTAAAATTCCATCAATTAAATCAGTACCTGAGATGAATCCATCTCCAGAAACTTTAGAAACAACTGATTTAAGTCAAACAGAATTTAAAACATATGTAGAAGGGTTAAAAGATTTAGGAGGGGCATTGGCTTTTTTAGCTAATTTCACTACTGAATTAGAAGAAGCTTGGGCTACTTTAGTAGAAGCTTATAAAACAGCTAAAGAAGCAGATAAAGCTGTATGGTTTGAAATTAAACATCCAGGATTAGAAAAATCTGTATTCTTTACAGGACAACCTAGTGCTATGGGACTACCAGCGATGGCAGTTAATAGTGTATTAGAAACTAATTTATATATCACCCCAACAAATGCGCCAACTTGGCAAACAAAAACAGCTTAATTTTAGGAGGAAATAACAGTGGCTAAAGTAATTAATTTTACATATAAAGATGTAGACTATACTCTTGAATATACAAGAAAAACATTAGAAAAAATGGAAGCAGATGGTATTGTATTAGCTCAATTAGATAAAAAACCAGTGACAATTCTACCAAAATTATTTCAATACGCTTTCTTTGCTCACCATAAAAGAATTACTAAATCATTGGTAGAAGAAATTTTTGAATTATTTACTGATAAAAATGAAATGTACAATAAATTAAGTACAATGGCAATGGATACACTAAATACCTATTTGAGGACAATACCTCAAAAAACGCCATCAAGTGGAAAGCCAATTTCTAGAAGAAGAACTTTCCACGCAAGATAAAACTTATACAGAAATATTCAAAGAAGTATTACCCTTTTATATAAGTATTGGAATGAGCTTTGATCAGTTTTACAATCAAGACGTTACTTTAGCCCCAGTTTATCGAAAAGCTTATGAAATAAAAAATGAGCATGATAACAATCAACTATGGCTTCAAGGAATGTATATATATGATGCAGTTAGCACCGCAATCTATAATGCATTCTGTCGTAAAGCTGGTCAACAAGCAGTTTCCTATACTTCAAAACCTTATCCTATTAATCAAGAGCAGCTAGATAAAGATCATGAAAAAACAGTTGAACGTGAACGCGCAAAAGCAAAAGTATGGATGGAAAATTGGGTTAATGCATACAAGTAGAGGAATGAAATCATCATTCCTCTTTAGTATTTTTATATTATGGTAATGCAGTAGAAATACTATTAAATTTTATCATGAGTAAATATCAAACTAATTATTTGTTTCATTTAATTTAAAGCTATGATATTTATATACTTCAAATCTAGAAAATAAGATGTTAAAGAAGATAACATAATAAAAAAGAGCCAACCTTTTAAGTTGATTTCATTGACCCTTTTATATAGATGGCTATTTAGACTTTAAGATTTCAATTAACTGATCAAATTTATTATTTAATTCTTCATTTTGTTTTACTAGGGTATCAATAGCTTTTCTACTACTAGATAATTGTTTTAAAATGTAAAATTCAAGAAATGTAGATCTAGTTATACTATCAAATATAGCTCCAGTTGTAGCATGTGATATGTGATTTAAAGAAAATAAAGTATCTTTTTTTATAAGTACTCTTATTTGTTCTAAAATCTCGAGATCTTCTTCGGAATTAGTAAAATTTATATCTTCATAAAATTTTCTTAATTCTCTTTCTTCTTCTTGTTTTTCTATTTCTCTTTGTTGGTTTTTCTTCTCATCTTGTAGTACTTCTTCTTCTGAACGAAATAATTTCATAAATACCTCCTTATTATAAGTAAATTATAAACTAGGAAGGTATAAAAATAAACAAATATTATAAAGGAGGTGTGTTTATGGATGACACATCATATAAAAATCTTATCAATTCTACAAAAACATTGGAAAATATGAATAGATCATTATCTAGTATAAACGATGAATTAAGTAAATTAACAGAAGTAAGCAAAGAATTAGGCAAATACTCAATCAGTGATGCGTTTGGGGATCTTGCGAATATTACTACTATTATTAACGGTTATAATCAGTTGAAAAGTGATTTAACAGATATATTAAATGTTGTAAGTAATTGTATACCTGCATTATCAAGTTTAACAGGAATTATTTCAAACATTACACCATTTCTCGCGGTAGCAACAGCAGTAGTAGGTGTGGTGACGGTTATTGGATCTTTAATTACAGGTACTGATGAAGCAGCTGATAAAACAGAAAAATATGTAGAAAAATTAAATAAAAAAAGAGAAGCATTACGTGATAACACTGAAGAAATGAAAAAGAATTCTGAAGCAATGGTAAATAATGCTAATTCGATACAAAATGATTATAGCTTTACTCTTAAACAGGTAGACGAGTTAGTTAAGTTAACTGGGGAAGGAGGCTATGCTACTAATCTTAAAAAAGCTGAATATTTAGTGAAACAAATTAATGATGTTTTACCTGAAAGTGTTAAATTAACAGAGGATGGAAAAATAGCATGGAAAGATAGTACTAAAACTGTTCAAGAAAATGCAGAAGCAATAAAGTCTAGCATTAAAGAATTAGAAAGAAGAGCAGTATTAGAATCTTATGAAAAGGAAGCTGCTGAAGCCTTAAAAAATCGTGCTAAATATCAAGCTGAATTAACAGCTGCAGAAAAAGCTAGTGAGAAAGCCAAGGATGCAGTTACTGCGGCAGAAAACAGATATCAAATGGCAATGGCTAGTGGTAGTGGAAATACTACAGAATATTATCTTGAGATAATAAATGCAAAAAATAATTTAAAGGAACAAAATAAGGTTCTTTATGAAGCCCAGAGTCAATTTGCTCAAAATGAAAAAATTATAAATATGTGTAGATATGCGTATGAATCATTAGATGGAAATATTGAAGCAACGGCTCATCTACAAGCTGAAATGTATACAGAAATGGGCAATAGAGGAACATCAAGCTGGAATAGTCTTGCTGATGCTATAAAAAATTTGGATATTCAAGAACAAGAATATTTTGAAAACGGTTTAAGTAGAGATAGTAAAGAAATTGAATTAAATACTAAAACTTCTGAATTAATTAGGCAACAGTGTTTTGCTAAAGCAGATGCATATGGTTATTCATTTGACAAAATGATTTCAATATTAGAGGAAGAGGGAACACAATTATCTGAATTAGAACTAGAAGAATGGGAAAAACAATATGAAAATCATAAGCAAAATATTAAAAGTAGAGAAGAATTGCAAAAATTAGGTTTTGATAATATGCTTACCCAGTTAATAGAAAATAGTGGGATTTTTAATGAAGAGCAACAAAAAATTTTAAATACAGAAATATTAAATTGGGCAGGAAATGCAAAAACCAAGGAAGAAATTCAAGCTTTAAATACTGAAACTCTTTTAACAAAATTAAAAGATGCTGGGATTGAATTTAATAGTACACAGGAAGGTATATTAATAGAAGGATGTGAAATTTGGAAGAATAAGGGTATTGAAAAAACACAAATATTTGATGAAACATTATCAATGTTAAATAATAATTTATCTACAGGTCTTGATGGAATGAATGAAGAAACAAGATCTAGACTAACTAATATGATTACTATTTTAAGAGATAGTGGAATTGAAGGTGGTGTGGAATTATGCAATAAATTAGCAGGAAGTATAACTGAAAACGGTGGTAAAATTTCTTCAGAAACAGAGAATATCATTTCTGAAATGGAGGTTTTAGCAAAAAATGCAGAACTTGAATTGGAATTTGAGGCACAAGGTCCTGGTGAAGATGCTATAACAGATATGATATCTACTACAAGAAAAAAAATAGATGAAATGAAATTGCCTGTTGGAATGAAGGCTGCCATAACATTAGTAATGGATACATTAGAAAATCAAGTCAAAAATAATGTTAAACATAAAGCAGCTGGAGGTTTTGTAGATACAGGTGAATTGTTTATTGCACGGGAAGCAGGGCCGGAGTTAGTAGGACGAATAAATGGTAAGACAGCTGTTGCTAATAATGATCAAATAGTTTCGGGAATTAGTTCTGGTGTTTATAACGCTATGGTTAGTGCCATGTCGAGAAGTCATCAAGCTAATACAACAGTTACAGCAATCTTCCAGGTTGATGGAAAACAAGTGGCTAAACAGGTGATTAATGCGCATAATCGAGAAGTTATGCAAACGGGTAGAAGCCCATTATTGATTTAGGTGGTGAAAAAAATGGAAATATTAAAAATTGGAAAAGATTTGTTTGTTAATCCTAGTTCTTTACAATGGCAGGAATCAGATTTGGATAGTAGTGAAGGTTCAGGAAGGAATGTACTAGGTGATATGTTTAGAGATCGAATAACGGTAAAGCGTAAGCTTGCCGTTACCTTCCCGCCGATGCTTACAAGCGAAATGTCAAAGATATTAAAAGCAATTGAACCAGTATTTTTTGATATTACGTATCCAGATCCTAAAGCAGGTGAAAATGTGACAATGAATGTTTATGTTAGTGATCGTACGGTACCTGTCTATTGTTTTGATAAAGATGCTAATGAATGGTTATGGCAGGGACTTGCAATAGAATTTATAGAGCGTTAGGAGGAATAAGTAATGTTGAATGTAAGCAGTGAATATAAAAATGCGATTATTTCTCCAATGCGAGAGTTTGTAACTAAAGTTATTATTAATGATCAGGAAATTGATAGTAAATATCTTAAAAGTATTAAGATAGAAGAAATTAGTTGTAGTGGTGAAGTGATTTCAATTGGAGATGTTTGTAGTAATGCATTTGAATTAGAAATGTTTATTCCTGAAGAGATTATTTCTTTTGAACAGGCAAAAATAGTGGTTAAAAGTGGTTTAAAATTTAGTGATGAAATTGAGTGGATCGATTTAGGGACATATATTGTAAATGAAGTATCTCGAGAAGAATATTCAATTAAATTGAATGGCTATGATGCTATGAAAAGATTTGATGATATATATGAACCAGAGATTGTTTTTAATGATGAAACAAAGTTTATTGATGTCTTAAATGATCTTTTAAGGCAGTGTAATGTTGTATTGGCAGAAATTGATTTAGATGAGTATGAAAATTTGATTATTAATCATTATTATGAAAATATTTCATGTAAAGAGTTACTTGGATATTTAGCTGGTTTAATGGGATGTAATGCAAGAATTAATCGTTTTGGTGAATTGGAGTTTTATTGGTATAGTAATACTAATTTAATAATTAATGAAGAGTTAATTTATCAAGATAGCTACCAAGAGACTTTAGAAAGTGAATTTGTTATTAATTCACTGACTAGTGGTGATGAAGAACATACATATACATGTGGATCAGGTAATGGGATTAGTTTTGCTAATCCATATATGACTCAAGAATTACTTAATAAAATCTTTTTAAAAGTCAACGGTTTTAGCTATCAGCTGTACTTTCAAATGGCGTGGTAATCCTAGTATTGAAAATAGTGACGTAATTAAACTTGTAAATAAAAATATTGTAATAATGAAGCAAACATTAATGTTAGATGGTGGTTTTAGCAGTGAAATTGAATGTGTTGGGAAGTTAGATAACGATTAGTAATGAAGACATCAAGTCCTACAGAAATTAAGTTAAATAAACTTTATAATACATTAACAAATGCTTTTAAACATAGTAGTGAAACAATATTAGGCCAGCATGGTGGTAATCTAGTCATTGATGTAAATGATGATGGTAAGCCTAGTGGCTGGACGATCATGAATACGCCTACTTTAGAGCCGTACACAAAATTATGGAAGTTCACGTCTGGTGGTTTAGGTTATAGTGAAGATGGGGGATCCTCTTTTAAAAATATAGCATTTGATTTAGAGGGTAATTTTAATGCAAATGTTATAACTACAGGGGTGTTACAAGGTGAAATGTTTGAACTTGATTTAATATTAGGAACAATAAAAATTGGTAAACGTAATAATAATGGTGAAATTGTTGATCCTAGTTTTTATTTAAATGAACAGGGAGAATTAATAATAAAAGCATTTGAGGAATACAAAAGTATCAATAATATCTTTATCAGTGATGTTGAACCTGAAAATCCTGTAAATAACATTAAATGGCTTGATACTTCTAATTATCCTAATGTTTTAAAAATCTACGAAGATAATAGCTGGATTTCTATCAGCGATTATACCGGTGATATTGATTTTATAAAAGGTGAGATATCAAGTCTAAATACATCTTTAGAACTGGAACAAGGTAAAATAGAAGCTTTGGTAAAAGATTCAACTATTGAAATCAATGGTGAAGAAACAAAAGTAAAAGAAACAGTAGAAAATATGATTCTAGGCTTGGATGGTTTAACTAATACATTAAAAACGACAAGTAGTAATAATCTTATTAGAGATAGTATCGGCTGTTTTAATGATGGTTCTTGGCAAGGAAATTACAATCTTGATGCAACTGCAGAAACGCGCTACAGAAACCAGTATGGCTATGCTTTATTATTAAAAAATAATAGCTTAAAGCAACAGGTAAATGTTGCCAACGGTGTATATACTTTGTCTTTTGTTTATAAAAAACTGGTTAATTTAGCTAATGTTAAGCTGCTTATTAATGGAGATGAATTTGTTTTAAGCAATAATGACTATACCGAATTTAAACATACCTTTGAAATATCAGACGGTTATATAACGATCGTATTTGAATGTGATACAGATAATGCCTGTCCAATCATAAATCTAATGCTGAATAAAGGTGATGAAAAAATGGAATGGTCACTTAACTCTAATGAAACCTGGTCGGATACGGTCAAGATTGGTCGAGGTGTTCGTATTTCTTCTATTGGTACTGATGTAGAATTTGTGGCTCTTGCGGATATTATTGGTTTCATGAATAAACAGGGCGAATATATAACTATCTTTGATAGTGATGGTATTGTAACAAACACAGCTGTTATCAAGAATAAAGCAGCGATTGTTAATTTACTGATTCAGAATATTAATGATCAAACAATAATTAATAGAATCAATCCTAATGAAGTGGAGGTATATGAAAATGGCGAATAGTGGTGTTTTAGGCAGTGGTGGATATCAGGGCAGATATCTGGAATTTGCATGGGCGCTGGTAAGTCAGGATATTGCTACTAATTCATCGGTAATTTACTGGCGGGTAACTGTTGTTGGAGGAACATCATCATATTATTATCACTATAGAGATTATTGTGATGCTTTTGGTGCAGTTCTGGTTAATAATAATAGTCGTACACAACGATATAAAGGTGATTTAGCAAATGGATATCAAACTGTATATCATGATGTAAATGGTAATTTTAATTTTAGTGCACATGTTGTCGCAGCTGTTTATTCAAATACAGTAAACGAAGATGTGACTGGTTCGTGGTCTCTTCCAACAATTCCTAGACAAGCAACTTTAACAAGCATGATTGAAAATTTTACAGATGAAGATGATCCCTGGCTTACTTATAGTAATCCTGGTGGTTTAGGGGTAAAAGCATGGCTGGAAGTAAATCCTACTGGTGATCATATTTGTGAAAGAACATGTACAGGTGGACGTTTGGATTGGAATTTGACAGATGCAGAAAGAAAATTAATTCGTCAAAAATGTACTAGAAATTCACAAACAATACGGGTTGGAATTTACACAAACATTAATGGCCAGTGGGTTAATCCTGATTATCGGGATCGGACAATAACCATAAAAAATCCAGATCCGACATGGAATTCAGGACTTGAAACATTAACAGTAGATAATGGAGAATTGGCAGGTAATACAACAGTAATAAAAGGATATTCTAAAATAACTTTTACAGGTAATAGTGCAAACGCTGTAAAAGAAGCAACAATTAAAGAATATCGTATAATATGCGGAAACAATGTTATCAGAAATACCGAAAATAACAATTTTATAATAAATAATGCTGCTTCTAATACTATTGTTAATTATGTAGAAGATAGTCGAGGAAATGTTATAAGTAAAGAATCAGTAATCCCTAATTTTATAGATTATTTTACACCAGCAATTTTAGAATTAACTGTATACCGAGAGAAAGGCGGAATAGATTCAAATGCAGTAGTTGTATGTAAAGGACAATTTTTTAATGGGAATTTTGGAAACGTTGATAATGAACTAGCTATACAGTACTTTTACAAGGCTCAAGGAAGCGGTACATGGATACAAGGGAATACGGAAATAACTTATAGTGCAAGTAATAATAATTTTATTATTGAAGCAGAAATAGCAGGTGATTTAGGAGCCAATGGTTTTGAGATTGAAAATAATTATGATTTTAAAATCGTTATTTCAGATAAAATAACGACAGGTATTTTTAAAGAAACAATACTTCAAAGCGGGATTCCTCAAATGTCAATTCATCAAAATGGTGTTGCCTTCGGCGCTTTCTATGATCCTGATGTTGGAGGTGCTTTACAAGTAGAGGGAAGAAATATCGTAAACTTTAAATATTCTAGTCAAGAACAATGGACTGGCAATTATTGGATAGATGGTAAGAAAATATATATAAAAACTATCGATACAGGTGAAATAGTAGGTACTACTGCCAACCAAAATAAAACGGTACCACATGGAATCGAAGATCTAGATATGGTTATAGATATTACAAGTATTGCTTGGAATACTGGAGTCTACAATTTCTGGAAACTGCCATCTGCCCACAAGGATGACGTACGTGACGGTACATCTGTTGTTGTTAATAGAAACAATGTAGAAATTGTTTTAGGTGCTTTTTGTAGTTGGAATCATTCGTACACTACAATTAAGTATACGAAAAATTAAAGAAAGAAGGAGGTTGATGCTAATTGCAAAAATTATGCAAATGAATACAGCCATTAAACTAGAGGATTAATGATAATGCTTTAACATGTCAAAATCTAGAATTACATTTTATTGGGGATGAAAACTATACGATGGTATTCTTACTGGCTGATATCGAAAGTACAAAAATCTGAAAGATTATTGGAAATGAGTGATGGCCTAGTACATATAGAAGGTGTAGTATGGAGTGGTGATAGCTCAAAAAGAAACGGAAACCTATTAGTATTTTTGATAAATTATTATATATACATATTCGAACAAGTTATAGTTGCTTTTATACAATATAAAAAATTAGAGGATATTGTTTTAGATTAATCATTATGGTGTAAGATGATTTGTTATAAAACTAATGTAAAATACATATTACATTAGTTTTGTAGAGATATAAGTGCTTTAAATACTTATATCTCTACAGTTTTAAAAATATATTATTGATTAATGGGAAATAATCATAGTTTTAATCAGCCAATTTTATTTACAAAAATTTTTAGAGTAACTTTGCAACTTTATAGCATTTTAGATGAATGATATAAGATAAAAATAATTATAAATATAAAAACAGAAAGGATAAAAAATGAATTTTTTAGAGAACTTAAATTATATGGATACATATAATGCAGTTATAGGTGCTATTATCGCATTTCTAAGTTTTATTTTTGGAGAACATTGGATTTTATTTGCAATTTTTTTATTATTCAATGTTATTGATTATATAACAGGCTGGATGAAATCTAAAATGAGTAATAAGATAAACTCTGTAGTAGGGGTAATGGGTCTTTTAAAGAAATTAGGATATTGGATCATAATTATGATCTCATTTTTGGCATCTGTTTTGTTTATTGAAATTGGAAATACTTTAGGAATTAATCTAGAAATTACGACATTGTTAGGATGGTTCGTG
>BAHP02000068.1 GCA_000508865.1 Clostridiales bacterium VE202-01
GCTAAATAACAATAAAGCGGACTTCGCTTTCGGGGACACCACGCTCTATGAGCTTCTTTCTGATGTCGTTATATACCGAGAATGTTCCGTCATTCTTTGGAGTTGAGAGGTCGCAGAACACAAGCTGTGCCGATTTTTTATCGGCTGTTTCCTCCCAAATACGGTAGATGTTATCGACGCAGGCGTTGATTTTACTGCCCTCAAAATCAGGCAGCATATCGTTAAGCATACGCTGGTCAAGTGCTAACTTCCTGCCGTCGTTTGTAATTTTAAGCATATTATCTACACTCGAATCTACACCGCCGCCACGGACTTTCTCGGCTCGTTCCGCAAGGGAAGCAACCATCTCTTTCTGCATTTCCGAAGGCTTGACCGCAACATTGTGGAAGTGTGCTTCCGGCACAGGCAGTTCCAGCATATCCGCCGTCTTGATGTCGGCGACCTCCTTAAACATCGCCATAAGCTCCGGTAGGTTGTAGAATTTCGCAAAGCGGGTTTTCGCTCTGTAACCCGTTCCCTCCGGGGTAAGCTCAACGGCTGTTACAGTCTCTCCAAAGGTACTTGCCCACGAGTCGAAGTGCTGCAAGTTGTTTTTGACAAGCGTGTTGTACTGCAAGTATCGCTGAATGGTATATAGCTCCACCATACTGTTTGAGATAGGAGTACCGGTTGCAAATACCGTTCCTCGACCGCCTGTAAGCTCGTCAAGGTATCGGCACTTCATAAACAGGTCGGAGGATTTCTGTGCTTCCGTTTGAGCGATACCGCCCACATTACGCATTTTGGTGTAAAGATAGAGGTTCTTGTAATAATGACTCTCGTCAATAAAAAGCCTGTCCACACCGAGTTCTTCAAAGGTAACAACATCGTCCTTTCGGCTTTGGTCGTTGAGCTTTTCCAGCTTTTGTTTCACGGACTTTTTAGACTTTTCAAGCTGTTTAATGGAGAAGTTTTCTCCACGGTTTCGCTTCAAATCCATAATACCGTCTGTCAGTTCTTCAAGCTGCTGCTCAAGAATTGCCCTCTGTCTTTCAATGGACATCGGGATTTTCTCAAACTGAGAATGACCGATGATTACGGCGTCATAATCTCCCGTGGCAATTCGACCGCAGAACTTTTTGCGGTTCTTTGTCTCAAAATCTCGCTTTGTCGCTACGAGAATATTCGCCGCCGGATAGAGTTGTAAGAACTCCGCCGCCCATTGCTCGGTTAAGTGATTTGGCACTACGAACAGCGACTTATTGCAAAGTCCCAGTCGTTTGGACTCCATAGCGGCGGCTACCATTTCAAAGGTCTTGCCCGCACCGACTGCGTGTGCTAACAGCGTATTACCGCCGTACAGAATGTGTGCAACCGCATTTTTCTGATGTTCACGGAGTTCGATTTCCGGGTTCATACCGTTGAAAACAATGTGGCTTCCGTCGTACTCACGGGGTCTTATACTGTTGAACTTTTCGTTATACATCTTCGTGAGTTTTTCTCGGCGGGCAGGGTCAGCCCATATCCAGTCCTGAAAGCCCTGCTTTATGAGTTCCTGCTTTGCCTGTGCGATTGCCGTCTCTTTTTTATTGAGAACGGCTTTCTTTCTGCCTTCCTCATCTTCGATATAGTCAAAGATTCGGACATCTTTCAGGTTCAGTGTTTCCTCAATTATCTTATATGCGTTGATGCGGGAAGTACCGTATGTGCTGTACGCTTTTACATTGGAACGGTCGTAGCTCTTTCCCTCAATGTTCCATTCGCCGGTAAACTGAGAGTAGTGAACCTTGATATTCCATTGTGCATAGCGTGGGGTGTCGAGAAACTCAAACATAAACTGTTGGAATATTTCGGGCGGTATCCAAGTCGCACCGAGCCTTACGGAAATCTCGCTTGCCGTCAAATCCTTTGGCTGCACCTTTTCAAGTGCCTGCACATTGACGGTGTAATCTTCGGGATACAGTGCCGCAGACCTTTTGGCTGTCGCCAGCTTCTCACGAACATTGCCCGACAGATATTCGTCTGCCATCAGATACTTCGGCTCATAGGAATTACCGTACTCATAAAGGGGATTTAAGAAGATTACACCCTTTAAGTCAGCGAATAATTCCTCCTCACTTTTGCCGGACAACTCCATCATATATTCCATATCAATGGCTGCTTTTTCGCCCATAGAGACAGCGAGAGCCTCGTCTGCGGTGTCAACCTCCGTTACCGGCTTGTGCGGTTTAATCGTCCTTTTGAAGAACATATCCGCCTTGCGTTCCAGTTCGCCATCTTCATTGATAACCTCAAGAGCGGAGAGCAGAGCATAGGAGCTGTCGTCGGAAAAGGCAGAAGTATTGGCACGGCTGTTAATCAGTCCGTACTTCTTTGTAAAGCTGTCATACAGTGTGTTCAGCTTATCCTGTGCCTGTTTGATTTCGCTGTCCGGGTAATCCTCGGTTTGCAGTTCAATCAAGTTACGGACGCAATCTCTTATCCCAATCATACCCTTAATGCGGTTCTCAGCGGTTGCAGATACCTCCACCGGGGACATACGGGAGTTCTCACGGAAATAGATTTTATCGTCTAAAACAGTGTAAGAGAAGTTCCTTACCATAGGGTCTGCCGGGATAGAATTATCTTCTTCCTCCAGTTCGTCGGCAACCTCGTATTCGGAGATTTCTCCGTGAATGTTTGAGACTGCTTCGTTCAAAAGCTCCGAAAGGTCGGCATTTTCAAACGGTTCACAGGTTGCTTCCGGTCCGAAGCGACCGCTTACCATTTTCATTTCGCCGAGTATCATTTCCGGGTGCTGAACAAAATATGAGTTCATCCTTATACCGTTTTCGTCGGTGTCAAGATGAACCCAATCCGGCTCAATATCTATGAGTCTGTCTCGCTTTTGCAGAAACAGAATATCGGATACGACCTCTGTCCCGGCATTACCTTTGAAGGTGTCGTTCGGAAGTCTGATTGCTCCGAGAAGCTCCGCCCTCTGTGCGATATATTTACGCACATTGGAGTTTTCCTTGTCCATAGTTCCTTTGCTTGTCACAAGAGCCATCACACCGCCGGGGCGTAACTTATCAAGCGATTTTGCAAAGAAATAATCGTGGATTAAGAAATTGTACTTGTCGTATCGTTTATCGGAGACTTTGAAATCTCCGAAAGGCACATTGCCGATAATGCCGTCAAAGAAGCTGTCGGGGACATTTACTTCCTCAAAGCCCTGTGCCGCAATGGAAGATTTCTGATAAAGCTGCTGAGCGATACCGGCTGAAATGGTATCAAGCTCAACACCGTAAACCTTTGCGTTTTCCATTGACTTGGGCAGCATACCGATGAAATTACCGATACCGCAGGACGGCTCAAGCAGGTTGCCCTCCTGAAATCCCATCTGTTCCAACACCTTGTAAATGGCGGTAGATACTTCGGGCGGAGTGTAAAATGCAGTCAGTGTGCTTTCTCTTGCCGACGCATATTCCTCCGGCGTCAGGATGTTTTTCAGCATTGCATACTCTGTATGCCAAGCTCCTGCTCGTTCGTCGAAGGCTTCGGGAATACCGCCCCAACCGACATATCTCGACAAGATTTTCTGCTCGTCAGGTGTTGCAAAACGGTTTTCGTTTTGACAATCTCTCAGGACTTTTATTGCTGCATAGTTTCGGTGGAAGCGTTCTTTCTTGTTCACTTCTTCAACCTGATTATTGGCAAGGTCAAAGTTGTGTCGTTCGGACATAGGAATATCCGGGTGGAGGTCAAAGCTCTTTACTTTTGACTTTTTCTTTTGCTCCCAAGCGGGGACAATCGGTTCAGGCTCTTTGTCGTAACCGTTGCCGATACGAACACCCTCGTTATACATTTCCTCATCGCTGTCAAAACCGTTTTGAGTAGCAACGATTTCTCTGTAATCCTCAATCGGTACATTCCCGATATTTGTTGCCACCATATCAGCTCTTTCAGTGTTTTCAATAAGAGCTTCCATTGTGGCAGAGGTACAGTCGGTCAAATCCGGTGTCCTGTGAAATTCTCGGTCTGCGTCCACAAACCATTCCGTACCTACATCGGCAAGCTCCTGATTTGCAATGCTACCGAGATAATCAAAGAAATCCTCTGCCGAGTCATACTCCCGTGCGACTTGCTGTATCTCGTCAAAAGAAAGAGTATTTGTAACATACTGACCTCCGGCATTGCTGTCGGGGTTATAGTACATCCAAGTTACACTTTCATTGTCCCGGTCAATAAAGAAGGCGTCGTCATAACCGGTTTTCGGACTGAAATCCGGTACGGTTTCAGTATCGTTTTGAGCTTTATTTTCGCCTGTAACGGTTTTTTCTTCCGCCGGTAATACACTGACCTTCAAGTGGTCGTTCATCGGATTTTCACGCACTTTGCGGTCAAATTCTTCCCTTGAAAGTTCCTTGTTGAATAAGGGCATATCGAAGTCATAGAGCATTACACGGTTTTCATCAAAGGACAAAATCTCATACTGAGAAGCCCCAATATACACGCTGTCGCCGAGATGATATTCATACTGCGCTTCCGGCTCGTCCTCTTTGTTTTCAGGTTCAGGCGGTGCGGTAGAAAGTATCTCACGGTTTTTTCTCTGCTCTGCAAGCTCGGCTCGCCGTTCTTCCTGCTTTTCAAGCCATTCAGGGTACTTTTCTTTTTCCTTTGGGTTTAGGTATCTGTCCATACGGATAAGGTCTCCGATACGCTTTTCCACCTGAGACCAAGAAAGAGTAATGTGCGGCTTGTCGCTTCCGATACCTTTTGAAATTGTGATACCTTTTCCGTCGTGCTGTTCGTCAATGCCTGCACCGATGATGACCGGATAAGAGCCGCCCCAACCGTATTCGTTTTTCAAGAAGTCGGCGTTCTCTTTTGCGGAAATGCTCTTTTCAAACTGCTCATAGATACGCATTTTACCCTCGGAAACTCCGCTTCCACGGGTCAATACAGCGTCTATGATTTCCTGAGAAAAAGTAAAGGCAGAGGTTTTTTGTTCCTCTGCCTGATTTCCCATAATGAGAGTCAACTGACCGTCCATAGACGGAATCGGTTTCATTGTATCGGTCAATTCTCCCAAAAGTCTCATTGCTTCAAAATGCTGTGCGATAACGCCCCAGTCGTAGAAACTCTGAGCGGTTCTGTTTTCGTATTCACCCTCCCACAAGTGGAGGACATTCTGAAATGTTTTGTATCCCACAAGCCTGCCGTCGTTTAAGGTAAGCCGGGTGTAGTCGTTATTGAAGATACCCTTGATATATTCGGTACGGGTCGCATTGTCCGTATTTCTCTCATAGAAGTCTTTGATTTCTTCCTTTGAAGCGGACAAATGCGGGGTAGTACCGAGTATCTCTCGGATAGTATCATCGCCACCGAAAAACGGCAGGCTCTTGTCCTCGTGGTTTCTGTCGTAATACTCTAAGCGAATATTACCTGATTCTTCACGATTTCCTGTGCCGAGTTCCTGATGTTGTTCATCAGGCGAACCCACTTCATCATATCTTCCGCTTTCATCTGCTCCGTCAGCCCGGCTTTCTGTGCCATCTGCTTCACGAGAGTTTCCTCCAGTTCGCTGGCTCTCTGCTGAACCTCCGCCAAGTGACTGTTCAGAATCCCTTTCGTCAGAAGATTGTAGTACAGGATTTTGTGATGTTCCTTCAGATAAGTTCTCCTCATCTGCGACCATCTGCCGAGAGTCACTTCCGTCTGCTCCGGCAGTTTCAGGTTCGGAAGATTGTAATCTCCCACCATCGTGTATGTGATTTCGCTCATCGCTTTGACTCCTTTCGTCTTTGATGTCTTTATTGTATTCGGATTGCTCCTGTTCATCAATTATGCGATTTTCCTTGCTGAGCGTGCTGATTGTTCTGCTGACAGGGAGCAACGCCATTTCTGCAATGTCGCTTGTAGCAATACCCACCGCATTGAGAACTTCCTGTGAATTAAAACTTGAAATACCGGCAAAGTCATCGGGAGAATAGACCTTGTCTGCGTTCAGTCCCAATCGTGCCATAACCATATATGATACGCTGTTTCTGACAAGCTCCAAATACAAGGCATTTGCTTCGTCGGCAGACAAATACTCAATATCGCTTCCTGCACCCAAACTCATAAAGTCGGAGATATAGTCTGCGATGTTATCCTCAACGGCATTGGCAATGCTCTCTTTGACGACATTTTCAATACTCGTTGTATCGTTTACCGCACCGAAAGTATTTTCAAGTGTTTCAATAACTTCTGCTTCATATTCGGGTCTCATCTCCCAAATCGGAACAGGGCGGGAATGTCGACTTTCGTGGGTGTCCGATATATCAAAGTAATGAATCAGCCTTTGACGGCTTCTGTCTGTGTCCTCAAATACGGCAATACCCTTTGCTCCTCGGTTTACCCAGCGACCGAAAGTACCGTTCCATCGTTCGATTTCAAGCACGGCTGTTGCGTCGGGTCTTTGGGCATAAATGAGAAGCTGTTCATCAAATCGGAGCCTGAAATTTCTGCCTGCTGTTTTCAGAAACGATTGCCAGTTTACCGGATTGTCTGTAACTGCAAAACAGGTTCTTTCATACAGCTCTGAAATCAGGTCAAATTTTCTTGCCACCTCGTCTGCACCTCCTTATCGTGTTTTTTCTTTGTCCTTTGCGGATTTCGTGTTTTCTTTTGCGGCTGGTTCTACGGTATGACCGTTTCTCTCGCAAAGCTCGGCAAATTCGCAGATATGGTAGAGATTTGTGCCGACCTCCAAATGGTAGTCGTCGATATATCTGCAAGTTCTCTCCATTGTTTTGCCGTCGCCGAGCTTGATTGAGATTTTTTCTCCGTCCGCAATGCGAAACTGCTCCTGATAGTGCGGGTTGATAAATCGGATACCTCGCTCAGCGTTTTTCAAGTGGGCATTTAGCCACTCTTTCTGATAGCAATAGCAGTACAGATTGTACTCGCCCCTGTTGGGGTTAAATCTCATAAGATAGCTGTACTTTCCCGTATCAAGACGGATGCCGTAGTGGTTGCAGTCATCATTAAAGGAGCTGTCGGGAGTGGAATAACAGTAAGAGGACATAGCCTTTCTGCCGGACAAAACATCGCCGTCACGCAATCCGTTTATGACTTCATCAAATTCAGCCTTAAATTCATCGGTTTTCAAGTCTTTTCTGAAATCGTTCCAAGTCGTCCAAAACTCGTTCCCGTTAGAACCGAAGTCGGCTCTCAAATATCCGATAAGACCGGTCTGCATAGAGAGCTGCTGACTTTGGCTGAAGGTGTATTTACGCTCTGCTTCGGTCAATACTCTGTAATCCATTTTCATCACCTCGCTTGTTCGTTTGTTTGTCTTTGCTTTGGAATAGGAAAACCATAAACTCCGGCAATGTCATCGCCGAGCCTTTTGGTAACTCGTGTGATGTCGGCTCTTGTGGCTTTTCCGTTATAGATTTTATCTTGCAGATTTTCAATCTGCGTATCGGTAACACCGTCTTTGAATACACGGTAAAGATAATGGTTTGTACCGTCGTGATGAACGGCGTCGGCACGAAGGTCGCCGTACTTATCCACATACCATTCGTTGTAATCGGTATCGGAATAAAGGCAGTCCTTAATGTTGCCGGAATCAATCATCTTGTAGCCCGACACTCTGCCGTTCCATCTGCCGAGGTCGCCGATAACAATAATCGGCTGTGAAAGCTGAATATTGAGATTTACTCGTTCATCATAAAGATTTTCGGCATTGGATTTTACCATAATGTCGTAAAGCTCATCATCGGAATATCCGGGATACAGTTCCTCCAAAGACTCTCGCCAATCATCAAGGTCAAGGCTAATGTCGCTCCAAATGATATGGCGGTCATTCTGTTCCTGCCTGCTCATCAGTGCCACCTCCCAAATAAGAGAACAGCTTATTGGCTTTGGTCTGCTTCTGAAACTCGATAATCAGACTCATATCCGGAATAGTGATACCCGGAATTTTCAAAATGCTCTCCATGTCGAGCTGCTGCAATTTCTTTTCGGTATTGCAGCCTGCGTCAAACAGTTTCGTCAGAAGCTTTGTCTTTTGCTGAAAAGTGAAATTTTCCTTCATTGCTTTGTCCTCCTTATCGTTCTTTGTCTTTATTTCGCTTCTTGTTTGAAAGCTCTTGTGCCTTTTCCTTTGCCCATTCAGGCAGACGCTCAGGCTTTATTTCGCCCATAACATCCATTCTTTCATATCGGGTTGATTTGCCGGTGTGAAGATTGGTACAAAACACGGCACTTCCACGGCTGTTTGCCGACGCACCGAAACCACCTGTAACATAGTAGAGCTGTCTGTCGGCTCTCTGAAATTCAGGCTTTAATACCTTGGGGTCAATGGCTATGATTTTGCCGTTGATGTCTTTGGAATAGTGGTCGGGGATACAGTCGGCTTCTGTTATGAGTGTGATTGGAATATCCAGTTTTTCGACCTGTTCCTTGAAAAGCTCCGCTTCATTTGCCACACGGCTTCCGAAAAGGTGTACGATTTCGATATAGTCATCGCTTACCATACATTCCGAACACAGTTCAAACAGGTCGTTTCGCTCTGCAAAGCCGCACATAAATTTATCGCCGTTTGTACTTTGCTCATTGGAAGCCAAGATAACTTCCTTTTCGCCCACATTGACCGAGCAAAGAACAGTGTATTCACCGATTTTTCTTTTTCCCTCGTTCATATCCACACCTCAGCTTACTTCAATCACAATTCTGATGTTTCCGCAGTCGCAGCCACTGCACTGCCTTGACAGTTCGGGAAATAGGGATTGCACTCTCTGTCTTGCTCTGCGGATAGTCTCAAAGCACGGCAAGCCGTAGCCTTTATAGTTGTTGACTATATCCTCAAGCGGTAAATCTCCGACTCTCATATAGCTGTATCGGTTGTAATAGCAAAGGATAAGCTGCATATCGTCATACCTCGTTTCGGGGCATTCTCTGAGTATTGCAAGCACCTTGCTGTCAACCGTCTTTTGCTTATTCATAATGCACCTCCGTAAAAGAACGGTGGGCGAAGTTTTCACTCCGCCCACACAAGCGTTCCTTATTTCTTTCTGTTCTTAATCTGCAAGAAGATAAAGCCGCCGATAATAAAGGCGACTAATACAACTGCTACGATTGTTTTAGCGTCCATTACTCATTGTCCTCCTTCTTCTTTTTTCTGTACGCAACAACGGCTGTGCCGACAATACCGAGGGCAGAAAGTCCCGCAAGTGCCGTCCACAAGCCCACATTGCTGTTATCTCCGGTCTTTGGTGTATCTCTCAGCTCATTGTGCATTTCCACAACGGTAGTAGAACCGACCTTTACGGTTGCAATCTTATCCGCAGGAAGCACATAGGAAGCAGAAACACTATCCTGAACCTCGGAAATGGTGTAATCGCCGATACGAAGTCCCTCGATAATGATTTCGCCGTTCTTATCGGTCGTGAAGCTTCGGTCGTAACCGTTTACTCCTGTAACTCTGAAAGTGAAGCCTTCAACCTTACCGTCAGAGGAAGTTTTAACGATTTTCAGGTTTCCTTTCATAGCTGTGTTAATAAAGCCGACGCCGGCTTTGTTTTCTACCTCGTAGGTGGTTTCATCTTTTTCAATGAAAACAGAGTACACACCCTTATCAAGCTCAAAGCCATCCGGTGCTTTGGTTTCTCTTACAAGGTATTTTCCGTAAAGAAGTTCCTTCATCTCGTAAATACCGGTAGAGGTTTCGGAGAGAGTTCCGATAAGCTCGTCGGCGTCATCCAGTTTACCGTCGCCGTTTACATCTTTGTAAACCTCAAAGGTCGCTCCTGTCAGCTTGTTGTCCGGGTAATCTTCATCGACCTTAGTCAACTTGATTGTTATTCGGTG
>BAHP02000067.1 GCA_000508865.1 Clostridiales bacterium VE202-01
CCACCGAATAACATTCTGAGACTCGGTGACAATCGCAGCCTTATCAACTTTACCGAGTTCAAATCTCTCAACGATTCTCTGAATTTTGGAAGCGTCCTCTGCACGGGCAATAATATCAATCGGGACATTATCGCCCTTTGTGTTTTTATCCCTGAGTACGCAGTAGAGAACGCCGTAGCGTTTTGCCTGCTCGGTAAACTTCTTCAAGTCCTTGTTGGGGATAGAAAACACCTTCAGCTCCTTGCCCGACTTAATCATATTAGTAAGTCGAGCCTTGCCTTTTGTTTTCTGTTCCTGTTTGAGAACAGAGACTAAAAGAACGGCAATATTCTTTGCTGCCGCTCCGCTTAATTTTGCGGCTACTTCAAAGCCTTCAAGCGATAGCCTGACGACCTGTTCTGCCGCATCACCTCCGTTTGTCATTACGGTTCTGCTCCTTTCGTTCTTGTTTTTCTTCGTAAACTCTTACCGTTTCAAGGTTGGCTTCAATAACCTTTGACCTTTCGGCTATGTCATCACAAAGACCGACCTCTTTGCGGAGAGTCCACAGCTTGCTCGTGATTGCCGTAATCTGCTCTTTGACATTTGATAGCTCATCGTCACTCAAATTTCTTCTTAACTGTTTTCGCAGGTGCGTTCTATCGTCAGTCAAGGATTTGATTTGCGACAACACGGACTCTTTATATGAGAAAAGCTGCTCGTCGGTAGAAATGTTCTCCCGTCCAAGCAGCCTTGTCTCCTGAGTGATTTTGTCGAGCTTCAGCAAATCTTCTTTCAAAAGATAGTGAAGCCTTGCGGTATTCTGTTTTTTGTACTTCGGCAGATAACCCAGCTTATAGCAGTAATGCAGATACAGCCCATACAGTCCGCCGACCTTTTTGACTTTGTGTTCTCTTGTGGGCATTCGGTACTGCCTGACTCTTACCGTTTCCTTTGCAAAAGGAACGATAAGAACCTTTTGATTTTCCGTCAGCCTACGCTTGATTGCGTCCTCGGTATAATTCTCTCCGAGTGATTTAAGTCGTATCGGCTTCTTGTATCCTTTCGGGACAATCGTCCAATACTTTCGACTGTCGCTGAGACAATGTTCATAGCCCATCTGAGTCAGGATATAATCAAAGGTCTTTAAGTTGGTGCTGTGTGCAATCGCTTCATCAATGGCGTCACGGGTCATTGAATATCGGCTCGGCATACCGGCTTGTTCCTGCTTGTAGTAATAAGAGGATTGCTTACTGCGGTTTGGGTTCGGATTGTAATACAGTCCGTACTTTTCACAAAGGCAGTCGGCAACCAAACGAAACTTGAACCACGCTTTTTCGTCGCCCCATAACCGCTTGCCGTCCACAAAGGAAACGGAGTTTATTACATAATGACAGTGCAGGTGTTTCGTGTTCAGATGAGTAGTAACCACCACCTGAAATCTTTTGCCCCACACTTCGTTTGCAAATTCCATTCCGATTTTCTGTGCAAGCTCCGGGGATATGTCCTGTTCCTTAAAGCTCAGGTATCCGTGATAGGCTTGAATGCCGTCGTCTTTGCCGTATGCTTTTTTTACAGATATAAACTGGTCTCTTGCGGTCGCAGGGTTGCAGTTGATACCCTCTACGAAAAACTCACGCTCGGTTTTTTCTTCGTCCTTTGCATAGCTGAGAACATCACGGAGAGCCTGATACTGTTCCTCGGTGTAAATGTCTGCCGCCGTCTTTTCGGGATTGGCGGCATAGTCGATTACCTGACCGAGCCTTGATGTGACCGACCACAATTTACTTACTGCCATTTCATATCGCTCTTATCGGGTCTTAAAAAAGTACGCTCCACATCAGCCTGAAACTTGTGCCAACGCTCGGCTTCCTTTTTGAGCTGCGGTGCGTCCACAAATCCGAGGGTGTTTGCTTTCGCCGCAAGCTGATTGATGTTGTTGCCGATAGCGGAAAGCTCACGCATAACATCGTAAAATCTTTCATCGGGCTTTTCTCTCGGCTCGTATCCTCTGAGAAGCAAACGGATAAGTCCGCCTTCGGAAAGACACGCCCGCTTTGCTTTTTTCTGCAAATCCTGAGCTTCTGCCTTGTTCATCAGAATGTGCTTTTCAATGTTTCTCTTGCTCATTTTTATCGCTGTCCTTTCTGTAAATATAGTGTCTGTCCCGGTTTATCTGAAACAGGCACATTGTTGTTACTCCGAAAAAGCCGCCGATGAGTAACCCGGCGGCGACCAATACTATCTCCCGCAAAGCTTATGCTCCTTTCTTGCTTGGGGTATTAGGGGCAACCCCTAACGAGTGTACCGTTTTGGACATTCCTGTCCATAAATGGTCTGCTCGCTAAGATTATGCAGACACTCAGGGTTGCCCCATAGATTGACTCTTATCTCTCCATATCCTTTGAGACAGGCTTATACGGCTTTGCTTCAATACCGTCCAAGGACTTATAAAATCTCTCCGGGTATTTGAACTTTTCCTCGTACTTACGAGCCAGTTCTTTCGGCATACTGAGGAACTTTTCCGACTCAATCGGTGCGTATGCAATGAAGAACTTGCCGGCAATAATGTCGAGCATTTCACGGTTGCTGTCGTCTTTCACATAACATTTTTCAATCTTCCAACCATCCTTGCCGCCGTGTTCATCAGCCATATACGCTTCCAGTCGCACACATTTATCCGAGCCGTCAAGGGAAGAAGCATAGATAGAATATCCTCCCATACCCTCAATGAAAGCCTTATTGTTACTGCTGACAACATAGGTTCTTTGTTCCTCTGTGTAAGGCTTGTCAAAGCTGTCATCCGTAAAAACAATATATCCGGTCGTGTGGTTTCTTTCTTTTTCTGCCTGCCGGAAATGAGCTTTCAACTGCGGATAACTCATCTCAACATTCTCAGGCTCGGAATAAACTGCCCTGTTCAACGGCAAGCCGTTCATCTTTCCTTCATCGTTGCAGATGATGGCAACTTCTTCCTCAAAGGGCATATATTCTTCAATATCTCCCTCCACAAGAGACTGCATTGCTTCAAGCGTATCCTCGATTTCAATGAGCTTCGGATACCTGCCCGGCTCAACAAGAATGACGGAAATCTTCTCAGGTGCTTCTACCTTTTCAAAGGTATCCTCGTTAATATTCAAGGCGAGGGAGCTTCCGTTTTCCCAACTCATATGAATCTGTCCGGCGTCGTCAACGAATTTAACCGTTCCTTTCAGACCGTAGGGCATTTGACTTTCGCCAGCCATTTCAGTGAGTACAATCTGCGTTCCCTCCGGGTACATTTCTCTGATTTCTTTTAGTTTCATCGTGCAAAACTCCTTTCGGTTTTATCTTTTATTCCCAAGCGTTTACAAAGAAAGTCGTTGACATCTTTCCCATATTGGGGAGGGTCGTCAACGACTTCATACTTATCTGAAAGAATCGTCTGCAACGCTTTGGTCGCTTTTCTTCCGGCAATATCATTGTCCAAATGAAGAACAATTCGCCTGATTGTTTTGTCCTTTTCAAGCAGCCTGCCGAGTGTAACAGGCACTTTCGAGTCCTCGATTTTCTGCTTTGGGGAATACACTCCCGCAAGAGAAACAAGGTTAAACTGTCGCCAGTCTTTGCCCTCCAGCTTCATCAAAGTTGCATAGGAAAGCAGGTCAATGGCACACTCAAAAAGATGAACCTCTCCGGTGTTCTCGGCAGTCAGGCGGAAAGAATATTGCTTTTTGCTTCCGGTGCAGTCGCCCATAATTCTTGATTGATTTGTTGCTCTGTATGCGGCGTATTTAGGTTCTTTGTTCTCGTCATAGCCGATAAAAACAGCATTATGATATGGGAGCGACTCGATGATTAGCTTCTGTTCCAAGCAGTAGTTGATAATTTCATAATCAATCCCACGCCCGAAAAGATAATCAAATACCACATCGGTAGTGGGGCTTTTTTCAGGCAGAAGCAAAGGCTGGTTCTCATAACTTTTGATGTTTTCACAAGTCGGAAAGCTGACTGAACCGTTTCCCATAATGGTCTGAACCGCCTCCACAAAATCCATTCCACGGACTTTGATAAGGTAATCGAGGGCAGATTTGCCCCCGATACCTCTCGACCACCACATCCATTTGCCGTTGGAAATCTTCAAGCTGTCGTGGGTTCTTGTGGTGTAGGTGTTACTTGAAAATTTAACAAGCTCGCCCGGTTCATACTCTCTAAGATAGGTTAATAAATCCATTCGTTTGGCTTCGGTTATGACTTCCGGTGCAATATACGGCATAATTATCACCGCCGTTCTACATCAGCAAATCGGCAACCGCTTTCTGTATCGGTTCGTTGATACTGAGCTTTGCAATGATAATGAGTATCTTATCAACAGGGCAGCCGATGTCATTCCAAACAGTCCAAGCACCTCCCGCAAGGTCGTCGTTTTCATACAAAGCAATGATTTCTTCCGGCGAAAACACCGTTTCAATGCTCTGTCGAACCAACTCTCCGTAGAAAGAAAGCTTTGCATTTCTAAGGGCAAATTCTGCTTCCTTTGCGGGCGGTTTGCTTCTTTTCAATTCGAGATATGCTTTATCAAGTCTCCTGACCACAACCATCATCATTGCGTCAAAAGGGTTAATGATTGCTTTTCTGCAAGGGCAGTTTTCTCTTTCCTTATCGGGTGTCATTTTATCGTTCATAGGTTTTCTCCTTTCGTGTGTTCGGCACTTCGCCCTCATCGGGTTCGCCGCCGACAATTTCGTTTTCTCGCTTATCCATATTGAGCAAGATATTCAGCTCGTCCAAGCGGGCAAGCTTTGTCTTTAGTTCTTCCTCTTGGATAAACGGTTTTTGGACTTCTTTCTTTGCGGTTTCCAACTGATTTGTGGTGTTCTCAAGGTCATTTTCCGCAAGCGACAAGCTCTCGGCAAATCTCTCAATGCCGTTATCAAGACGGATAATATTGCCGTGTGCGTCATCACCGAGAGGAACATTTCTGCTTGTCGCACCTTTCAGTCGAACCTCATAATTTCGCTCTGCGGTATTAAAAAGCAGTTCCGTTTCAAACCCTCGGTACTTGCCGAGAGGAATAGGGTCGGGGCTGTTCATCTGCTTGCAGGCTTCAATGATTGCTTTACCGGCGTCGGCTTTTTCGGAATAAAAAACACCCTTAACCTCCATACCGACAAATCGGTCGTCCGTTGGTTTCGGGTGCTGTTTCGCAGTTTCTACATCTTGCTTCAATCCTTCAATACGGTTTTCCAAAGCTGTAATTCGCTGCGGATAATATTTGATTATCTTATCTTCCAAAGCGTATTTTTCAGATAGAAAGTTGGATTTTAAGAGCTTCAGCTTTTGAACTTGAATGTCCAAATCCATCTTCTCCTTAATATACGGGTTGCCGGTGGCAAGCATTTTAATCTCTGCATAGGAAAGGGCGGTTTCATCAATATCCTCGGCAGAACGCACCGGGGATTTGCTCGTCATAATCTGACTGGCGAACTTTTGCTTTCCCTCTACAAGCTGATAGAGATATGCGTCAAAGGTCTGCTCCGTTACATAGCGGTAAATATCTACATCAGGATTTGAGTTACCCTGACGGATAATTCGACCGGAACGCTGCTCCAAGTCTGACGGTCTCCACGGGCAATCCACATCGTGAAGTGCGATAAGTCTGTCCTGAACATTCGTGCCGGCTCCCATCTTTTGCGTAGAGCCGAGAAGCACTCTGACCTCGCCTTTACGGGTCTTTTGGAACAGTTCTTTTTTCTTCACATCGGTATCTGCTTCGTGGA
>BAHP02000066.1 GCA_000508865.1 Clostridiales bacterium VE202-01
CACCGAATAACACTCCGGGATAAAGGTCTTTTCTTCGGAGTAGTTCATCAGCTCTGTGGTTTCTTCAGGCTCGGTCTCCACAACCTCAATCAGATTGTCGTACATCTCAGCCTGCTTTGCAGAGTCGCAATAGTGCTTGATGAGAAAACCTGAACTGACGGCAAATACAATGCTGAAAGCACAGATTATGGCAATATAGATTTTGTTTTTCATAGGTGTTTCCTTTCTCATTTACAGAATAGGGCAAGGGTTATGCACCCTCGCCCGGTTTGGTTGTCATCAGCTTATACAGCTTCGTATTCTTCGGGAACTTATTTGCAAACGGCACAAGCGAACTGCCGACCTTAATCAATCCGTGTCCTGCGTCAACATTCGTGATATACGAAAGCTGGAGGTCAGAAATGTTAAGGAGCTTTGCAAGCTCAATTCTGTCGGTTGACGCCTGATTGAGCATAATCAAAAACTCGCTGTTTGCAAGCATAGTTCTCGCTGTATGGCTCTGCAAAAGGTCGTCCACATTCTGTGTAATGCCGGTGGCATAAGCGCCGTACTTTCTTACACGCTTCCAAAGCGTAAACAGGAAGTTTGCAGAATACTCGTGCTGGAACAGGAGGTAGATTTCATCAATGAAGATAAAGGTCTGCTTACCTTTAGCACGGTTCTGTGTAATACGGTTCAGAATAGAGTCGAGGACGACAAGCATACCGATAGGCATAAGCTGCTTGCCGAGGTCAAGAATGTCATAACAGATAAGTCGGTTATCCGTATCAACATTGGTTGGCTTTGCAAAGGTATTCAAAGAACCGTGAGTAAACAGCTCGATAGCAAGGGCGATTTCCTTTGCTTCCGGCTCGTCCTGTTTCAAAAGCTCCGCACGAAAATCCTGCAAGGTAGGAACAGTACCGGTATATCCTCTCTGCTGATAGTCTCGGTAAACACTTGCCGTACAACGGTCGATGATAGATTTCTGCTTTGCTCCGAGGTTTGTACCGCCGATAAGCTGTTCGCAAAGGGACATAATGAACTCGGATTTCAGGATAACCGGGTTTGCTCCGTCGCCGTATTCCTTGTTCATATCCATCGCATTGATATGGCTCGGAGAAGTAGCGGAAATATTGATTATTTCGCCGCCGAGAGCTTTTACAAGCTGCGAATACTCTCGCTCAGGGTCTATGATAATAACATCTGCATTGGAGGAAAGAATGATATTTTCAATTTCACCCTTTGCCGCAAAGGATTTTCCGCCGCCGGATACGCCGAGAATAAAAGAGTTGCCGTTGAGTAGCTGTCTGCGGTCGGCAATAATCATATTTTTACTGATGACATTCTGACCGTAGTAAATGCCGTTTTCGTGGTAAATGTCCTGAACCCTGAAGGGAATAAAGACCGCAAGGCTTTCTGTGGTAAGGGTTCTGAATGCGTCAATCTTGCGTGTTCCAAAGGGCATAGCCGTATTCAGTCCGTCCATCTGCTGATACTTGAGAACGGCAAACTGGCACAAATGCTTTCTTGCCGTAGTAAGCAGAGCTTCGGTGTCGTTATCAAGCTGTTCTTTGGAGTCCGCAGTATGAACCATAGTGAGTACAGCGAACATCATTCGCTGATCACGAGTGGTAAGGTCATCAAGGAACTCCTTCATTTCCTTTTTCTGCTGTTCCATATCATACGGAACGGTAGCGGAAAAGTTATTGTTCTGATTCTGCTTTCTCTGCCAGTTGGTTATATTCGTCTCAACCCCAAGCAGTCTGCTCTCTGCTTCTCGCACCGCTTCATCGGTAGGAACAGGTACGATGTCAATGGACATCATCAGGTTGCGGTTCAGGTCGGTAAGCTCGGCTACCATACTGTCCTTGATATAGGAAGCGTACTCACGAAGAAAAAGGACTCTCCCGTAACGGTTTCCCATTTTGAAGTAGTCCTTTTCAAATTCCATTGTATCGGGGCAAACATAATCCTTGAAATCGTGTCCCTTCTTTCTCGTTTCCTTAATATTGAAGTGGTAGGCGGTTTCCTCCCCGACACGGAAGAAATCGTGGACAATTCTCAGTCTCTCATCGGTTTCAAGCTCCACACATTTGCTTCCGAGTCTTGCAAAGTGGGCAATCAGGTCAGCACCGACACGGGCAAAATAGGTTCGTGCGTCCTCCACGCTCTTTTTATTGATGGAGATAGTAACATATTTATCCTGAACGATGGCATTTGCCCCGGTTGCCTTGTCGAGAAGCATTTTGTTATATTCCTCTCGGTAAACATCAAGCTCATCGCCGGTTTCGGGGATAAGAATGGTTTTCTCAAAGTCAAGACGGTTAAGCCGTCTGTTGTTGATAGTCAGCTTTGTAGTAGCTCCGCTGTCAAGAGAGTTGAGAAGCTCGGAGTATTCAAGGAACATTGCTTCCTTATCCTCACGGCTCGCTACGGCATAGTTAATATCCGTGAACTTGAAGCTTTTGGAATACTTGTCCTTGCCTACACGGAAAATGCCGTCATCATAAATAGCGGTAATGGGAATACAATCCTGTACGCCCTTTGGTACTACGAACTTTTCTTTGTCCTGCTTTAACAGGTTTGTAAGAGTTTTAATCATTGTTCTTATAAGCCTCCTTCTGTTTTTGTTCGATTGTCGGTTTCATCAATTCGTAATAGGTGTTGGTGGAATGAAAGACCAGCTTTTTCGGCATAAGGAACTCGGACTTTATCCACGCCCATATAAATTTCTCAGCCGTCATTCCGTTGTATTTCACAAAGCCGAGAGCCGCAAAAGGGGCAGCTCCCAAAATGCACACCCACGATACAGTTTCTGTTCCGAGGTACGGTTTTAGGAGGAAGTAAAGTCCTACCGCTACCGCACAGGCGAGGACAGAAAAAATGAACTGTCTGAGCGACAGTCCAAAAAACATTGACTCTGTGTAATTTCGTATCTCTCGGTTAATTTTGACTTCCATCAAAAGCTCCTTTCTCTGCGATATGCTTGTTTTGCGTGACGGATTTCATCAGAGCAGACGCAGGTGTCCGCAAGGCAAATCACATTGCCGTTTTTCTTTCCTCCGTAATACACACAATATTTGCAGTCGCAGTCGGCAGGCGTATAGCCCTGCCATCTATCGTTATTATTCTTGTTTTTCTTCATCAGAGAACCTCCCGTTATAAGCCCATCATTTCACGGATAATTCGGTCGCTCATCTTAACCGCACCGACAAGCACAAGCATATTGAATACCAGTTCGCCGATATATGCCCATACCTGAGTAACGGCTGCTGCGTCAGGGTTCACTACCGGCGGCGTAGAAGCAAATAGGGAGAAGATGATACAAGCAAGTACAATTACTGCTCCCTCAAGCAAAACGGCACAGTAGCTCTTTATAAAGCTCTTACCCACATTCTGCGACGGTTCTCCGGCAAATGTGGAAAGCGGTATCGGAGCGAGAGCAGTGTACATATACAGCTTGAAAAATCGTCCGTACACCGTCATTATCATAATGAACGACAAGACCGTGATAAACAGTCCGCCGATAAGAGTAACCGCCCACAATGGGATACTTTCAAAAAATCCGCAGCTTTCAATGGTTGTTACCATTTCAGCAGGTAAAGTTGTTTGATTGGGCGTACCGAATCCCGCAGATGTCATAATGGTTGAAATCGTACCTTGTACGATGTCGAACAGGGCAAGCATAAGCTCCAGCCCGTAGGTAATCACACCTTTGGCAATGGCAAAGCGGATAAACAGCTTTAATGCGTGTTCCGGTTTCTTTACATCGGTAAAACTTCCGCAGGTGCGAACCACACCGACAACAAAAAACAGAACAAGCAGGGCAAGACCGATAGCCTGAACTGCTCCGTTGATATTCACCATTACCGACCAAATACTGCCGCCTTTGAACTGTTGCGGCGAAGTGGTTAGCAACTGCCATATTTCCGAAAGCTTGCTGTTCCAAGTTTCAAGGGCATTTTCGAGGTTCTGAACTACCCAGTTATCACTCATCTGTTTGCACCTCCTTTAAGATTAGGGGCATACCTGAAATGCCAGGTATGCCCCGTTTGATAACTGTGTTCTCTTAACCGGTAATAAGGGTAAGGATTTCCTTTGCAAAGGTAATGATGATACCGCCTGCAAGAGTCAGGAAACCGTTGGCTCTCTGAGACGGGTCGTGAGACTTCAAAGAGAGACCGACCTGAACGATACCGAAGCCAAGCAGGATAAGACCGATGGCACGGATAAGACCGAAGATGAAATCGGACAGATTGTTGACTACGGTAATCGGGTCGCTGGCGGCAAAAGCGGTAACGCTCATACCGCAAACAAGAGTTGCTGCTGCGATTACGGCGCAGTAAGCACGGAAGCCTTTCTGAACCTTTCCGGTCATAGGCAGCTTCTGAGTAGTTTTCTTTTCGTTGTTCTTCTTAAAAATGTTCATTGTGTTTTCCTCCGTTAAAATAAGTTTTTATTCACTTCAAAATCCTCATCGGACAGAAGTTCGTAATTGGTTTCTCCGTAGCTTTCCTCCGGAAGTTCTTCCGGGTCAATAGAAAGAACGGAAATTGATGAGTGCTTGATGGTCACTTCGCCGTGTTTATATGCAGAAGCCTTTCCATCGGTTGTAAGTGCCACATTCGGGTGCTTCAAGATGTCGTACTTGAAGTCCATAACGGGGCGTTCTCCACGAATAAACAGAATTGCATATTGGTTATCAAGCATACGAACCTCATCAGGAGTAAGAAGCTCTCGACCGCTAATCTGATAATTTGTGGAGTAGTTGCCGCTTCGACCGGTACTTTTTCCGAAAGTGTTGGTATCAATGGTTTCCTTGCCGAGAAGCTCGGACACATATTTGTGGGTGCTTTGCTCGTTGCCGCCGAGATATAAAAACTCGTCGCAGTTACCTACAATGCTTTCCCATTGCTTTTCAAACAAGGCTTTAAGCTGTGCCAAGTTCTGCAAGATAATACTTACCGATACCCCACGGGAACGCATAACCGAAAGAATTTTGTCGAAGTCATCAGGGAGTGAAACATTCGCAAACTCGTCCATCAAAAAATGAACGGGAACGGGAAGCGAGCCGCCGTGAATATGGTCGGCAGCATAAAACAACTGCTGAAAAAGCTGTGTGTAAAGGATAGATACCAAGAAGTTAAAGCTGGAATCGTTATCCGGTATCAAAGCGAACAGAGCGACCTTTTTCTCTCCGAGTGACGGGAGGTCAAGCTCGTCTGTGGTGGTTAAAGAAGCAAGACTTTCAAGGTTGAACTTTTCCAGTCTTGCCGCAAGGGTTATCTGTATGGACTTTAAGGTTTTCGCCGCACCTGAATGATAGGAACGGTAATACTTCAAAGCAATGTGGTCGGGATTCGACATCTCCAATTCCGCAAACAGTTCATCAAGAGGAGAAGGTCTTGTGTCCTCCTCGTCCTCAATCGCACCGGCTCTGAGCATTTCCATTATCATTGCAAAGTTCTGTTCATCTTCGGGTGCTTCATAATGAAGATAAAATACAAGTGCAAGCAAAAGCATTGAAGCCGAGGTATCCCAAAAGGGGTCTTGTGATTGACTTCCTTTCGGAGTGGTACTCTTAAAAAGGTTCGTCACGAGCTTTTGCACATCGTTGTCATTCTGCAAATAGACAAACGGGTTATAGCAATGGCTTTTCTCCATTGAAATCAAATCGAGAACACGGACTTCATAGCCTTTGCTTTCAAGCAGCTTTCCGGTATCTCGGAGAATTTCGCCCTTTGGGTCAAGAATGACAAATGATGTGTTGCACTGCATAAGATTCGGCTTGCAGTAAAACCTTGTCTTACCGGCTCCCGAACCGCCGCACACAAGGGTGTTTAAGTTTCTTCGGTGTTTCTTCGCATTGAGTCCGATACAGACATTTTGCGTCATCAGCTTATTTGCAGAAGCCGGAGACTGTCTGTATTTTTTGTTTACGGCTCTTGCATTGCCCCATTTTGCAGAACCGTGTTCTTCACGCCTTCGGTAATTCTTCTGTGTTGAGAAGTAAATCCCAATACCCATTGCATAGCAGAGAAGCAAAACGAGGACAGTTTTTAGGCTGTCCTCGCATAGCTCAATATGAAATGGTTCGTTGAACGCTGTTAATAGGCTCGGCAGTATTTCCGGCAATCCTCCTTTTACAGAGGGTGCAATCAGAAGTGCCAGCCATACGACCGGGATAATACCGATGACGGAAAGAATAATAGCAGACTGCCTCTCGTTATCTCGATTCACAGGAGCGTTCCTTTTCGATAACTTTGAACTTTTTCTTTGGGGCAGTTCCGACCTTGATGATAAGGTCGTCCACCGCATCGGTAGATTTGCCCTCGTTCATCAAATCTGTTTTCTCGTCGTTGAGAGAACGGATAATAATGCCGTGTTCATAATCGTCCAATGCGATATGATACATTTCTTCCTTCGCCATAGTCTCACCTTATCTTTCGTAGTCTTTGCTTCGTTCCTGCTTTTTCTTGTAAAGCTCATCGGAAACACGGGAGTGAATATCCGCCATTGCGTTTCTCGTTTTGGAAAGCTCATAGCGAATGTCCTTCGGCTCTTTGCCGGCGAGCTTTTCAGGGATACGGTTGATAGCAAAATTCTGTGTATCGACGCCGTACTTTTTGCAAAGCATATAGCCGATACATACTGCCTGAAAGCCCATATCCGCTCTGCTGTAACTGTCGCTGTTGATAGAGAGCTGTGCGTGGCCAAGCTCCTGTGCTACGCACTGAGCGACCGCTACGCTGTCTCCCACATCACGCTTTACATACAAGGTCTGTTCCTCGTTGTTATAAAACGCCGCCATATTGGGATACGGAAGCTCATTTGTTGCTTCCACTTCAACCGGGGAAGAATCCAGCATAACGGTAATGAGTGCTTTCGGGTCACGGTTGACAGTCGGTGCAGGCGGTCTTTTGCCGTTGGTCTGCGAAACATCAAAGACCTTTTTCACATTGTAGGAAATGCCGGTCGTACCGTCTTTCTTTGCATACTCGACAGGTTCAAGAATGGAAATGCTTTTCGCACCTTTCTGAATTTTCACATTATCTTTGCTCCAGTCATCAAAGTTTTTAAGCTGGCTTGCTTCGGGAAGCTGCTTGAAAATCAGAAGTGCGTTGACCGCAGAGTATCTGTCAAGACGGCTCTGCGTATCAAGGAAGGCTTTGAACTTTTCCGGGTCGGAAACAATCGCCTTTGCGGTGTCGTCCGCCATCTGATATACGGCTTCTTTTTCAGCCTTCATCTTCTCGGCATATTCCTCTTTGGAAAGTCGTTTGCTCTGCTGTCCTGCCTTAGCAGGGGTAAAATTGTTTGTCATTGTGATTACCTCTCTTTCACATTTTTGCTTTTAGGTTTCGGCTGCTGGTGTACGGTCTGTGCCGGGGCGTTCTTGACTTCCGGCTTTGATACCTCCGGCTCTTTGCGTTCTGCTTCTTTCTGCTGCTTGGACTGTGCCTTATATCGGTCAAGCTTTGCTTTTACCGACGGCTTTCTCTGTCTGTCGCTTACAGTACCCTTATCAGTTTGCATATCTACCGGCTCGGAGTCGTGCCTTGACGGAGGGTTTTTGTCCGTTTTGGCGACTGTGGGGTTTGACTGGGAATACCCCTCTTTCTGAATAGGTTTTCTGACGGCTTCCTCAGTGATGATTTCGTTTTTGGTTTTCGTCGGCTTGTCTTTCTCCAAAGCTTCACGCTTTTCGACAGCCTT
>BAHP02000065.1 GCA_000508865.1 Clostridiales bacterium VE202-01
ATTAAATTCTATCATTTCATCTATACAAAAACAATCTAATTTTCATTAATTGTTAAGGTGCGAATTTCAATAAATCTATCCATGAAAAAGATAAAAAATATTTTTCATTAGAAAGAAAAAAGAGCTGGATAAATATCCAACTTCTTGAAAGGTTATTTTGTATATTTTTTTATATGAATTATTTTTCTTGAATATGTTCTAAAACAAGATCATATAATGAATCACTTATTCTTATTCCACATTCTTTTAATTTATTTATACTTTCTCTTATTTCATCTGCATTCAATAATCCTTCATCAAAGGATTGTAATAATATTCCTACTGTTCCAGTGATTGTTAATCCCATCTGTTTAGCCACCATTCTTTCCTTACGTTCATCCATCAATAACAAGTCAGCTTTCTTTTCATCAGCCATAACGATAGCTTCACTTTCACCAGCATCCAAACCAGTAACACGTCTAAATATATTTAGCGATTTTGTATCAATGACTTCTTCCACAAAAATATAAGAACAGTCTTTAATGATTTGAGCTTAATTTTGAAACTTAACATTTGAAATCAACTCGTTATATACCGCTTTTGGAATAATAACTTCATGAAATAGTTTTTCTAACAAATCAAATTATTTAGCCTTTAACAAAGAAATAATAGGTGTTGTATCAGAAATAATAATCATTATAAATTTGACCTCAAATTCTTTATTGATTGAAGATCAGAGGTAATTTCTTCTACTGATTCTTGTAGATATGCTATTCCTAGTTTTCCATATAAAGCTATCAAATCTAATTTATGAACACCTAATAATTCAGCAGCCTTGCCATATGAGATTGTATTATCCTGAATATATGGATATAAAATCATTGTATTCTGTTTTAAAACAGCTTCTTCATCTGTTTTAGAAATATATGAAACCATGCCTTCAGGAATATTGATTTCTATTTTTCTCATAGTCATAAAAACGCCTCCTTCTTCTTTTTTTATCACCTGATTACATTTCTATTATACTATTTTTATGATTTATTATATATAAACTTTTCTTTAGCAAATCAATCAGTAATCATATGATTTTACATTTAATCACTCAAATATGGCTGAATATTTTCTTCAATCAACTTAACGTTTCTTTCTTTTTGAGCATGTTTTTCTTCATTGTCCCAAGTTAGAAATATTGCTAATCCAACAATAAACAAAGCAAATAATATCTTTTTCATGACTTTCAACCCCTTTATGTTTTTATTCAAATGAATATCATTTAACAACAAATGTGCGATTTATATATTTCTATATAACTTCTTAATATATAAATACTTATATTTACTTAACATAACATTCATTTCTTTTTGAGTTAGTAAATAGCTGGTAAAGGGGGGAGGTGTGGAGATGGGGAGTGACAAAATCCTCCAATGTCCAAACATCTGATAATATTCCCTTGTTAGTCAGCTTTATCTCGCATCCCTGTACGTTTGCGATTCTTGTATCTTTGATAAAATTCAAGTGCTTTGATGATTTTATCTTTCATTTCTTTATCATCTTTTTTCTTTGAATTAAAAATATATAAGACATAAAAAGCCAATCCCTGTATTTAAAGATTGGCTAAATATATCTCAATATTAAATTTTAAATAGTTTATAATGTCTTAATCTATTTTTAATGCGTTATATAGTTTGTTAGAAATGACGTTTTTTTGTTAGAAAAATGACTTCTATCGGTTCGACTCCTTGTTAGAAAAAATACAAGGGAAATTCATTTTTGCTAACATGATTTTTTATTTTTATTAGCAGAAACAAAAAAGCGAAAAAACAAATTTCTCACTTATAATCAATAAAAATGGCGTCCCCGACAGGAATCGAACCTGCGACGTTCCGCTTAGGAGAAGCCCCCGAGGGGCATTTTTGACTCCCTACAAATCCCCGAAAATCCTTGATTTTACTGGCTTTTCTGGGATTTCACTGTTAGTAAATTCTCGTCCAAAACCTGCTAATTTTTCGTGGTTTTTTGCCTTCCTTTTAGCAGGGTATTAGCAAATGCAAAGAAATATGGGAAACATCATTGAGTTAATCTGTAGCCCATAAATCACAGGAAACGCATTTGAAGTTTACGCATTCTCTTATGCAAATCAATAATCTGTGTTCAAATATTATAATGGTTTTTCTTCTTGATTTCAAGATTTTTCAGGAATTACAAAAGGCAACCCTGACGGATTGCCTTTTTTGTATGACTAAATTGTTTTCGCTAAAGCCTTTAATAATGCTGCTGTTTCCGGATTTGATAACAGTTTTGTGAGCAAGGCGGCGTTTTCATCTGTACTGTTCTCAGCAGGCTTTTCTTTTTCAACTTCGCTCTCTTTTTGAACCTCTGCCATTGGGTCAAGGAGTTCAACCGAAGTTTCAAACTTGGGCATTGGAGCAGTTTTACCTTCTTCCGCATTTTTGAGACCTTTAGCGTTGTAGAACTGTTCCTCAAACTTCTGTGCGTTATATCGCCTGTCCTCGTCGATTATATGGCTGTAAACATCGGCAACCATATCCATTCGGGCGTGTCCTGAGTCGCCTTGAACCGATTTCATATCGCCGCCGTTCCATTTCAGCTTGTAGGTTATACTTGCGTGACGGAAGCTGTGAAATACCACATCGGGTAAGTCGTTGTCCTGTATCAGCTTTTTCAAAGCACGGTTGATTACCTGACCTTCCATCGGTCTGCCTGACGAATGGCAGAATACCAAGTCATAATCCAAATACTCATCACCGAAAAGCTCTTTCATTTCGTCAATCTGCTTTTTTCTCTCTAACAGCATTTGAGCTACGGTTGACGGCAAGAAGATTTTTCTCACACTTGTTTTAGTTTTTGGCGTTTTCAAAACAAGGGAGGTATTTGTATTTGACAGAGTTCTCGGAAAGACACGGATAATGTCCTTATTATCAAGCACCTCCATTACATCTCTGTTTACTCGCTGAAGCTCTTTATCTACAAAAATGGAAGCGTTGTTTTCTTTCAGGCTTTCCTCCGAAATATCAATGCAATCCCAAGTAAGACCGAGCATTTCACCCATACGGAGTGAACAGGCAAAGGATAAATTGATGGCTAATGCGAGAATATCATCATCGCACACTTCAAGAGCGTGCATAAGAGTTTCTGCTGTCCATATTTCTCGTTTCTGATGTTCCTCTTTCGGGAGCGTTGCATTGAGAACCGGGTTTCTTGTCATCAACTCCCATTTTACCGCCTGATTAAAGGCACTCCTTAAAAACTTATGGATTTCTCTTACGGTATGTACGGTCAGATACTCATTTTTAGGCTTTTTATTCTGTACCACTTTGGTCTTAACTTTCAGAAGGCTTTGATAGAATTTATCCATAAGTCTCGGAGTCAGTTCATCAAGTTTCACATCGCCGATAAGCGGAATGATGTAATTATACATAAGCCCTTTCTTTGAACGGTAGGTTGACATTGCCCAGTTATTTACTCCGTACACGGAGCAGTATTCTTCAAGCAAATCCGCAACTGTCGTAGCATTAGGAATGATGAATGTACCGCTTTGCTGTTCAAACTCAATTTGAGTTTTTCTCTTTTTAGCGTCTGCGTTTGTATCAAAGGTTTCCCATTTTTGATGTTGGTTTCCGTCATCGTCTTTGTAGGTATAAACGACGGAATATCGATTCTTTCTCTTTACAATAGAAGCCATAGTCGTTCCTCCTTATTCATTATCCAGCCATTTATCAAAGCTGGTCTTTATTATGCGGTATCCGGTTTCGAGCATTACTGCCTGAAAACACCCCTGTTTGATGAGCTTATATACGGTCTGTCGGGTAATACCCAAGATTGACTGAACTTCCTCTACGGAATAGCTCTTTTTTGTATATGTACCGCCGTTTAATTCACGAACTCTATCCTCAATCGACATATCCCTCCACCTCCTCGATTTCCTTAACTTTAGTGTATTTACTTTGCGAAGCGTACCACTTATCAAAGCTTTCTCTTTTTATTCGGCGTTTACCGTCAACCCATATAAACTCAACAATGCCATCGTTCATAAGGTCATTTGCGGTGCTTCTCGGAATGCCGAGTACCTTTGCAACAGTAAGAGGAGAGAGCGTTTTGCCGTATTTCTTACCGGGTCTTTCGCCGTTTACTTTCTCATAATGGAATTGTCCTGCATACCAATCTTCAAAGCTATCCACATCAACTCTCATTTTGCCCAGTACCAAATAGGTCTTAAATCGGCACTGATTGATGAGTCGGTATGTAGCCGTCTTTCCAAGACCGAGTATTCTCATTACGTCGGGTACAGACATTGTCTTTTTGTCCTGATATGTAAGAACTGCCTTGACGATTTTCTTATTTTCTTCAACGCTTTTCTTTGAAGCTCTGTATTCGTTGCCGACTCGGTATGTTTTGAATAAGCCGCAATTCATCAGTTTCAGTGCTTCTTCTTCGGAAATGGAAAACAACCGAGATATTTCCTTGACAGAATAGGCTTGCCACTGTGCTTCCTCCTGAAGCTTTTCATCGCTGAACAATTCTGCCAAGCGTTCATTTTCCTCTCTGAGATTAAACTGCTCCACTCGGTCATTGAACATATTAACAAATGCCATCTTCAGAACCTCCTTTCTCGCCATTGAGCCAATTTTCAAAGCTCTTTTTAGATATTCGATATTGACCTCCGACACGAACGCTATGGAATTTCTTGCTTTTAAGCAGCTCATAGACGGTAGTTCTGCTCACTTTCAAGATGTGCTGTATATCATCTACCGTGTATGCTCGTATATCAGGTTCAGTCTGCCTGAATGTATTAGGAAGTCGAGTATCGCTCTTTTCAATTTTCTTTCGCATTACCGTTTACCCCCGATTTCTTATTTGCCACTCTGACTACCATATAGCCAAGTGACTTGGCTATATGGTACTGAAAATCGGAGTTTTTGTTAATTATGCGATTGGTTTAATCGCATAATTGACAACCGGAGCTTTCGCTGTCCATATTATCAAGCCATCGGTCAAAGCTCTTCTTGGAAATTCTGTAATGTCCGCCGACCTTTACAAAATGGAAAACGCCTGAGTTGACGAGAGCATAAGCAGTGTTCTTTCCAATGCTGAGAATATCCATTATTTCTTCTACCGTATAAACTCTTTTCTCAAAGCCGGAACTATCATCAACAGCGTTGGGTAGTTTGTTCATTGCTTCAATCTTATCTTCAAACATTGTCAACACCTCCCTTAGCGTGATGATGGTTCTTTTTGAAAATCATATAGTCATAGCCGTATCCTACCTGACATTTATCGCACATCTCTTTATCTGCCTGAAAGGGGTCAAGTCTTTTTACAATGTTTTCAGGGATAGACTGAAACTCGCTTCTGCAACGAGGGCAAAGACTTAGTACAATGCCTTTACGCTCTGTCTTGGGTTTAACGGGAATACCGACTGCAAATTTCAATCCTCGCTTGATTTCGCTGATTTTATCTGCGTCGGTAATTCTTCCGACAAAATTATCAAGCTCTGTGGCTTTATCCACGGTGCGTAGCTGCTCAAGCATTACCATCGACGGCTCTTTTAAGCCACAATCCGTGTTTAGCTCAATATGAGTATTCATTGCCGTTTTCTTTTTAACAGCCGTTATAGCGGCTACAACGACCGTAGGACTGCTTTCATTTAAGCGATTTGTCTGAACCACAAGAACCGGTCTCATTCCCGATTGCACACTACCGTTTGTAACCCCCAAGTCGCAGTAATAAATATCGCCCCATCTGACATTCTTAAATTCTTTTTCTTTCATATGTAAATCCTCGCTTTCGATTATTCTGAGGTAATTCATATCCGGATTAGAATTAACCCCTTCACTTGTTTGAAATGGGAGAGCGTTTTTGGGGGGTGTTTTAGAAAAATTTCCTCAACTTTTTTATTGCACTGTTTACCGATTCCCTTACAGAAGTAAAATCGACTCCTTCTTCATCTGCGATTTTTTCAAGTGTTTTGTTGTAGAAGAAATACTTAAAAACTCTGCGTTTCTGTGTTTCGCTTAAGTAACACAAAACCTCCCGAAGTCGCTTAATATTGTCTTTCAGCATTATTTCTTCGATTGGGTCTGTATCGACTGCCAATTCCGGATGATGCACTTCAAATTCTCCGTCATTGATGTCAAATGCGTGTCCGAAAAGAAGCCTTCTCATTCTCTCTCTTGCTTCGTAGTTCTGATACTCCGTTATCACTTCGCCCTGAGCCATAGAAAGCAGAATGAACGGAGTGTACCGACGGATAACATCAGGGTATTTAACCCACAATTCTTCTTCCGCCAGTTCTGTTACAATCGCCCATTTCTCCGTGCCGGTGTAGCCGTGATATTCATACCGCAGGTTAATGAGCTTGCAGTCGTTCGCAAATAATAATTCCTGTTGTTCTAATGTAAGTTTTGTCATTGTCGTAATCTCCTTAAATTTGAATTTTTGAATTTGGTTGAAATCAAAAATTCGGAGATTACGGATACTTGGCGATATACGCCAGCCACTTATATGTCACGGTCTTGCTCCTTTCGGGAGCGACAAAAAAGCCGGACACCAAGAACATTAGGATATTTCTATCCCTTAATTCTCAGCGTCCGGCAATTTGATGACTCAAGAGCTTTCGCTCAAGGACTCGTGGCTCGGTACATCTGTCCGATATTTAATTGTTCGCTCTGTTACTACTTCTTGTTAATCTGTACTTGACTGTTCCCTTGCGTAGGGATAGGTCAACCTCTACTACTCTGTGGCAGTTCGGACATTTCAGTTCAATCACGCCTGTTGTCATTGTTACCTTGTCAAAAATACGCCAGCCACAGTTTTTGCACCTTACGATTATCTTTTGTTCCAACGATTTCATAGCTCGCTCACCTCCGGATAAACCGTAACCAAATCAAAAGGATTATCAAGATACTCCTTTTTCAAAAGTCCGAGCTGTTTCATTCGTATAGCAAGTGCTTTTTTGGAACACCCTAAAAAATCCGCAAGTGCATCAAATCTCTTATATACGCTCGGATAGTATATTTTGTTCAGACACTCAATCTTTTCTCCAAGACTGAACAGATACATTCCCTGCTTTATAAGGTTTTCGGGAAGAAGGATAGCAGCTCCAAGCGTATTTGCCTGCCATTCCTCCCAATCGGATATAGGCTTATTTCTCTCGGAATTTGCCTTGTAATAATGTACTCCGGCAGATTTCTGTGTCACACCGTAATCATTCGGGAACAACATCTTAAATATCTGATGGCTGCCCTCGTGCATTAAGGTGAAATTCTTTCTGCCTTTCAGCTTGCTGTCAAAGTTCAAGTCCTTTTCCACGAGAACGGTTTTTCCATCCAAAAAGAAAAAGGCTTCGTTATCATCATCTTCAAATACCTGAACACCCATTTCCGTAAATGAGGTCATTCCGAGAATACTACCGTCATAAGATAGGTGCTGGTATTCGACATTCAATCCGAGAACCTTCTCCAAGAGAAGCTCCGGGTCAATTCTGTATATTTGTGTGTTACGGACATCGGGAAGTGCCATATATGCCTGAACATACTTGTCGGCAATCGCTTCGATGTCAAATCTCGATAAATGTTTCAAGTTACAAAACCTCCTACCATTAGGATTTTGCTTCTACAAACCACTTTCCGTTTTCTTCGTCGAACAGAAATGTGGGCTTGCCGCAAATCTGTACCGTGTAGCGGATACCGGTTCCTCCGACTTTGGTGGAAGCCGCACGGCATTTCTGAATTACACGGTCTATCTCATATTTTTCATCATTCTCAAACTTGATGAAGTTCGGACGAGCCGTTCCATCAGGTCTATGTGTTACATTTACTTCAACATAAACTTTTCTTCTTTCGGATTCCATTTTTATTCCTCGTAATTTCTCAAAGTCAAAACTAATCTTCCCAAGTGCTTGTATCCGTCGATGTTCTTATCCGACACCCTGTACTTGGGTCGGTCATCTCCGGCAGTATTGATGTAACAGGAAAGCCTTCCTTTCTTAAAGCGTTTTTTCCGGTCAAAGAAAAGAAACATTCCCTCATATATACCGTAGTCGGTAAAATGGTTTCCGCCGTCCGCACGAAAGATAACAATATCTTCGCTGCACCCCTGCAAAAAGCAGTCGGGCATCGTAACATAAGCCGTAACCTCTTTTTCGTCAATCACATTTAGACCTCCTTAACCAACCATACCTGTCGGCATAGTGATTTCGGCTTTTTCCGGTGGTAGCCGCAAGTTCTGACACAGAACCCCATTCCTTATGCTGTCCTTTCCGAAACGCCGTCTGATTTCTTCAACACACTTTTCCATTCGCTCCAATTTGTCCTGCTTTGCGGCGTCCATAAACATATCTATTTGACGGGGCGTGTCTTGTGGAATAAGATTTATGGCTTGTACTGTCACAGAACGGATAGGGTTATTCCACCCATATCTTTTTTCAAACAACTGAAAAGCGGTCTTTGCAATAATCATCGGAGACTGTGTAGGAAGTGCAATCTTCGTCTGCCATTGCCTTGTATTGAGCGTGTTGTCTCTAATATGTATTGCGACACCTTCTGCACTCAGTCCGTGAACACGGAGCTTGTGTCCGATGTCTTGGGTTAATTCGAGAAACACGGGCCACACCTGCTCCGGTTTCTCTAAATCTGCTACTGTTGTTATACCGTGTCCTACACTTTTTATAGGAGAAACGAAATCTTTCTTGGCAACAAGGGAAAGGTCGTTGCCGTTGGCATAGTTCCATAAAACTACTCCGTTCTTTCCTAATCTTCTGCGTAAGAACTCAGGGTCGTTATTCGCTAAATCCCCGATGGTACGAATACAATAGCTGTCAAGCACTCGCTGGGTTGCCCGTCCTACACCGAGCAGGTCAGCGGCAGGAAGTCCCCAAATCTTTTCTTTGAATGTATCCTTTGGTATAACGGTTACTGCGTCCGGTTTCTTCATATCCGAGCCGAGCTTCGCAAATATCTTATTAAAGGAAACACCCACAGAAATCGTCAAGCCGAGTTCAAACTTCATCGTTTCACGAATTTCATTTGCCACCTTTTCCGGCGAACCGAAAAGGCTTTCTGTCCCGCTAATATCCAGCCAACACTCGTCCATACCATACGGTTCAACTTGGTCGGTATATCGCTCATAAACGCTTCTCGCAAGCTTTGAGTATTTGATATACTCCTCATAATGGGGCGGCACTACAACCAAGTCCTTGCACTTCTGTTTAGCCTGCCATACTGCGTCCCCGGTTTTCACATCAAAAGCCTTTGCTTTGTAGTTCTTTGCAAGCACGATACCGTGTCGTTCCTCCACAGAGCCGCAGACAGCAATCGGATATTTCTTCAATGCGGGGTCGAGCATACATTCGACGCTGGCATAGAAGTTGTTCATATCACAATGAAGTATGCTTCGTAACATTTTTTGAACCCCCCTTGACATTTTGGGAAGTTTAGTGTAAACTATGAGTAGTTCAACTTCCTGTTTCTTATTATACGCAGTTTAAGTGTACTTGTCAAGAGTAAATGAGAAGTTAAACTGTAAATATTCTTTTAAGGAGTGAAATCAAAGATGACATTCGGTGAAAAAGTCAAAGCAGAGAGGACTAAACTCGGTCTTAATCAGGATGAATTGGCTGAAAAAATAGGCGTAACCCGACGTGTAATTTGTTCTTATGAAAATGATAAATCCCGTCCGAGAGGAACGGAAAGATACAAGAAGCTGGCAGAAGCATTAAATGTAAATGTGAATTATCTGCTGTCTGAGGATGACGCTTTCATCGCCGATGTAGAGGATAAATACGGACGCAGAGGGGCAAGACAGGCTCAGGAGTTGCTTGCAGAAGTTACCGGTCTGTTTGCCGGCGGCGAAATGGCTGACGAAGATATGCGTGAAATGGTTGACGCTATTCAGGAAGCATATCTTATTGCAAAGAAGAACAATAAAAAATACACCCCGAAGAAATACCGCAAAGACGAGTAATCCTCACAGTGAACTAAGTCCAATATATGGGACACACAATAGTTTATAATTTATTATAGGGTAAATATCCGATATACTATAATATGGGAGGTGAGCCGGATTGGGGTATTACACTACGGCTGAAATTGTGAAAATCGTCAACAAGCTCATTGACCGTTGCGGTACTCGTGACCCGTACAAGGTCGCAAAAGAGCTTGGTATCAATATTATCTACCGAGATTTTGAAAAGCAGCGTGGAGCATACAAGGTCATTCTGAAGAACCGCTTTGTTTTCCTTAAAAACGGTATGCACCCGGTCGTGGAACAGATAGTGCTATGGCACGAAATCGGACACGATGTTCTCCACAGGCAAGAAGCGGTTGCTGTCGGCGGGTTCAAAGAGTTCAACATCTTTGATATGAGAGAGAACCGTATGGAGTATGAAGCAAATATCTTCGCTTCTCAGGCTTCGCTCCCGGACGACACCATTTTGGAATACATTGAAAACGGCTATGACATTCAGCAGATTGCACGGGCAATGTGTTCCGACATAAACCTAATTGCTCTGAAAGTAGATACGCTGATTGCACAAGGCTATCAACTTCGCAAACAGGAACACCAAAACGATTTTCTTAAATACAGTAAAAAAATATAAGACCGTCAAGTCTCGAATGAGATCTGACGGTCTAATTTTTATCAGTTTTTATTATATCCGAATTGTCTTGTGCAAAGGGTATCTTTCCACCATTTTTCACGACTCAGTATGTAATTATCATCCATTCGTGCGTTATAGTTTTCTAATACTGAATACTGAAAATTTGCTTTTATATAATCAAACCCTTTGGTGTCAACAATATGTTTAAGTTCAACATTCCCACCGTGTCCATTGTCTATATAGTTAGTCCACCTTTGAAGCAACATTCCATACTGAGCAGTTGCCGAGCCAACATACATTTTTCCGTTGCTGGTATCAGTTATAAGATAAACTGCTTTTTGATTTCTCAAAGCATCAAGCCAACCGCTGCGTTTATTCCGAATAATCGTTTCCAGTTGTGAAAAACTCAATCTTATGTTCTCATAACCCGGAAATTCGTCACCATCATAAGCAGTAGAAAGAATTTCTATTACTTCCAGTTCCTCCATCATAGACTCATAGGTTCTTCCCATGCCTTAACCCTGTATGCCATCCTGTTGTCCTCCTGCAAAAAATGAGTGAGGGGATTTCCATCCCTCACCCAGTAGCCCGCAGGATGGCAGGCTGTTTTAGAAGCTATAAAATTTTCCGCAGCTTCTTCCGCAGATGGTCTAACCTCGCATAGATGGCACCAGTCGTCAAATGCACAAGCGGGGCAATCTCCTTTGTGGAATACCCCTGCATTTTCAGCAGGACGATTTTCAAGGTACGCCCGTCCACCGTGACTAATACTTGATAGAGATTTTCGCTCTCAATCTCTTCCAGTAACTCCGCAACCGTACCCACTTCCGCCTGCCGCTCCCTGCCTGCCATGTCCTCAAGATATTCCGCAACGTCATTCGTCCATCGGTAAAACCGCCTGTTGGAATTGAAGTCTGCCCTGTCCGCCATGCGTATCTGCTCAATGGTCGCTTCATCAACGCCGCACTCACGCAGCAGCTTTTCCTCCGCTTCTTTCCAGATACGCCATTTCCTGTCCTCCCGTCCGTGGTTGTATGCCATTCTTACTTCCTCCAATCAGAATTGATTGAGAGGGCAGAGAAAAGCCCCCTCATCTTCCCAAAGGAAAAAACAAGGGGGCTGAACGCCTTAAATTTTAATTTTCTATTATCTTTCTTAGTTTTATTAGGATTCTGGCTTTGCGTTTGTTTACAACGCTCTGGGTTATGCCCAACCTCGCCCCGACTTCACGCTCGGAAAGTCCGTCAAAAAAGATTGCCTGTATCAGCTCCTGTTCACTATCCGACAGCAAAGGCAGGGCGGCTTTCAGCCTGTCCACCATGACCGCATTGACAACGGTTTCTGCAATGTCCACCGCTTCATCAGTGATAAAGTCCAGAGGATTCCCCTCGCTGTCCGTAAATCCGTCGAGAGATAGCAGTCTATTCTTTGTATCTAATTTTTGCAGATAACGCCACCGTTCCTTGTCACGGTAGAAGTCTGTGTATTGCTCCCTCACGACTTCAAGCAGACAGCCTTGAATGGGGATAAACAGCTTGTCCATATAGGTCTGGTCGGATTCCCTGCAACGGCAGAACTCCGTGTAGGATAATTCCACATAGCCGCCACTTTCTCTGATATATACCTTTCTTGGTGCATATTTCACCATAAATACCTCCCATCTGAATTTTTGAAATGTAAAAAATCCAGATGGAGAGGCGGAGAACGACACCGCATATCAGAAACAGCCCTACGGCACTTTCCAACAAAAATCGACAAAAGAAAAACCGCAAAGGCTCTGTGACCTTTACGGTTATAGGAAATAGTAATTCTATTGTATGGAGATTGTACTTCTACTTTCAAGGTGAGAAGTACCGTTGCACTGGCAGAAATTTTTTTAACTGGTTTCCTGCCGTTCTCTGATATGCTATGTATTGATAAATTTTGCTTCGTATGAGCAGATAGATAACTGCCCGAAAAAAGGACATAAAAAAATCCCTCCAAATTTAAAAACAAATTCAGAGGGTAATTTAGGGTATAACAAAATAACCCACCCGAATATCGTTTTTTTTATTTGGTGAGTTTGTTCTTTCAAATACGAAACAAATGCTCATGTACGGTAAAGTATCACAAGAAAATTATGTCGAATTGACAGCCGCCTCCGCTATACCGAATAAGGAAATAAAGAGTCCTCAAATTTTGCGCTACTAAATGAAGACGAGCGGAAGTAATCTCCCGCTCGTCAGTAAACTTAACTATGCCATATCAATCCCGCTTCTTTCCCGCCACCGGCACTAAGAACAGCGCGGGCAACAGCAGGAAAGCGGTACAGACCAGCCCCCAGGGTATGGACACCTGCTGGGCTACCAGCCCCACAATAGGCCCGCCGATGATCTGCCCGAAAGAGTCCAGCTGTCCGCTGGTGGAAAAGACTGTGGCGCGCATTTTCTCATCCACATGGTCGTTCATCCAGGCGGCCAGCACAGGCTCCTTGATGGTGCGCATAAGCCCCGCCAGCAGGAACACCAACAACATGAACCAAAAGCTCCGCCCCACCGCGAAGAGAACCAGGCACAGGATATACCCGGCGCTGGTGGACATGACCACACTGGTTCGGCTGACAGTCCCTTTTTTCTCCATGCGGGCGATGAGCAACTGAGAAGCCAGAATACCTAAGCCGCTGCCGATAAGACTGATAACACCGAACCAAGTGACGCTGTTCAGCGGCCCGATAACGGGTATTACCGTGTCATCCAGAAAATGAGCGGTGGAGAGCCGGTCAAAGCCTTCACTGGCAAGTCCCCCGCATAGTGTGATTGCTAAGAGCGTCAGCAACACAGGTGCGCCTTTCACAAAGCCCAGGTTGAGCTTGAACAGGCAGACAAAGTCTTTAAGCAAGCCCTGCCGTTCCTCAATAGCAGGGGAGAAGTTGGTTTCTGGCATGATGCGACCCAACACCAGCCCCAACAACAAGCACAAACTGCCCCCCAAGATGAGAGGCATTTGCAGGTTTATGTTTCCCAGCAGTGTGCCCAGCACCACGCCCAGAACGCCGCCGATTTGCCCCATTTGACTGCCCCGCAGGAACACCTTGTCTATGGGTTTGTCCTCTTCCTCCGAGGCAATCCACGCCTCCAGAGCGCCGGTGATGAAGGTATCACCGCAACCCCAGACAACCTGGGCCAGCAGAACCGGCGCGAACCACGGTAGCGCACCCTCCATCAGAAAGCCCAGGCCGTAGAGGAACATTCCAATCAGCACCGAGCGCCGACGGCTATACAAATCCGCCACCACACCGGTGGGCATCTCGAACAGAAAGCAGGAGGTCTCCTGAACCGTCCCTACCAGGACAAGCTGGAAAGCATCCAGCTGCACCACCTCCAGGTGGTACACGATGGAAAGCACTGTGGACATAGAAACCGCCAGGGAACAGACAAATCGGAACAGCAGGTAGACAGAATATGCCTTTGAATTTTTAGCAAACATGAAGTTACATTCTCCTTTCAAATCTCATTTTATATGACTTTTGCAAGCTGTTAAGCTAACTTGTGGAACATATGCCGAACCTTATCTATACGGCTATTCGGGCGGCGGGGTTGGCAAATAAATTTACCAATAGCTGGCTGGTATCCTTTTAACTCTGTCAAGCAGACTCCCTGCCCATTTGTGAAATAAGTTAAATCGTTCCTGTATTCTTGAATACATCTAGCAGGGATTTCTCCTTTCAGAATGACCTCGTCATTCTTTATCTGAGTACTTACAATATCTGCACAATACCTTGGAGCATCATGATACGCCCGTGAGAGATATTCCTGCGGTGCATAAATTTCAAAGTGGAGATATGGCTCTAATAGTTCTGTCCCTGCTTTTTTTAAAGCCTGCTCCAATACGATAGGGGAAAGCAGCCGAAAGTCTGCGGGGGTACTTACAGGACTATAATACAATCCATATTCAAAACAGATTTTACAGTCTGTCACTTTCCATCCATACAGCCCCTGCTCGCAGCCATAAAGAACCCCCTCCATAACCGCATTTTGGAACGATTGATTTAAATATCCAAGTGAAACTCTGCTTTCATACTGCACTCCGCTTCCAATAGGGAGCGGCTCTATGGACAACCCGACAGAAGCCCAGAAAGGATTTGGCGGGACTTCTATGTGGATGGTATATTCTGCTTTTCTAAGCGGTCTTTCCAGATAAATAACCGAAGGCTCTTTCATAGCCACGCCCACATGATATTTTTCTTCTAATAGCGAACAAATAACTTCTAACTGTACTTTTCCCAAAAAAGATAACATAATCTCATGTGTAACAGTATCAATGTCAAAATGCAAAAGAGGGTCTGTATCAGCAATCTCTGCGAGGGCATTTAACAGGGCTTCCCTTTGCTCCGGCTTTTGCGGCTCTACCGTTGTCCGAAGTAATGGCATGGGATTATCAATCCATGTTTTGTGAGGCAGGAGTTTTTCATTTCCCAGAATGTCGTTCAGTTTCAAAGTATCATCAGCTAAAATAACAATTTCTCCCGGACAGGCATGGTCAGCCGGGACGATTTCACCATTTGACGGAATACACATTTCTGTAATCTTTATTTTTTTCTTTTTTGACAGCAGCAGGGTATCCCGTAAATGGAGCGTCCCATGATACAGGCGTAAATAAGAAAGCCGTTTTTTCCGCTCTGTATACTCAACCTTAAAAACATATCCACATAATTCAGACTGAATATCGTCTGTTTCTGTAATGAAAGTTTCTGTAACCGCTTCAATCAGTTTTTCTGTTCCTAAATTGTCTTTTGCACTCCCATGATAAACAGGAAACAAAGAGCAGCATCTGGTTCTTTTGCACTTTTCATATTGTAATTCCTGTATATCCAAAGAATCCTCTGCAACATATCGTTCTAATAGTTCATCGCTTCCGGAAATAATCATATCCCATTTGTCCAAATCAGAAATATCGGTCATGGATATTTGGGGCGACAGGGAAACCTCCTGCATGACAATCATATCACTGGTAAGTTTGTCTTTAATGCTTTGGTAAACACGCTGTAGGTCGATTCCATTTTGGTCTATCTTATTTATAAAGATAATTGTCGGAATGTTCATTTTCTGAAGCGCATGGAATAATATACGCGTCTGTGCCTGTACGCCGTCTTTTGCCGAAATGACTAAAACAGCTCCGTCAAGGACAGATAAAGCACGGTATGCTTCGGTTAAAAAATCCATATGGCCTGGCGTATCTATAATGTTGACTTTTACATCCTCCCACTGAAAAGATGTCACTGCTGTCTGGATAGTGATTCCCCTTTGACGCTCCAAATTCATTGTATCTGTCCTTGTTGTGCCTTCATCTACGCTCCCTAGTTCTGCAATTGCACCACTGGTATACAATAAACTTTCCGTTAATGTTGTCTTTCCTGCGTCAACGTGAGCCAGAATGCCTAAGTTAATTATTTTCATGTGATTTTCCTCCTATCAACACCCAAAAAAGGGCATAAAAATACCCAGTGATAAATACTCCTATCACTGGGTAAATAACTCCAATAGCCCCAAAACACTTATATGTTTTCGGGCATATAAAATTACATGATAAAAGTATTCTTAAACTGGGTACAAAAAACTAAGCCCCATATTAAAAGTGAAACGGGACTGCTACTTTTTGTTCCCACTATCAAATTGACAGTTTATTTAAGAATACCTTGCCGCATATTTATTAACTCCTTGTCTAATACTGAATCTAATTATATTCCTTAACCCTTTATTTGTCAAGCCTATATTTAAAGAACATAATAGAAAACTGTTCTGACAGATTTAGAGTATGTGATATTTTACACAATAATATCAAGCAATATGAAAGATACTAAAGTCAAGCGAAAGAAAAAATGTTATGGATTATTTGAAAACGGCAGATGAAATTGTTGATGTCTATTTTGTCACATATATAGAGTCTTGTGATAAGAATAATAATTCACATTCTACATCTTGGAGAAATAGATATATAGGTCAAGACGGTGTTATCTATATTCTTAAGAATGGAAACAGACAATTCTTTGTTTGGCATCCTGTTGACGATGATTTTAAACCAATTACTTCTTTGGGAATTATTAGTTCCCGTGATGATTATTATATTAAAAAGAACAATCTATTAGTAACAACTCAGAATTCCATTTACAAATTCAGGCTTATCAACAAGGAGGTGAACACTGATGATAAAACTTAACAAAATGGAACAAAATGAATATAACGCTTTTATTGTTGCTGTTGTTCCTTCATTATTACCCGGCACATACCACTTTAGAGACTTTTTCACAAATAGAGTTACATCTGCAAGAATCGGTCGTAAATTCTATGAAGATGTTGTCAATGGTATATATCCGCATATTTCTCTTGTTGGGACAAAGGCTTCAGAAGGTTATATTTGTTCTTGAGTAAATACCTGATTTCTCATAATGTACTTGATGGCTACTCAAACGAGCAGCCATCTTTTTAATATGCCGGAATACCGTATCCGTAGATAACAGAGCTTCCGACAGGGTATGTTTTGGTTCTGCAAGTGTCGCCTGAGTTGCCCTCAACGGTATAGACTGTACCGTTTTCGCATTTCTGAACAATACCGGTGTGGTCTGTCACACCGTCGCCCTCCCAGTCAAAGAAAATGATTGTACCGGGCGAAGGCTCATACGAACCGTCTGCCCACTGTCCTCGGTCTCTGAACCATTGTACACCGTTTACACAGCCGGCATACTTTGGAATAATACCGGCGTCGATATATCCGCACTCGTTAGCACACCAAGAGACGAAGCAGGCACACCATTCTACACGGGAGTCAAATCCGTACCAAGACCAGTAAGGCTGACCGCCTACATTACCCACCTGTGACAAGGCAACCGTTACGATTTGGTCGTCGCTGTATCCGATACCGTAAAGCACCTGAGACCATAGTTGATTGTTTTCGTCCTTTAGCAGCTCGGCAAGATACTCTTTCTGCTCCTGATTAAATCCGTACATAGCCGCCATTTCATCAACGGTCTTGTGCGATACCGTGATATACAGGAAAGTTTCTGTTACTGTGGTTTCGGTCTGTACGATGTTGCCGTGTCCGTCGTCGCTTTCTTCGATTTCGGTATGGGTTTTCGTTTCCGTTCGGGAAGAAATATCGTTCATTTCCCAAAAAATATCCGACAGTAGCTGCTTCTTGGTTTCATCAACCGTAGCAACCTCCATCGGATTGTCGGGGTCGGTATTCACTTTAACAGAATAGACCGCAAGAACATCTTTCCAAACAGCTCTGCTTCCGCTCATTTCAAGCACATCATAGCTTACAGAGTTCTTTTCCTGTTCCAATCGGTCATCATATTCCTGATTGATTTCCTGAACGACTGTCTGCATTGACATTCCCGTGCCGGAATCCTCTCCCGAAAAGAAGATACCGAACACAGAACCTGCAATCAAGGCTACAAGACATAGCACAATAATTACTACCACCGCAACCCAACCGCCGGCAGCGATAGCGGCAATAAGACCTTTTACCGCCGCTATGATTGCTTTTACTGCGGCAATGGTGGCTTTGGCTGCGGCTTTAATCGTAGCGGCTGTTGCTTTGGCTGTGGCTTTTGCCGCCTGTGCCGCTTTCTGCGAAGCCTTAACTGTCGCCTGAGCTGTTTTCTGTGCCGCTTTTGCCGCTTGCTGACTGGTTTTTATCGCAGTCTTTGCAGTCTGCTCAGCCGTCTTAACCGATTTCTGTGCGGTCTTTGTTGCTTCTTTTCCGGCAAACTTAATGGTTTTCTTTCCGGAGGAAGTGGCAGACTGCTTTATGGTCTTTTCCGCCTTATCGACAGTCTTAATCGCAGAGCTTGTGTTTTGCGAAGCCTGTTTTCTCAAAGACTGCTCGGCTCGCTGCTGCTTGAAACGCTGAATACCGTCCTTTGCGGTGCGGATATTCTCTTTTGTGGTTTCAAGTCCCTTTCGTCCCGCCTTGTCAAACGCATAGGCACCATCGTGAAACACCTCGTCAATACCGCTTTCCAGTTTATCGGAAGCGTATTCCTCGGCAGAACTGCTGTTGGCATTTACCGACCGCTCCGCCTTTTCTTTTGTTGCGATATACGCCTGCTTCATTCGTTGGGTTGCGACGGCAGCCTTATCTATTGTTCGTATCGTACCTTTTGCATTGTCTTTCGTTTTAATATCAGCCATACAATCCCTCCTTCCTATGCAGGCTGAACTACCTGTTGTATTATTCGTTTATTAGCTTCGCCACTACAACAAGTCTGCCGTTTGTCCGGGAATACTCACAGGTGGAAAGGGTCAGGAGCTTGTCGCCGTATTCGGCGGTTATGCCGGTTTCGTAAAGCGACAGTTTCTTGCACTTCTCAACATAGGCAGTGAAATCCTCGGCGGTGTCCGCATTGACGAACTGATAATATTTGAAGCTGTCGGGACTATCCGTATATACTACGGTTTTGAACACGGCAATTACTTCATAGGTCTGTCTATCGGTCAGCGTATCAAAGGATACTGTTTTGTGCTTTTCCCAAAAGCTCTTGTCCTTGAATTTCATAAGACCGGCGAACATAGAGCCGTCGTTCATATGATGACCGTAGATAATGATATTGTCGCTTGGCAGTTCCATATCGCAGTTTTCCTGAACATAAGGACAGCCGTAGTCGGTGTATGCCTTATCAAAGCCGTGCTTCAGATAGAAGTTCGGGTTGTCCTTTGACTGCATAACGGGATAATTGATTTTTGTGTCCTCAACCTTAATCCAGCCGACCATATCGTTATTTTGCAGATAAAGCTCCTGATACTCCGGGTGTTATTTAGC